>CAMZEN010000001.1 GCA_947305775.1 uncultured Verrucomicrobiota bacterium
CCTACATGGCGCTCGTGCCGATCATCCAGCCGCCGATCATGAACGCGCTCACCACAAAGGAGGAGCGCCTCATCAAGATGCCGCCGCTTCGCGAGGTCAAGAAGATCGAAAAGATCTGCTTCCCGCTGATCGTGCTTCTCCTCTGCGCGGTGCTTCTGCCGTCGGCGGTGCCGCTGATCGGTGCTCTCATGCTCGGCAACCTCGCCAAGGAGGCAGGTCCCTCCGTAGCGCGAATCAGCGATACGATGTCCAACGCGCTCATCAACATCGTGACCATCATGCTCGGCCTATCCGTCGGCTCCAAGCTCGCCTGCGAGAAGTTCCTTTCCGGAACGACCCTCGGCATTCTCGCGCTTGGTCTCTGCGCGTTCTGCGTGGGAACTGCGGCCGGCGTGTTGATGGCCAAGCTCATGAACCTCCTCTCGAAGGAGAAGGTGAATCCGCTCATCGGCTCCGCTGGCGTCTCGGCCGTCCCGATGGCTGCGCGCGTCTCGAACAAGGTGTCGCTCCAGAACGATCCGGCGAACTTCCTGCTCATGCAGGCGATGGGCCCGAACGTCTCGGGCGTGATCGGGTCCGCCGTAGTCGCGGGCGTTCTCTACACGCTCTGCCGCTGATAGCCATGAGAATCCTTACGGGAATCCAGCCTTCGGGCAAGCTGCACTGGGGCAACTACTTCGGTGCAATGAAGTCGATGTTCGACCTTCAGGCGAAGGGCGAGGATATGTTCATGTTCATCGCGAACTTCCATGCGATGACGACGGTGCGCGACGGTGCGCTTCTGCGGGAGGCGACGCGCGACGTCGCCCTCGACTACCTCGCCTGCGGCCTTGACCCCGAAAAGACGATCGTCTACCGCCAGAGCGACGTTCCCGAAGTGCAGGAGCTCGCGTGGTATCTCTCCTGTCTGACCCCGATGGGTCTTCTGGAGCGCTGCCACAGCTACAAGGACAAAATGGCTCACGGATTCGAGGCTACGCACGGGCTGTTCGCATACCCCGTGCTGATGGCCGCCGACATCCTCATAATGAACGCCGACCTCGTTCCCGTGGGCAAGGACCAGAAGCAGCACCTTGAGGTTACGCGCGACCTCGCGCAGAAGTTCAACAACGCCTACGGCGAGATATTCAAGCTGCCCGACGCCTACATTCCCGAGTCGGTGGCAACGATTCCCGGCACCGACGGCCAGAAGATGTCGAAGAGCTACCATAACACGATTGAGCTCTTCGACCCCTCGGCCAAGAAGAAGATAATGGCCATCGTCACCGACTCGAAGACGATGGAGGAGCCCAAGGAGCCCGAAGGCAACTCGATCTACGAGATGTACAAGCTGTTTGCGACGCCAGAGGAGGTCGCCGAGATGGCGGCCGCCTTCCGCGCCGGCAACTACGGCTACGGCCATGCGAAGAAGGCTCTGCTCGCCGCCTACAAGCGCCTTTTCGATCCTTTCCGCGAACGCCGCGAGGAGCTTGCGAAGGATCCTGACGCGCTTGAGGATATACTGCGCGCAGGCGCTGAGAAGGCCCGTGCCACCGCAGCCCCTATCATGGCGAAGGTAAGGCAGGCGGTGGGACTCTGATGCCCCCGCGTCAAAACTCCCGCCGCGTCGCTTCGTTCATCCTGGCCAAATGGCTGATGACGAAGGAGTTCCCGGCGTCCATGCTGCCTGCCGGGGCTGACCGCGCATTCGTGCAGGATTTGGTCTATACCGCAATCCGCAGGCTGCGTCCTTTAAGGCTTGTGCTCGGCGAGCTCGTCAAGAAGTGGCCGAAGGGCGAGATGGAGGCGCTTCTCTACGTGGGCGCCGCTCAGATACTCTACATGCCCGATGTGCCGGATTTCGCGGCGGTCAACGAAACCGTGGACGCCGCCAAGTCGTGCGAGAACCAGAACATTGCGCGTGTCGTGAACGGTGTCTTGAGAAACCTGCTGCGCAGACGCGACGAATTCGAGTCCCTCATAGCCGCCGCGCCTTTCGCGGTAAGGGAGAGCATTCCGACAGAGCTTGCGTCCCGCTGGACGGTCCGCTTCGGTGCGGATGCGGCGGAGGCGCTGGCCAAGTGGCACAACGAACCTGCCGAGACCTACCTTGCGTATTCTGACGGACGATTCGAGAAACTGCCGCGCGGCAAACGCGTGGATGAGGTTGAAGGCTTCGCAGAAGGCGCGTTCATAGTGCAGGACCCCGGTACACGCCTTGCAGTAGAGCTGCTGGACCCCAAACCAGGCGAAACGATACTCGACGCATGCGCCGCACCTGGCGGAAAGACCGCGCAAATTGCGTGGCGCGGCGCGTCTGTGACGGCTTGCGAGGTGAACCCGAAGCGCCGCGCAAGGCTTGAGGCGAATCTTAAGAGGCTCGGGCTTGCCGATAAGGTTCATGTTACTGGCGAACTCGCCCCTCTCGTCACCACGGAAGGCACTAGACTTTTCGACAAGGTTCTCGTGGATGCGCCATGCAGCAATACCGGCGTTTTGAGGAGGCGTCCCGACGCCCGCTGGAACTGGACCAAGGAGAAGCTTGCGATGCTGGTGAGGCTGCAGGCGCAGATACTCGAAACCTCTGCTAAGCTGGTTGCTCCGGGTGGCAGGCTCGTCTATTCCACCTGCTCGAACGAGCCAGAGGAGAACTCTGATCAGGTTGAAGCGTTCCTTTCGCGAAACGGCGGCTTCACTCTCATTGAATCGAAAGAGTCGGTGCCGACGGAGAGTGGCTTTGACGGCGCTTTTGCCGCATGCTTCCAGCGTTCATAGCGTCGCTATCCGGAAGCGGGACGATTTATATTTCATAAACATATACTGGAGGTGGATTGTGGTAAAGATTGTGTCATTGCTGGCTTGTGGACTTGTTGTGCTTGGCGCTTGTGGCGATTCGTGCGAAGTTTCGGACTCGTTCCAACGCGACTTCGATTTCATAATGAAGTATGCTCCGCCACAGGATTTACCCCTGCCGCCTGAGTACGTAACCAACAATTGCCTTCTTGCCGCCGCCGCGCGAAAGTCCGCTTTCGAAAAGTATCCTGACGAGATATACCTTGAATATGTGTTGCCCTATTCTGTGATTCGCGAGGGACGTGACGACTGGCGCAGCGAGTTCCGCGAACGCTTTCAGCCTATTGTCGCCGCCGCTACCAACGCATACGACGCAGCCGTTCGCCTTGACCGCACGATTTGGGATATCATAAACGTCCACTACGACGTTCGTCGCGATCAGGCCCGTCAGTCTCCGCGTCACTCGATGAGAATCCACATGGCGTCATGCACCGGCATATCGATAATCCTCATTGACGCATGCCGCGCGCTTGGCATACCGGCCAGGCTCGTAGGGTGCTGCTGGACGACAATACCAGGGAACCATTCTTGGGTCGAGGTATGGTGCAACGGCGGTTGGCATGTTCTGGCGTCCGGCGAGAAGGAGCGCGAGGACAACATCTGGTTCCTGGAATACGCGTATCAGGCGGACGCCTCCCGTCCAGACAGGCGAATCTACGCTAGTCGCTGGTCGCCATCGGCCGACGGAACTCTCTTTTGGCTTACATGGGATATACCGCAATGCTTCTCGGATGTCCCCGCCGATGATGTTACGGATAGATATACCAAAGACCTGCGCGGTTTTTGGTATAATGCACATTAATGAAAATCTTATTCTTGTGCCACGGGAACATATGCCGGTCGCCTATGGCGGAGTTTGTGATGAAGGAACTCGTCCGTCGGGCCGGGCGAGACGACATTGAGGTCGAGTCCGCCGCGTTGCACACGGACGAAATAGGCAGCGACATCCATTACGGAACTCGAACTAAGCTGCGCGAGCAGGGCATTCCTTTTTCGCCGCGAGCTGCTTGGCTGCTGACTGCCGCAAAGGCGCGGGAATACGACCTGCTTATTGGCATGGACGATTACAACATAGCCGATTTGCGGAGGCTCGTTTATCCAGAAGACTTGCCGAAGGTCCGCACGCTTCTTTCGTTCGCCGGTTCAGAGCGCTCGATAGCCGACCCTTGGTATACCGGAAACTTCGATGAAACCTACGATGACGTTCTTGAAGGCTGCACGGCTTTGCTCAAAAGCCTTTAAGCCTTGATGACGCTGCAAAGGATGCAATCAGGAGGAAGAAAGATGCGTCGTATGGATAAGGACGAACTAAAGGCCAAAATAGCCGAGCTCAGCAGAAGGGTGAATGAACTCAAGGCCGATATAAAGGCTTTGAGCGAATTGAAATTGAAGTCTCCGCAGGAACTTAAGGACGCGGCCGAATATTCGGCGCGAGGCTTCAGGGCCGTCCTTTTCGGCGAGAAGGCGTTCAGGACGGATATTGTCGCCTTTGTCATATCGACCATTGTGGCGTTTTTGTTGCCGGTTTCATGGTGTGAGCGTGCGCTTTTGATATATTCTGTCTTCATGGGGCTGGTCGCGGAAATCGCCAACACCGCAATTGAGACTGTAGTTGACCGAATATCGCTTGAGCACAACGAGCTTTCAGGCAAGGCGAAAGATATAGCCTCCAGTCTCGTGGTTGCAGCTTTTGTCGGTGCTGGCATGTGCTGGTGCGCCATACTTATCGGCCTAGCCATTCGTATGTTCCAATAGACCATTCAAATGGAGGGTCTAGCCGATTTCGAGTGTCGAGGGTGCGGTGCGTGTTGCCGCATCAAGGATGGAATTGTCCGTGTTTCGGACTCGGAGATAGCACGAATCTCGGCATTCCTAGGCATTCCCGAGGCGGACTTCATCGATCGCGAGACTGAAGTCGCACCCGACAGGAGAGGATTGATTCTGAAGAGCAGACCTGATGGTGCATGTGCTTGGCTGACAGACGACAACCGTTGCCGGATACATCCCGTAAAGCCCGACAAGTGCCGAAGCTTTCCGTATGAATGGACAAATCCAGACTCATCGCAGGTTTGCGCCGGACTAAAAGAATGCAGCCGTTCGGACGGGCTGCGATTCTCAATAGTTCTTCTTCGCCCGGAGATACCGCACAACACTGGCGCGATTGGGCGGCTATGTGTTGGGCTAGGCGTTCCTCTTCATCTCATAAAGCCGCTTGGTTTTGCGCTTGACGACCGTTCGATCGCCCGTGCGGGACTCGATTATTGGCCGCATCTTGACGTTACGCTTCACGACACGTGGGATGACTACCTTGCCGCCGAGAAGCCGAAGAGACTCCATTTCCTCTCGACTCATGGCGAGAAGTCGCTCTATGATTGCCGTTTCAGTCCAGGCGACGCGCTTGTGTTCGGAAATGAGTCGTCCGGCTTGCCAAAGGACTTCTACGAACGCTACAAATCTTCGTTATATCGCATTCCCATGCCGGGCGAACATGCGCGCAGCATCAATCTAGCCAATGC
Source organism: uncultured Verrucomicrobiota bacterium (assembly GCA_947305775.1). Lineage (GTDB taxonomy): Bacteria > Verrucomicrobiota > Kiritimatiellia > RFP12 > UBA1067 > UBA1067. The sequence goes on from CAMZEN010000001.1 coordinate 5,349, forward strand.
GGTGTCAATCGCCGCTTATGAGTGTTTTCGACAGCTGAAACCAGTATGAAAAATGTCATTAGATTCCTGAAGGGGCAGGCATTTGGGCTTGCGATACTATCTTGTGCCGCCGTCGCTCTCTTGTGGCCAGGCGCGTTCACTTCGTGGGGCGGGGTGCGTCTGGTCAAGCTGGTGGTGCCGGCGATCCAGCTCATAATGTTCGGAATGGGTACGACCCTCTCCATGAAGGACTTTCTCGCGGTTGTCCGTACACCGTGGGCGGTTGCGGTTGGCGTTGTGCTTCAGTTTGTTGTAATGCCGCTTGTCGGATGGCTCCTTGCCGCCATGTTCGGCTTTTCTGGTGAACTTGCCGCCGGTTTCGTGCTTGTGGGGTCGGTCGCCGGTGGCACGGCTTCGAATGTCGTTGCCTACCTTGCCAAGGCAAATGTCGCGCTTTCGGTTACGATGACATGCTGCTCTACTATGCTGTCGCCGTTTGTAACGCCGCTTCTGATGAAGCTCCTTGCCGGACGGTTCGTTGAGGTCGACGCCATGATGCTTATGGTGGAATCGATGAAGATCGTGCTCGTTCCTGTAATCGCTGGCGGACTCGTCCGTTGCGCTTTCAGGCGGATATTTGATGCGCACGGCACGACATGCGAACGAATCCTTACGGTAGTCTCCATGTCGGGCATTTGCTGGACGATTCTTGCGCTGACGGCGGCCGGGCACGATACATTCCGCAAGGCGGGCGTTTTCATTGTTGCGGCGGCGATTCTGCACAATGTAACGGGCTATACGTTGGGATATTGGCTTACGCGTCTTTTGGGACGTGTTCTGCCGTTTGGCGAAAGCGAGGCCAGGACTGTGGCCATAGAGGTCGGAATGCAGAATAGTGGAATGGCTGCGGCGCTATCGATAAGCGTTCTCGGCAGTGCGATTGCTGCGTTGCCCGCTAACGTATTTTCCATATGGATGGATTTCTCCGGCTCGGTCCTCGCCAGCTTCTGGAGCCGAAGGAAGTAAAACATGCGCATCGACCCGTCTGCATGAAGCGGCTTGTTCTAGGCTTTGTGAGCCTGCTTTTGGGCGGCGGCGGCATTTGGCTCTCGTTTACGGGCAGGTTCGAGGAAGATGTTGAATCGGTCCCCGACTACGATTATCTTCAAGAGATAATGGGGCTGGAGTCCGAAGGTCGTCTTAACGAGGCCGAGCATCTGGCCGACTGGGTACTGAATGGCGACAATGTGCCTGCTTACGCAGAAGTGCAGGATGTGCGAGACAGGATACGCGTAAGGCGCACATCATTCTGGAGCCGGGCATACCGCGCAGGAAGAGGATTTGTTGTGGGTGACGGCGTAAGTATGGAGGAGTTGGGCGGCGCAGTCGTATCCGATTTCCTCTTGTGGGGTGACATCCGCGACTTGGTGAAGCAGGGGTACCGTAAGGCGACAGGCAGGAATGCGGACCCGGTGGTTGCGGCGCTTGCCGCGGTTGGCGTTGCCACGTCGGTGGTGTCGTATATTCCGGATGCCGGCGAAGGAGTGGAGGTTTCGGCGGACGCTTCCCTGTCGCTATTAAAGACGCTTCGCAAGACAGGTAATCTTTCCGGTAAGTTCTGCGGCGTACTTGTGGAAGCCTGCAAAAGCTCGATAAAGGCTAAAGAGGTTTCTTCTACGCTGAAGGATATTTTTGTCGGCATTAAAAGGCTTTTCGAAAGTGCCGGAGCGGCGCGCGGGGCAGCCATGATGAAACACATAGACGATGTCGATTCGCTAACGGCCGTTTCTAAGATGTCCAGCCTTGCTGCGGAGCCGACGGCCATACTTGTGAGAACGCACGGCGCAAAAGGTGTTGAGGCTGTTCGCCGCCTTGCCAAGTCGGAGGATGGGGCAAAGGCTCTTGAAAAGTCAGCCAGGAAGGGTCCAAAGGCGTTAGACAAATTCATTTCTGACGCTAAGTTCGCCGCCCGTGGAGCCAAATCATTTAGGCTAGAGCATCCGCAGAAGTTGGCAATGGCCTTGATCAAGCTTATTGGACGCGTTAAGATGGCCATTGTTTCGGGGATTCTCATGCTTTTGGGACTCTGGCGGCTGAAAGCACTGTTTTCGCGAGCTTTTCGCCGTAGAATTGGATTATTCGTGCATAAGCATAATAAAGAAATGGCCAAGTGAGCCGTTTCTTGTCTTGTGCTGGTTAGCTTTCTTCACAAGATTGTGCAATTTCCGTTTGCAATGTGGCAGAAGTTTGCGCATTTTTCGAACGGCAGATAGGACTTTGTTTGATGTTTACAGGAGTTAAGCGCATTTTGAGAAGTGGTTTGGCGTTGTCAGAAGCTCCAGGTTTCAAATAACTGCCCTATTACAGGTGCTTCGCGAAGTCGGGGAAAAGCGGATAGGCGTCAAATTCGTCTAGGACGGTTGTCTGGCGGACGAGCGGAACTGCGGGACCTTGTTTAGTTGCTTGTTGAGCCACATGATTTTCATTTCTTTAGTTGTTGCCATTTGTAATGGATAAACTCCATAATAGGGTACTTGCGCGTTTTAGCCAAATTTGGTATCATATACATCCAACGCGAAATCGGGGGCTAACCGGTTTCGGTCGTTGTGGCGCGGTGCTACAGCGGCATTGCGGACAAAACCCTGGAGAATGGGCACAAATCCGAAAGAAAAGAAGGAAAATAAAATGCAGAAGAGCTACAGAGCTCCGAACCCGGGCGAGAACCGTTCGTGGTTCCTCGTCGATGCGAAGGATCAGCCTCTAGGCCGCCTCGCAGTCGTGATAGCGAACAAACTCCGCGCCAAGGACCTTCCGACGTTTGATCCGTCGGTTGACGCCGGTGCGTTTGTGGTGGTCGTCAACGCGGCGTCCGTCAAACTGACGGGCAAGAAGGAAGAACAGAAGGAATATCAGCGTTACAGCGGCTACCGTGACGGTCTTAAGCGTTTCAGCGCCGCCACCATGCGTGCGCAGCATCCTGACCGCATGATCAAGGAGGCGGTCTGGGGAATGCTCCCGAAGAACAACATCGCCCGCAAGATGATGACCCGTCTCAAAGTCTTTGCCGGAGCCGAACACACCCACGCCGCGCAGAAGCCGGTCGAGATCAAGCTCTAAGGAGGATTTACTGAAATGGCTACCAAGAAGGCAATCTCCGCCGGAACCGGCCGTCGCAAGACCGCGACAGCCCGTGTGAATCTCGTCGAAGGAACGGGAGTTTGGACCGTCAACAAGGTTGCGCTCGAGGACTACATCCAGAGCGAGGCCCTGCGCGACTACCTCAAGCAGCCCGTCGCCATATGCGGCTACGACATGTCCAAGGTTGACGTCGTTGCGTTCGCCAAGGGCGGCGGCATCGCCGGCCAGGCTGGCGCCATCCGCCACGGTCTCGCCCGTGCGCTCGTCGAAGCTGACGAGACCACGCGCGCGGCCCTCAAGAAGGCCGGTTGCATGACGCGCGACAGCCGCATGAAGGAGCGTAAGAAACCCGGCCAGCCCGGTGCACGCAAGCGCTTCCAGTTCTCGAAGCGTTAATGCCGAAAAACCAACGCTTGCCGGAGCACGGACGTATTCAGCCCGATGTCTCCGGCTTGCGGTTTTTGTTATCTACAATATGGCATTTGGATTTCTCAAAAAGATCGCCCAGCTGTTCAAGGGCGGAAAATCGCCTGCCGAGCGCCAGAAAAGTCAGGGCGGAAAGTCGCAGCGTGGCAAGGGCGGCAATGGTCGAGGCAAAGGCGACGGGCAGCAGAAGTCGCAGAAGCAGACGCAGCAGCATAAGAAGCCGCAGGGCTCGCAGCGGCAGGGTGGTCAACAGCAGGGTGGCGGCGACCAGCCCAAGCGCGGTGATCGCCAGCAGAGGGGCGGACAGCGCGGTGAGCGTCGTCGCGAAGACCGCAACCGCTTTCGTGACAGGGATCGTGGTCGGCACAATGCATCGTCGGTAAATACGGCGGCAGACCAGGTGCGCCCTGGCGGAGTCGTCTCTGAAGCCGAGATGGCCGCACGCAAGGCTGCGCACGAGGCGTGGTCCATTGATTCTTTTGTGGTCGATCCTGTCGAAGGCAAGAAGCGTTTTCATGATTTGGATCTTCCGTCCGAGGTGATGCATGGCATCGCAGACCTTGGTTTCAAGTATTGCACCGAGATTCAGGCGCTTTCTCTTGAACAGGCGCTTTCCGGCAAGAACATCGCCGGCAAGGCTCAGACCGGAAGCGGCAAGACCGCGGCATTTCTCGTGGCGATACTCACACGCTACCTTCGCACGCCTGAGCATCGCGCAAAGACGGGCGGCACTCCGCGTGCGCTGGTCATTGCGCCCACGCGCGAGCTGGTCATCCAGATATGCAAGGACGCCGACGCCATAGGCAAGTATTGCGGACTAAGGTCTCTAGCGATATATGGCGGCATGGACTACGATCGTCAGCGCAAGGAAGTGTCTGACGCGCCAGTAGACCTTTTGGTGGCGACGCCCGGACGCCTTTTGGACTTTGTGAAGTCCCGCGTCATAAACCTGTCCAATGTCGACACGCTTGTCATAGATGAGGCCGACAGGATGCTCGACATGGGCTTCATTCCTGACGTGCGTCGGATAATGAGCTATCTGCCGCCAAAGGACAAGCGTGCCACGATGCTCTATTCGGCGACGCTGAACGACACTGTGATGCGCCTCGCCATGAACTGGATGGAAGAGCCCTACAAGGCCGAAGTCGAGAGCGAGACCAACGCAACCGATACGGTGAAGCAGGTGATTTACATCGTCCGTTCGTCAGACAAGTTCAAGGTGCTCTACAATCACATTGCGCTGCATCCTGATGCGCGCACCATTGTGTTCTGCAACCGCAAGTCCACAACGGAAGACGTGTACGAATCGCTGAAGGTTCGCGGCGTGGCCGTAGAGATGCTTTCGGGCGACGTGCACCAGAGCAAGAGGCTCAAGGTTCTTGATGCTTTCCGTGACGGAGAGATCAAGATCGTCGTCGCTACGGACGTTGCGGGGCGCGGAATCCACGTGGATGATATTGAATACGTGATCAACTTCGATTTCCCGTACGAAGCCGAAGACTATGTCCATCGTATAGGGCGTACCGGACGCGCCGGCAACACCGGCATCGCAATAAGCTTTGCCGATGAGGACGAGTCGTTTGCGATTCCGGAGATTGAGGAATACATAAAGGAACCTCTGAAGTGCACGATGATCCGTGAAGATGATCCGCTTCTGAAACCTATTCCTCCGCGTGGCTCCAAGCTGGGAGAAATCGATGAAACCGCCGCTGCCGCGGTAGACGCCCGTGAGGCTGTCGGCGAGGAGCACAAGGCCGCCGCCGCCGCGTTGACAGGCGTTTCAGCCGCCAATGCGGTAACCGGCACCGGGGCGCCTGCAGTTTTGAGGGAAGACTACCCAGTTCGCGAGCTTCCAAAGTTCGAGCATGCGCTAGACCCGCAAAACCCTCCTCCGGACGAGAGCGACATATATTCGAAACCGGTCGAACAGACATCTAAAACCGAAGAGTTCACCCTGTAGCCTGTTGCAATAAACAAGAGAACATGAAGCTATCGGTTGTCATAACGACAAAGAACGAGGCGGCGAACATCGCCGCCTGCGTTCGTTCTTTTGAACAGTTTGTCAAATGCGGAGATGTTGAAATCATTGTGGTGGACAATGCATCTTCGGACGACACGAAATCAATTGCCGAATCTTTGGGTGCTGCCGTCTACGACAAGGGTCCGGAGCGTAGCGCCCAGCGCAACCTTGGCTGGCAGAAGGCGAAGGGCGAGTGGGTGCTCATCCTTGACGCCGACATGATAATTCCGCCAGAAACGGTTGAGGAGATTCTCTCGATCGAGTCCGGTGATGCATATTGGGTGCCAGAGGTCAGGACAGGGGACGGCATACGCGTCAAGGCGCGCAACTTTGAGCGCAGCTTCTACGATGGTACCTGCATTGATGCTCTAAGGCTGTTTCGCCGCTCTGTTTTGGAGAAGACCGGCGGATACGACGAAAACCTAATAGCGGGACCCGAGGATTGGGAGCTCGACATTCGTGTTCTCGCTACTGGTGCGAAGTGTGCGGTTCTGAAGCATAACCTCATTCATAATGAGAAGCGCCTCACGTTCAAGCGAATGCTTGAGAAGAAGGCCTACTACACAAAGAGTTTTGCCGCGTACCAGGCGAAGTGGAAGGGGCACCCTGCCGTCCGTCGCCAGTTCTCGCCGTTCTATCGGTTTATTGGCGTCTTTGTCGAGAACGGCAAGTGGCGCAAGGTGCTGAGGCATCCGATTTTGTTTGCGGTGATGATGTTCGAGCGCGTCGCCGTAGGGTTTGTGTATCTCGTCAACAGGGGGCGGTAGTGTCCGACGGCGACTACGAACGGCGCGGACCCCGCGAGGCGGAGATCAGTCGTCTTGGACGCATCATTGCGGGAATACGCGCGAACTGCAGTAATCCATCCAAAGGAGAAAAGAAAAATGAAGAAAGCTCTGATAACTGGCATAACGGGACAGGACGGCAGCTATCTTGCTGAGTTTCTGCTTTCCAAGGGCTATGAGGTCCACGGCATCATCCGCCGTGCGTCCACGTTCAACACCGAGCGAATCGACCATCTCTATCAGGATCCGCACATAAACGGCGTTAAGCTTTTCCTGCACTACGGCGACCTTGCGGACAGCTCCAACCTCATCAAGCTTGTGTATGAAATCCAGCCGGACGAGATATACAACCTTGCCGCGCAGAGCCATGTGCGCGTCTCATTCGACTCGCCGGAGTTCACCGGCGACGTTGACGCGCTTGGCACGATGCGCCTGTTGGAGGCGATACACCTGACGGGCCGCGACAAGCAGACGAAGTTTTACCAGGCTTCGACTTCAGAGCTGTTCGGTCTTGTGCAGGAAGTTCCGCAGAAGGAGACGACTCCTTTCTATCCGCGCAGCCCATACGCAGTCGCCAAGCTGTACGGATATTGGGCTGTCAGGAACTATCGCGAAGCATATGGGATATTCGCTTCCAACGGCATCCTCTTCAACCACGAGTCTCCGCGCCGTGGCGAGACGTTCGTGACGCGCAAGATAACGCGCGCGGTGGGCCGCATCAAGATGGGCCTGCAGGACAAGCTGTACATGGGCAACATCAACTCTTTGAGAGACTGGGGCTTTGCTGGCGACTATGTCGAAGGCATGTGGAAGATACTGCAGCACGACAAGCCTGACGAGTTCGTTCTTGCTACCGGCGAGATGCACTCCGTCAAGGAGTTCCTCGAAGCCGCATTCTCGCGCGTCGGGCTCGATTGGCAGAAGTACGTCGAGTGCGACAGCCGCTACTTGAGGCCTACGGAAGTCGACCAGCTACTGGGCGACGCCTCCAAGGCGAAACGCGAGCTTGGCTGGGAGCCGAAGGTGAAGTTCCGTGAGCTCGTGGATATGATGGTGGACGCCGACCTCGAACTGGCCCGCAAGGAAAAGGCTCTCAGGGATGCTTAAGACAGACAAGATATACGTTGCAGGGCACCGCGGAATGGTCGGCTCTGCAATCTGCCGCGCACTCAAGGCAGGTGGTTTCGAGAACGTAGTGACGCGCACCCACTCGGAGCTGGATCTGCTAGACTCGCGTGCCGTCCGCGAATTCTACGAGAACGAGAAGCCAGACGTCGCCGTCATAGCGGCGGCCCGCGTCGGTGGCATCGGCGCGAACAGCGCGGCGAACGCGCTCTTCCTGTATGAGAACGAGATGATCGCCCTCAACACCGTCTGGTCCGCCGCCGAGACGGGCGTGAAGAGGCTCCTGTTCCTCGGCTCGACCTGCATCTATCCGCGCATGGCGCCTCAGCCCATTCCTGAGTCTGCTCTTCTGACCTCTGAACTTGAGAAGACCAACGAGGGATATGCGCTTGCGAAGATATCGGGCTTGAAGCTCTGCGAATTCCTGCGCAGGGATAGGGGGCTTCTCTACCATTCGCTCATGCCGACCAACCTTTACGGGCCCGGCGACAACTACGACATTGTTCACGGACATGTCCTTCCTACGATGGTCCGCAAGTTCGAGACGGCGCGAGAGAAGGGCGACGCAACTGTTCCGCTTTGGGGCAGCGGTTCTCCGCTAAGGGAGTTCCTGCATGTGGATGACCTCGCGTCGGCGTGTCTTTTCGCGCTTTCGCTCGAGAATCCGCCAGACCTTATGAATGTAGGGTCCGGCGAGGAAGTGTCGATTCGCACGCTTGCCGAGACCATCAAGGCGGCTACCGGATGCAAGGCCGAGATCTCCTGGGATTCGTCCAAGCCGGACGGCACGCCACGCAAGCTCTGCGACACATCCTTGATCCGTTCCCTGGGCTGGAAGAGCAAGATATCGCTCGAAGAGGGAGTTCGGCGCACTGTTGAGGACTATCGCCGCGAGATCGCGTCTGGCACGATCAGACTATGACCGACTTCTCATCGCTTCTGAATCCTGAACAGTGCGCCGCGGCGACGTCAGAGGATGGCCCTCTGCTTGTGCTGGCGGCGGCTGGCACAGGTAAGACGCGAACGCTCGTCCACCGCGTCGCCTACCTTGTCGAGCGGGGCGTGGACCCGAGTCGAATACTCTTGCTCACATTTACCAACCGCGCGGCAAGGGAGATGCTCGAACGTGCGGAAAAGGTCGTGGGGCCCGCTGTATCCACAATATGGTCTGGCACGTTCCATTCCGTCTGCGCGAGGCTTCTCAGACGCTACGGTAACGCGATAGGATATCCGCCCGGCTTCCAGATAATAGACGACGACGACCAGAAGAAGCTTATCGGCGAAATCATAAAGGCGACGGTGTCCAATCCAAAGGACTTCCCGAAGAAGGACGTCGTCGCGAAGATGATATCCGAAGCGGCGAACGAGGGCGTGCCGGTTTTGCAGGTCGCCGCGCGATGGCAGCTGAAGGCGGCGGGATTTGAACCGGAGGAGATAGAGAAGATCGCCGCGGGTTACGCCGCGCGCAAGCTCGAGCTCAACGCGATGGACTTCGATGACCTTCTCGTGAACGGACTCAGGCTTCTCAAGGAGAGCGAGCGCGTGCGCGAGATGCTGCAGGAGCATTTCCTCTACGTTCTTGTTGACGAATACCAGGACACCAACGGTCTCCAGGCGGAGTTCACGGATATCCTCGCTGCTCGACACAGGAACATCATGGCCGTCGGCGACGACTTCCAGTGCATCTACACATGGCGAGGCGCACAGATCGAGAACATAATGGAGTTCCCTCGCCGCTGGAAAGGGTGCCGCATCGTTAAGCTCGAGCGCAACTACAGAAGCGTGCCTGGAGTGCTCGATGTCGCGAACGTAGTAATGAGGGACGCTCCCGGGCAGTTCGAGAAGATGCTGCGTCCCTTCAGGAGCACGAACGGCGAAAGGCCCTGGCTGTACCGCGTCTACGACGGGCACACCCAGGCGAACGAGATATGCAAGCTCATCAACGAGGTGCGCTCTTACGGCTACCGCTATTCCGACATTGCCGTGCTCTACCGCGGGCACTACCAGTCGATTGATATACAGATGACGCTTGCGAGGATGGGGGTTCCATACCGTATCACTAGTGGCATAGGTGTCTTCGAACAGATACACGCCAAGGATGTGATCGCATATCTGCGGCTCATAATGGATCCGGGAGACGAGCTTTCGTTTATGCGTGTCGTGCAGCTTCTGCCGGGAGTCGGCGAGAAGACGGCACGCGGATACTGGAAGAAGCTGACCAACAGGTTCGACGGCTCTCGCAAAGAGGATCGCGACGCGCTTGGCGGAATGCTCGGCGCGAAGGCCAAGGCGGTCTGGCCCCAGCTCGCAAAGTGCTTCGAGTGTGCGCAGGACCACCTCGACGCGGACGAGACGGGCGAACTTATAGAGGACTTCTGCGATCTCTTCTATGAAGACCACCTGGGCCGCGAATGGGAGGAGAAAGACGCAGAAGACCGGTTGGACGACATAAAGGAGCTTGCGACGCAGGTTGCCGGCGACGGCAACGGCGAAACGGGGCGCGAACGCCTCGTCTCGTTCCTCTCCGAAGTTGCGCTCATGACCAACCTCGACGTAAGGCGCAACGATCCTAACCTGGATCGCGTAACGCTCTCGACGATCCATCAGGCGAAAGGCATGGAGTGGTCCATCGTAATAGTGCCATGGCTTGCCGAGGGAATGTTCCCTAGCTCGAAGGCCGTGGACGAGGGACGCATCGACGAGGAGCGCCGACTCTTCTATGTCGTCGTGACTCGTGCGAAGGACAGGCTCTACATGTTCGTTCCGCAGGTCAGGAAGATGCCGGATGGCGGAATGATTCCGCTCGATCAGTCCATGTTCGTGAAGGAGATACCCGAATCGCTCCTTAACGTCCGCCGCGTGCAGAGCTACCCGGACGCATATTCGCGCGGCAGCTATGGTGGCGGCTATGGTTCTCGCGGCGGCGGATATGGTGGCGGATACGGCGGCGGGTATGGCGGCTCGCGCGGCGGCTACGGCAGGCAGCAGGCTCCTTCATACAAGACTACATGGCGGCGGTGAGATGCTGGACTTCAGGAACATAAGCGTACATTACGGGCACCAGGACGTTCTTTCGAACGTCACGTTTCGCGTCAACAAGGGCGACAGGGTGGGCGTTGTCGGTCCTAACGGCAGCGGCAAATCGACTCTCTTCAAGATAGTGCTTGGCGAGATGTCCACCGACACCGGCGAGCTCATAATAGAGAACAGCCCTCGCATCGGATGGACGCGTCAGAATCCGGAGCCGGACTGCGAAAGCGAGACGCTTCTTGAATATTCGATGCGTGGCGTGCCTGGCCTATCTGACATAGAGTCCGAGATGCAGGCTCTTGAAGCCGAGTTGGACAATCCAGCCAAGCTAAAGCTATACGGGGAGCTTCAGACCAAGTTCGAGCACCTTGGCGGATATGACATCGAAACCCGAGTAAAGGTGGCTCTAGGCGGACTCGGTTTTTCGGTGGATGAGTTCTCCAAACCGTTCAAGTCTTTCTCTGGCGGATGGCGCATGAGGGCCGAGCTGTCGCGAGTCCTTGCCTCCAAGCCGGATCTGCTGTTGCTGGACGAGCCGTCGAACTATCTCGACTTGCCTGCCGTTGACTGGCTTCAGAAATTCCTGAAGGCGTACGACGGCACATTGATGCTCATTTCGCATGACCGATATCTTTTGCGCACCTTGACGAGCATAATAGTGGAGGTCGACGCCGGAACAGCCACGCGCTACGAGGGCGACCTCGATTGGTATCTAAGGGAACGCGAGGTTCGCTACGAGCATCTCAAGGCCGCAAAGGAGAACCAGGACCATCACCGCGAACAGCTGCAGCGTTTTGTGGATCGCTTCCGGGCGCAGGCCACGAAGGCCGCGCAGGCGCAGAGCCGTCAGAAGCTGATCGACAAAATCGACGAAGAAAGGATAGTGCTGCCAAAGCGCTATACACAGTCGGGCAGGCTGCGCCTTGCTGAACCGCCTCCGAGCGGCATCGAAATGTTCCGCTGCGAGAACCTGACCTTTTCCTATGACGGCGTGAGGAATGTGCTGGACGGCATATCGTTCAACATCGCACGCGGCGACAAGGTGGCGCTTATAGGTTATAATGGGCTTGGCAAAACCACCCTCATGCGCATTATCGCGGGAACGCGCGAACCAACAGGTGGCAAGGCCGTATTGGGCCACAACGTAGTCCCTGGCTATTTGAGCCAGGAGTTTGCCGAGACGATCCCTCCGGACGTAAGCGTATACCGAAACGCCAAGAATGCGTGGGATGCGCACGGCGGTGGCCCCGAGAAGAATTTCCGCAACCAGCTTGGAGCGTTCGGCTTTGACGAGAACGATGTCGAGAAGCCTGCGGGCGTCCTTTCCGGAGGCGAGAAGATTCGTCTTGCCTTCTTGAGGCTCTTCCTTTCCGCTCCGAACTTCCTTCTGCTCGACGAGCCAACCACCCATCTCGATCTGGATGGGCGTCGTCTTTTGCAGGATGCTCTTCAGAAGTACAAGGGGACGATACTTCTCGTCTCGCACGACATTGACTTCGTGCGCGCAGTCGCGACAAGCGTCCTTGAGATTTCGCATGATGGCTTGAGGCAGTTCCCCGGGGGCTACGACTACTACTGCGAGAAAAGGGATGTGGGGGCCGGATCGGGTCGTCGTCCATTGGATGGTCGCCAGCCTGGTGGCGCTAAGGAGGATGGCGACAACCGCAGGCGAGATGCGGTCTCTCCCGGTGAGGCAGGCTCCACTGGCGGAGTCACCCTGTCAAAGAAGGAACTGCGCCAGCAACGCGCCGCGGAGCGCGCCAAGATCGCACCGAAGATAAAGGAGCTCAAGGCGCGGGTCGCAAAGGCGGAGAAGAAGGTTGACGAGCTTCAGGCTGCGCTGGATGAGGCGTCCGCAGAGCTCTTCAACCCTAAGCCCGACACCAACTTCGAGGAGCTTAACCGCAAGGTGCGCACGCTCCAGTTCGAGATAGACCGTTACACGGCGGACTGGGAGGCTTCCGCGACGGAGCTTGAGTCGCTCACATCCTCTTCGGAGAGCTAACCCTTAGGGAGAACGCAATGAGACAGGCAGAGACGCTAGTTGAACTGTACAAGGTGCGCGGCATGACCTGTGCCACAGCCGAGAGCTGCACTGGCGGCGGCGTCGGAAGCGCCATCACGGCAGTGCCCGGGGCCAGCGCCGTCTTCTATGGGGGCGTAATCAGCTACGACAATTCAGTAAAGCAGAATGTGTTGGGCGTCAGAAGCGATACTCTGCGTACTGTTGGCGCGGTCTCGGCCGAATGTGCTGCCGAGATGGCGAATGGAGTGAGGAAGCTTGTCGGGGCCGATATCGCAGTGAGCGTGACGGGTATTGCGGGTCCGGATGGAGGAAGCGACCTGAAGCCTGTGGGACTTGTTTGGTTTGGCCTTGCCTCAGCGCAGGGAGTGCGCACAGAGAAGGCAATCTTCCCGAGCGATCGCGCAAAGGTGCGCGAACAGGCGGTTTTGCATGCAATCGGAATGCTGACCGCGGCGGTGGTTTGAGAGGTTCATTTTATTTATGGTGTTGCACTAATCCGATCATCGCAGGTACCCTATTGACAGGGGCGGGTAATTTTAGGTAAAATATACACACAATTATGGGAAAGCTGTATACTAGTTTTACTTGTCGTTCGCTTTTGCTCGCGATCGCATGCTTTTGTGCATGCGGATGTGAGAGTTTTCTGGAAGCGTTTTTCAAGCCAGAAGAGCTTATCGACGTTGATGCCGCTGCCAAGTACTGGGATGGGCCTCGGATCGGCCCTGGCATGCTTCTTATCGTCCAAGTAGGCTCTGCAACTTTGGAGCCAAAGGAAATGCAGGTTATGGTTGACCAAAAGGGCGAGATTACTCTTCCGTATCTTTTGCAGAAACCTGTGGCTTGCGATGGCCTTGGCCTTGAAGATATCAAGCAGTTGCTTGTGGACGAGTATTCTGTTTATATTCGCCAGCCGCAGATATCTGTAACGTTTGGCCCGTATGATCAGAAAAGCGGTGTAAGTCCGTGGGGGACGGTGAAGGTTATGGGCGAAGTTGCCCAACCGGGGCCCATAAACATGCCAGCAACCATGGATATGACGGTGACAAAGGTGCTTCAGGTCGCGGGAGGCGTGAAGCCTTTTGCCGACAAGTCGCGCATACTTGTTACGCGTTGCGACAAGGATGGTCGTCGTTCCCGTATCCGAGTCGACCTTAGGGAAATCGGCGAGGATGGGCGCTTCGACAAGGATGTGGTCTTAAAGGCCGGCGATGTTGTATATGTCCCTGAGACATGGTATTGAGCTTGAGTTAAAAAAGGAAAAAGTCATGAAAAGAACGCTGAACATACTTGGAATGGCGGTTGCGGTCGCAGTTCTCGCAACCCAACATTCGTTTGCGCAGGAAAAGACACTGCCTCTTGCGGAAGCAAGGGCACAGATCGGTGCCGTTGTTGAGAATCCTGCTTCCATGACGGAGGTAATGATGTATCTGTCGGCGGCAGATCAGATTTCGTTTCTGGCCGACGTCAACGCTGCCATAACGAAAATGCCTGGCTCTGCCGAGGAAAGGGCCGCCAAGTTCCTGAATGTGAACAGAGCGGCGCTCAAGGGTGCGGCTAAAGGCAACCTTGCAAATCTTGTCGCCGAGGTGTTTGCTACAGTTCCACCAGAGGCGTTGCCGCTTATCACTGAGCGTTTTGCAGCAGATGTGTTCAACAGAAAAGCCGATACGGCTCGTGTATACAGCGACGATGAGTTCCTCCAGATAGCGACAAACCTCATGGCTCGGATCGAAAACCGTACCTCAGGTGCCGATGATTCGGATGTACGCAACACATTTGCGGCGACCATGTTGGCCAAGGCATCCAGCGGTGGCGCCACCGTAAGCGTTGACAGCCCGTTGGTTGATGCGTTGTTGAGTATGTTCCCAGATAGTGAAGCTCGCAAGCGTGCAAAGACCGAATGGCTCCCTGCGGCGCTTGCTCCTCAGCCTAATTACGAGCCTCTGCTAGCTGAAGTTGATACCGCCGTACAGGTTAATCCTATTAATCCCGTCGTGGCGCTGCGGATTTCCGGTCCACAACTTGTTGACGTTATTCTAAGCGATGTGTCGTCAAGCCTTATTGACTCCCAGGGGCATGAGACTACGCCATTTACCGACCAGCTTATTGAAGGTGGCGATATTTCCGCAGATCTTGCGGTTCAAGGGTCCTCTACTACTGACCGAGCGGCTTCAGGCGGTACAAGTTCCGGTGAACCACCTCGTACCGACGATCCAACGAAGCCTTGGAACCCCGATGTGCCGAGAGATGAGCCGGTTAATCCAACGCCAAAACCGACGCCCCCAGAACCGGAGCCGGAACCCACGCCGTATCTATAACATTAAGAGTTGCTTTCACAAGGAGACTTAAACAATGAAAAAGCTTTTCTTGATTGTCGCTGTTGCGTCTGCGACAATTGCGAATGCCGAAGTGATGGATAGGCCCACAGGCTTTAAGATTGGTGAGCGTATGACTATCCGTCCATATGTGTCGTTGTTCTATACGTTCGACTCCAATGTTGATTCTCGTCCACATTCTGACAAGCGCAACGGCTCTTCGTTCAACATCAATCCTGGCTTCTCGGCCATCTATAAGGGCGACAACTGGTCTCTGACCGCCGGTGCTCGCTATCAGCACCATTTCCATTCGCGCAACAGGTCGAATATGGATAGCGACAGC
The DNA here is from genome assembly GCA_947305775.1 of uncultured Verrucomicrobiota bacterium. GTDB lineage: Bacteria > Verrucomicrobiota > Kiritimatiellia > RFP12 > UBA1067 > UBA1067. The sequence continues at coordinate 20,536 of CAMZEN010000001.1, forward strand.
TATGGCCAGACACTGGCGTACACCTGGTCCAATACAAAGGATGGCGGAAAGGGCTGGACTCTCAACCTTCGCGAAGGCTATGCGTTCTATTCGCAGGATGACGACATGACCAATGATCGCGGTCGTGGTATTGGGCGTGATCGTGAGCAGCTTGACCTCGGAGGTTCGCTGCAGCGTCGCTTTACGGAAAAGTGGCATGCGGCTGTTGATGGAACATACTACGATCTGGACTATAAGAATGACTCCAAAAGGTATGCGCCTCTCTATGGTTGGTCGCGTTGGGTGGTTGGTGCCAATGCCGGTTATGTCGCCTCGCGCTGGACCGACTTGCTGATTGCGGCAAACTATCAGGGCTATACCCAGGACAATGACCGTGACCGCCGTGGCGCTGTCGGCACTCCCAAAGGCCGCAAGATATCAAGCGACTCGAAGGGCTGGACTGTGATGGCTGGTATAGGAACTCATGCAACTGAGCGTATAAGCTATCGTATCATGGGTGGATGGAGTCGTTTCGAATATGCTGGTGGTGCGTCCGACTCTAATGGCTTCGCCTATCAGGTTTCATCGAATTGGAAGATTTCCGATACGTGGACCATGATGTTGCTCGCGTCTAGCCAGTATCAGCCTTCAGAACTTGCCTATGGTAGCGACATTCGTGTCGATCTTGTGAGCTGGGGTGTCGCCCATACCATGGTGCGTAACAAGCTCAATGCGACTTTTGACGTGAACTATCGTCATGAGCAGCATGAGTATAGCGAGTATCGCTCGGACGACTATGACAGGGATATCATTACTGCGCGATTGGGCCTGAACTACGTGATCAACAGGTTCCTGACAGCGTTTACCTCAGCGGAATTTCAAAATTTCTCCTCGCATGACCGCAGCGACTACGATTATGATCGCTGGCGTCTCTCAATCGGTATGAGATTCACATACTGACGTGCAGAGGTTTCTCGCAAATTACGCTACGGCGGCGCACTTGGCAATGTTAGCGGTTGCGCCGCTGTTACTATTTCCGTTTTGCGACCGTGGAACGGTCGCTACGGTTCTTTTGTGGCTTTCTCTGATTTCAAGCGCGTGGGTGATCATGTCTCCATCGTGCAGACCAGGCGAGAAGCCTCATAATGCACGTAAACGGTCCCTTTCTGCAATGTTGCGGGATCCTTTGCTTTGGTTTTCGCTCTTGGTTGTGGTCTTTGCGGGGATTCGTGCGCTCAATGGTGGTATCGCTTTAGGTTATGACGCGGAGAACATGGTATGGTCGATTAAAGAACCGGCGCTGAACATCCTGCCGGGATGCGTCGACGGAACCGGATTTCTCCCGTTTGCCACATGCGTGGCGTTGCTTGTGCTGCTGCAAGGCATGCGTCATGCCTTGGATGCGGAAGCTTCTATTGCCTTTTTTACCACGGCGTCTGCTTTGGCGGGCGTTTCTGCAATAGCGGCTTCGATTGCGCTTTCTTACGGCAATGAATGTGTAGTCGACATGGTGGCCAGTTCGTACATTTCGCCTCAATTTGCGGGTACGGCTTACGGCATATACTTATATTTTGGCTTGATTGCGCTATTCGGATGTGCTGAGGCAGGTTGGCATGGCGCAGAACTTTTTGCGGCGTTGGGCATAGTGTGTTCGGCCATTGGATTTGAGCTGTTTTCTCCGCCGGCGACTTTTGCTGTGTTTGCATTGGTCTTCATTATGCTGTTGTTGTCGTCAATCCCCTTGATGAAGGGCCGCCTTGAGGGGTCGGCATCGTTTAGGTGCGCTATCGTCTTATTGTTGGTTTTTTCGGTCGTAGTGCTTCTTGCCGTCTTTGGCGAAAGCTTCGGCCCGATCGATTCCAAACGCGATGCGCTTCTTGCAATGAAGCCGTTCCCTGATGGGTTCTTTGCTGCAAGGGACGCCATGTCGTCTATTGCATTGAAGTCTTGGAGGGAGAACCCTTGGCTGGGGTCTGGGCTAGGGTCGTTTCCTCTGGGCTTGCGGTTTGTCGCGACACCTGACGACTGGACTGTAATATCGCCTATCCAAAAAGCATCAACCAATGGATGGTGGCAGCTTCTGGTGGAGCGTGGCATCATTGGTGCGCTTATTCTTGCGATTGGAACAGGCTTTCTGGCCCATTCATATTTTATGCGCATGGTGAAATCGATCAAAGGCAAGTGTGGCTTGTGGCGACCGGCTTGCGTTCTTGGTCCCTTTGTCGTCGTGTCGATGGTTGCTCTTTCTTTTGTAGATTGTTCTTTGCTGCGCACTGATGTTCTTTTGGCTGTCGCTTCGGCGTTGTCGCTTTCGGCAGTTGCATTTCAGCGTCGTCCATGCAGATAGGATTCTTAAGGAGATAAGGAAATGGCGGATAAACCTCTTTATTACGGATCGTCATCGCGGCCTTCATACGGTGGAGGCCCGGCTTACTATGGCAAAGGTCCTGCTTATTACGGGAAGGGCCCTGCTTATTACGGAGCATCGCGCGCTTACGGAACGTATGGCGCCCCGCAGTATGGAGGCTCTGGCGGGGGTGGCGACGACGGATCGATCGTAGGTACGATTACGATAGGGCGCATGCTTCGCGTCGTGTCGCAGAGATGGCTTTCTGTCTTTGTGTTCCTCCTTGTCGGCCTTGTGGTGTCGTTCGCCGTCTACAGGATATCGCCCACCATCTACGAGGCGCAGAGCGAGTTCACGATGGACATGCGCCGTTCGTCCGGTAGTGCCGGACGTGGTGCAATTGCCGAGGTTACTCCTGATTTCGGCAACAACTATGCCGAGATATTCAACACAAGGATTTCGGCATGGAGAAGCGACAAGATTGTGACGAAGATAGTGCAGCAGTATCGTGCAAGCCACCCTGCGGCTACCGTCTCGGACGAAGAGATCATATCGACTCTTGCCGGATCCAAGCTCGAGCTTCAGCGCAATTCTCGCATCATTACCATAACTATTCGTTCCAAGACTCCGGCCCTTGCTGCAGCGCTTGCCAATGCATATGCCGAGGCCATAGAGGCGTTTACGGACGAGGAAAACAAGCTGCGATGCGATAAGGCGGTTGCTAACATCCACAGCAATGTTGAGAAGAAGCGCAGAGACGTCGACAAGCTGGCCAAGCAGATAACCGATTTCCGCACAGCTAACAAGGTGGACAATCTTCACTCCAGTCGCGATACGATACAGCAAGGGCTTTCTAAGACGACCACCGATATACTCGCCCTTGAGACTGAGGAAACCCAGCTCATTGAATGGGAAAAGATGCTTGCGAACGTCCAGCAGAATCCCGAGTCCTACGGAAACCTTTCGACAGGTGTTCCGCGTGCACAAGAAATCGCAACCGAGTACAGGGCTTTTCAGGATGCATCAAGCGAATATCAAAGCATTCTCGTTGCCTACACAGAGAACCATCCGGAGGTCATAAGCAAGAAGAAGGCTCTTGAAATCGCCAAACAGAGGTTCCTTGACGCTGCACAGCGGGCTTTGCTTACGGGCCGCTCAATGCTGCAGGTCACCCGCAACCAGTTGCGCAATCTCAAGTCCAAGCAAGAAGACCTTCGCAACGAGCTTGCCAGCGTGGAGCAGCGGATAGTGCTTGCGGAGTCTGGCCTGAAGCAATTGGAGACGGAGTTCGGCGTCGCCAACCATGTGATGGAGGATCTTATCCTTCAGGAGAACAAGGCAAGGCTTGAGGCCGAGTCCATCAACGAGATTATATCTGTTGGACGGCCTGCAAACACGCCCAACAAGCCAGTGCTGCCAAACCCGACAATTATTTTTGGTGCGGGCATCGTGCTTTCAGTTGCACTGGGGCTTTTGTTTGTTCTGGTGCTGGACAATCTTGAGGATACTGTCGTAAATCTTGCCGACATCGAGGGACGTCTTGCACTCAAGGTATTGGCCGTCTTGCCGCATGTAAGGCGCAAAAAACGTGAACAGGTCGCCAAGTTCCTGATTGAAGACAAGTATTCTCAGTTCTCAGAGGCTGTGGCAGGCCTTCGAAACCTTCTGGAGTCGCCGAGATACGAGTCGCTGTCGCGTTGCATGCTCATAATATCGACGCAGCCAGGCGAAGGCAAGACCATTACTTCTACCTCAATAGCGATATCTTATGCGCAGACAGGCAAGAAGACCCTGCTTGTGGACTTTGACCTCAGGCGTCCGCGCGGCGCTAGGGTATGGGACTTGGAGTTGCCGGCGGAAAAGAGCTTCTCTCATGCCCTTAGCCGTGCAAACAGCGGCGAAAAGCCAAATTTCGCAGATTTGGCGAATGCGACCGGCGTGCCCAATCTTGACATAATATCGTCTCTCCCGCCAGAGGGAGTCTCGCCCGCCACTATTCTAGGCTCGCATATCGTACCCGAATTCTTTGACTGGGCTCGCACGAACTACGATCGTATCATAATCGACTCGCCACCTTTCGGTCTTGTCGGTGACGTTGTGTCGCTTGCTGTAATCGCGGACTCCGCAATCATCATGTGCTGCCCCGATCGCACACACTTCAAGCCCATACAGTATTGCTCACGCAGCCTGACCGAGGCGGGCGCGAACATCCTTGGCGTGATTGTCAACGATGTTGAAGTTTCCAACGCATCCGCGTTTAGCCATTCGTCACATCACAGGCACAAGTATGGCTACGGCGGCTATGGCAAGGGCTACGGTTACGGCTATGGTTATGGCTATGGGTATGGATACGGCCCAAGACACAAGGACGATGGGGATTCCGAAAAAAAGGAGACAGGCGACAAGATCGACGCCAAGCCTGATGATTCCAAGGAAGGCAAACCAAACAAGGAGACCGAGGAAGATGTCAAGTAAGAGATGCATAGTAACCGGTGGCTGCGGTTTCATAGGGTCCGCCCTTGTTCGGCAGCTTGTCAGAGATCGTGGAGCTACAGTCCTTGTCGTGGACAAGCTCACTTATGCGGGGGTGCCCGAATCTCTCAAGGAAGTTGGTCTTGATCCCGCCACGCTGAAGTCGTCCAATCCTTTGCTGTCGCTTCTTGTAGCGGATATTTGCGACCAAGAGGCTATGGATAGGGCTTTTGCCGAGTTTCGCCCGGATACGATCTTCCACCTTGCCGCCGAGTCTCACGTCGACCGTTCCATCGACGGGCCAGGTGAGTTCGTCCGCACAAACGTCGTCGGCACGGCGACTCTGCTGCAGGCCGCGCTTGGCTATTGGAAGACACTCGAAGACGACGCGAAGGCCGCGTTCCGCTTCCAGCACATTTCAACCGACGAGGTATACGGCACGCTTGGCGAGACGGGCTTCTTCACCGAGAACACCCCTTACTCGCCGCACTCGCCATATTCCGCGTCAAAGGCGTCAAGCGATCATATGGTCCGCGCCTGGCATGACACATATGGCCTGCCTACGCTCATAACCAACTGCTCCAACAACTATGGGCCTTACCACTTTCCAGAGAAGCTGATACCGCTCATAATACTCAACTGCCTTGACGGCAAGCCGCTGCCCGTCTACGGAAAGGGCGCGAACGTTCGCGACTGGCTTTATGTCGATGACCACGCGAAGGCGCTCATGCTTGTCAACGAAAAGGGCGTTCCGGGCGAGACCTACAATGTCGGCGGACACAATGAGCGCACCAACCTTGAGGTAGTAAAGACAGTCTGTTCGATTCTGGACGAGCTGAGGCCTCGCAAGGAAGGTCGCTACGAGGACCTGATAACCTATGTCAAGGATCGTCCAGGACACGACCTCCGCTATGCGATAGATCCGGCAAAGCTTATGAACGAGCTGGGATGGCGCCCGGAGGAGAACTTCAATACAGGCATTCGCAAGACCGTGCAGTGGTATCTGGACAACGACTGGTGGTGGAAGCCCATTCACGAGAAGAAGTATTCCGGCGAGCGCCTTGGCAAGGGCTGAACGTCGTCCCTGAAACTTTTGAAATCCAAATAATCCAGGAGTCACATGAACCAGGCAGAAAAGGAACGCCTCGCGAAGGTCGGCAAGACCTTCAACGCGAAGAGGTACATCGAAAACGAAATCAAGGCCATCCGTGAGCAGGTTGGTGACAAGAGGGTGCTGCTGGCGATGTCCGGCGGCGTTGACAGCTCTGTGTGCGCGGTCCTCCTCCACAAGGCGATCGGCAAGCAGCTCACTTGCGTATTCGTCGACCACGGTTGCATGCGCCTCAACGAGGCCAAGGAAGTCAAGAAGGTCTTCAAGGGCAAGTTCGGCATCAACCTAATCCAGATCGACGCCGAGGAACGTTTCCTCGAGAAGGCCAAGGGCCTCACCGACCCCGAGCTCAAGCGCAAGTGCATTGGTGGCGAGTTCATCAACCTCTTCGCTGATGTCGCTCGCGACCTGAAGAAGAAGCTCGGCGATATCGACTTCCTTGGGCAGGGGACGATCTACCCTGACATCGTCGAGTCCGGCGTCGGCGGACACAAGGCCGTGAAGGCCCACCACAACGTCGGCGGACTTCCGAAGGACATCATCTTCAAGGGGCTCGTCGAACCCGTCAAGTATCTCTACAAGGACGAGGTCCGCAAGGTCGGCAAGCTTCTCGGCATCCCCGAGGAGATGGTCATGCGCCAGCCTTTCCCTGGTCCGGGTCTCGCAGTTCGCTGCATCGGCGAGCTCACCAAGGAGAAGCTCGACATCCTCCGCCATGCGGACTTCATCTTCCGCGACGAGATGCACAAGGCGGGCCTCGACAAGAAGGCCCAGCAGTTCTTCGCCATCATGACGAATGTGAAGTCAGTCGGTGTCAAGAACGGCGCACGCACCTTCGGCTACGTGATCGGCATTCGCGCGATCTCCACGCAGCAGTTCGTGAAGGCCGGCGTGGTCGAGCTTCCGTTCAAGTTCGTCACCATGGTCGCCGAGAAGATTGCGACCAAGGTGAAGGGCGCCAACCGCGTCGTTTGGGATATCACACCCAAGCCCCCGGCCACGATCGAGTGGGAATGAGTCGCGTCTTCATCGACGGCAGCGCCGGCACCACCGGCTTGAGGATCCGCGAGCGGCTTTCGTCGCGCGCGGATCTTGAGGTTGTGACGCTTCCCGAAGAGCTTCGCAAGGATCCTTCGGCCAGGCGCGATGCATTGAACTCGTGCGATATCGCGTTCCTCTGCCTTCCGGATGCCGCCGCAAAGGAATCCGTATCGCTTGTGGAGAGCCCGGACGTCGTCGTAATCGACACCTCGACAGCCCATCGCACGAATGACGGCTGGGAGTACGGTTTTCCGGAACTTGCCGGACGCCGCGAGCGCATCGCAAAGGCGAAGCGCATCGCTAACCCAGGCTGCCACGCTTCGGGCTTTATCGCCCTAGTCGAACCGCTTGTCCGCGCTGGAATCATCGCGGCGGACGAAAAGCTCTCGGCCTTTTCTCTTACCGGATACTCAGGCGGTGGGAAAAAGATGATTGCCGACTACGAGCCGAAGACGACAAATCCATCGGGGGGTGCGGAGGATCTCCCCCGTTCATTCCCGCTCTTCCAGGGCGGTCGCCAATACGCACTCGGCCAGACCCACAAGCATCTCCCCGAGATGGTGAAGGTGTGCGGACTCGACAACGCGCCTTGCTTTTCGCCGATAGTCGTTCCGCATTACAGCGGAATGGAGGTTGCGGTTTCGCTGTTTGGTCGCAGCCTTGCGGCTATCAAGCAATGCTATCGCGACTATTACGGGCGTGGCCTTGTTTTCTTTGCCGACGACCCTGCTGCCGCGGAAGGAGGCTTCCTCTCTTCGGCTGGGCTCTCTGGTAGCGACGCGATGGAGGTCTCGGCATACGGCAACGACGAGCGCGTAATTCTGGTCGCGCGCTTCGACAACCTCGGCAAGGGCGCTTCGGGCGCGGCTATACAGAACATGAACCTCGCCCTCGGCTGCGACGAGAGGATGGGGCTTGTGTGTTCCTGAAGCTGTCGATTCCCGCAATTGCCGCAGCCGCGTTCATGGTCGCTCAGCCGCTGGTGGACGAGGATGTCCTTGAGCCCAGCGTAGAGAACGAAGTCGACCACGCCTTGCGCATAGCCCCGACGAATGCGCCTCCGTGCGCCATTTCGCGCGAAGATGCGGTCGCGGCGCTTGTCGGAACGAACAGGCTCAGCGCTACGGAACGTGCGATAAGGCTCGTATCTGCGCAGAGGGCTGATGGACGCTGGCTCGTCGGCACGAACGACGTAACGACCGTAGCCGTCGGGTTGCTCGGCGAGCTGCGGTAGAATTTAGTATAATACCCCGACTTATGGCTAAGAACGATTATGGTGCCGAGAGCATCAAGACTCTCGATCCGGTGACGCACATCCGCATGCGTCCCGGCATGTATGTCGGCGAACCCGGAACGGGCGCGATGTACCACGACTGCATTTACATCCTCATGAAGGAAGTCATCGACAACTCGGTGGACGAGTTCGTCATGGGCTGCGGCAAGAAGATCGACGTAACAGTTAACTACGACACGGGCGAGACGAGCGTGCGCGACTACGGGCGCGGCATCCCGCTTGAAAAGGTGGTGGATTGCGTATCGCAGATGAACACGGGCGGCAAGTTCGATTCCGACAACTTCCAGTTCTCCGCCGGAATGAACGGCGTCGGCACAAAAGCCGTGAACGCGCTCAGCGAGTTCTTCGAGGTCAGGGCGTTCCGCGACGGCGAGTACTCCGAGGCGTATTTCGAGGAGGGTCGCCTGAAGTCCAAGAAGCGCGGCAAATGCCAGACGCGCGAGCCGAACGGAACCTTCATCCGCTACAAGCCGGACGTAAAGGTGCTGAAGCACTTCAAGGTGCGCGAGGAGCACGTGCTGAGGCGCATGAAGATGTACTGCTACGTCAACGCCGGGCTTACGATAAACCTGAACGGACACCCCATCTGCTCAGACCATGGTCTGGCCGACCTCATTGCGGACGAGGCGCAGTTCGAGAAGCTTTACGCGCCTTTCCATGTGAAGACGAAGAATCTTGAGATCATCTTCACCCACACCAACCGCTTCGGCGAAGAGTATCATTCATTCGTGAACGGACAGTACACCACGGATGGCGGCACGCACCTCACCGCCTTCAAGGAGGCTCTCACAAAGGCGCTGAACGACTACGACTCGAAGAAGAAGTTCGACGGCGACGATATACGCGACGGGCTCATTGGCGCGGTCAGCCTGAGGATAATGAACCCTGTCTTCGAGGGACAGACGAAGATCAAGTTCGTGATGAACGACATCCGCGCCGACCTTGTCGCCGAGATGAAGAAGGCGATCGACGCGGAGCTCCACCGCTCTCCCGCCGAGACCGACAAGCTCATCGCGAAGATCGAGGAGACCGGCAAGATCCGTTCGCAGCTCAACACCATAAAGAAGCAGGCGCGCGAAAGAAGCCAGGCGGTGTCGGTGCGCGTCCCTCAGCTGAAGGACTGCAAGAACCACCTCAAGCTCGACAAGGTTAACAAGAAGACCGGCAAGGCCGAAGGCGAGGAGACGATGATCTTCCTCACCGAGGGCAAGTCCGCCGGCGGCACGCTCGGCAACGCCCGCGACGCTATGAACCAGGCCGTGTTCTTCCTGCGCGGCAAGTGCCTCAACACGTGCGGCCTCAACAAGGACGTGCTCTACAAGAACGAGGAGTTCTTCAATCTCATAAAGACGCTCGACATCGAAGAGACGCTCGACCACCTGCGCTACGGCAAGATAATCTTCGCGACGGATGCCGATGTGGACGGACTCCACATAAGGATGCTTCTCACTACCTTCTTCATGCGCTTCTACCGCCAGCTCGTGACGGATGGGCGCATCTACATACTGGAGACGCCGCTTTTCCGCGTGCGCAACAAGAAGGAGCAGCACTACTGCTTCTCCGACGCGGAGCGCGAGGCCGCCATCAAGAAGTGCGGCAAGGGTTGCGAGATAACGCGCTTCAAGGGCTTGGGCGAGCTAAACGCGAAGGAGTTCAAGGACTTCATTGGCCCAGAGATGCGCCTGACCCCGGTAACGTGCTCTGATGACACCGATATCGAGAAGACCATCAAGTTCTACATGGGCGCGAACACACCCGAGCGCAAGGACTACATCATGGATTCGCTCGTCTGCGACTCCAGTGATTTCTAGTCCTGGTGGGGCCACTTGACGCGGTAGGACGAAAAATAGTATACTACACAATCTTCCGTCTGGTTCGGGCCTTTCAACCGACTGCCCGACCGGTAAGGAAAAAGCAAAAGGAAAACTAACATGCCTAAGATGAAAACGAAGAAGTGCGCCACGAAGCGCATGAAAATGTCGGCAACGGGCAAGGTTATGCGCTCGCAGGGTGGCAAGGCCCACCTCAACAACGGGAAGACCCGTGCTCGCAAGCGCAACCTCCGCGGCCGCACAGTCACCGACTCCACAGTAACCAAGACCTACGCGCGCGCGCTGCAGGCCTAAGAAAGGAACAATAGACAATGCGTGCCACAAACGCTCCCGCTTCACGCGAACGCCGCCGCCGCCGCCTTGCCCTGGCAAAGGGCTTCTACGGCGCCCGCTCCAAGCTTTTCCGCACCGCCACCGAGGCGGTCGACCGCGCAATGCGCCTCTCTACGGAGCACCGCAAGCTCCGCAAGCGCGATTTCCGCCGCCTTTGGATTGCCCGCATCAACGCGGCGACCCGTGCGGAGGGCATCAGCTACTCGAAGTTCATCGCTGGTCTCACCAAGGCCGGTGTTGTGATCAACCGCAAGATGCTCAGCGAGATTGCCATCCAGGATCCCGCAGGCTTCAAGACGATCGTCGAGATCGCGAAGAACGCCTAAGGGTCTTGCCCAAGCCGAAAACCGCCGCGTCGCCTTGCGTCGCGGCGTTTTTTATTATATAATACAACTCATCATAAAAACCTTAAAAAGGCGTTTGAGAGGAGATCAATCATGGTAGAAGACATGCAAGGCAAGGAAATCGAGGAAAGCAACGACCCGCTTGCGGCCGAGATTCGCGATACCGACATTGTGTTCGACTGTCCGCACTGCGGAAAGAATCTGGTGATCGACTATCGTGGCGCAGGTCTGCAGATCAACTGCTCGGACTGCGGAGAGTCGGTGCTGGTGCCCATTCCAGAGGGCATGGAACTGCATGATCTTGACCTTGATGTAGGCGAAGTGCTGAAGCAGCTCTTCGCAACGCGCAAGAACTTCCAGAAGGCCGAGCTTGAGATACAGTCGCTTAAGGCGCGGCTTGTCCAGCTCAAGGAGGCCCTCACCGTAATGCAGGAAGTCGTCGCGGAAGGGCTCAAGTGAGTCTTGCCGCGAAATCGCGGTTCGTGAACGTGCTTACGTTCGCGCGGCTTCCGCTCATATTCGTCTGGCTTGGCTTTGCCATCGCCCAGGAGCTCAAGGGCGGCTTTTGGCTCGGCGCGGCAGCATGCATGGCCATGCTCGCCTCGGGCCTTACCGACCTGTTCGACGGCAAGCTCGCGCGAAAGTGGGGCGTCGTGTCGACGCTCGGCAAGATGGCGGACCCCCTGATGGACAAGATGTTCTATCTCGTGGCGTTCCCCGCGCTCGTCTGGCAGTCCGGCCACCAGGACGGCGGCGAAGTGCATTCGATGGTCCTGCTCGGGTTCACGATCCTATACATGATGCGCGACACCTGGGTGACGTTCATGCGAACCGTCGGCACGATGTACGGCGCCGACATAGCCGCAATGTGGCTCGGCAAGGTGCGCACCGCGCTTTCGTTCCCCGGGGCGGGATGGGTCTACCTGTACCTGGCTTTCCACAGCTTCGCGCCGGAATCTTGGCGCGGCGCCTGGCTCGCCAGCTGCTATTTCGTTGAGGCCGCTCTCGTCGTGCTCACGATCGTGAGCCTAGTGACCTACACCGCCGCGTACGCGCCGTACCTTGAAAAGGCACTTGCGCGAAAGTGAGATTTGTGAGATAATATCCAACACCAACCAAAAATACAACTAAGGAAAAAACAAATGAAAAAGCTGACCAATGGTTTTACCCTCGTCGAGTTGCTCGTCGTAATCGGCATTCTCGGCATTCTCATGGGCGCACTCTTCCCGGCAATCTCCTCCGCCATGCTTTCGGCGAACACCTCGGCCATGTCGATGCGCGGCCGTAACCTGTTCGTCGGCATCACCCAGGCCAACACCGAGCGCGAGGCTGCGGGCCTCGGCACCGTGTGGCCCCACCAGACTCAGGCCGACGGCCTCAGCGACGACACCGACGACATCGCCGGCATTGCTGACGGCGGCGGCACGGCTACCGAGTACTTCAAGAACCTCTTCGATATCGAGCACTACGGCAGCGAGAACTGGGCTCCCTACGTGACCGGCGTCGACCTCGGCGTCCTTTCCGGTTCGGGCGTCCCTGCGATGGCCGGCGGCACCCTCACCCAGAACAACGTCGGCTGGAGCGTCGCTTCGGGCCTTACGCCTGAGATGGAGGACATCGTCCCCGCGCTCGTAACCCGCAACGCCGATACCTCCTCCTGGTCGTTCTCCAGCTCGGTCGACATGTCCACCGACAAGACGGAGCTCAAGCTCGGCACGAAGTATGCCGCGCCTTTCGCTAACAAGGCTTGCATCATCATCCACAAGGGCGGTGCTGCGAACGTCGTGAAGGCGAAGTACGCCAAGAACTACCTCATCTTCAACAAGCAGAGCTTCACGATTCCGAGCGGCATCACGGTCAAGTATCTCGAGCCATAACAGATGACCGTCAAGGTCGCTATCGACCTTGCGCTCGACAGGCTCTTCGACTACGAAGTGCCGGAAGCGCTCAGAAAGAAGCTGGCCGTCGGCCAGCTTCTTTCCGTTCCGTTTGGCCACCGCGAAGCGCGCGGCTTCGCGGTCGAGGTTTTGCCTGAGGGGAGAGGAGGGGATCGGACGGCGCCGCCCCTGGCGAAACTCAAGGAGATTTCGGCGATAGTCGATGAGACGCCGTTCTTCTCGCCTGCGCTGCTTACGCTGGTGCGCAAGATAGCGGCCTACACCGCCGCGCCGCTCGAAAGCGTAATTCGTGCGGCGCTTCCGGCGGCGGTGCTGAAGAAGAACGCCCGCGCGAAGGAAATGCTTTTCGTGGAGCCGCTCACGAAAGGTGAGGCTCCCAACTTGGGAAATTTCGCGGCTCCCGACCTAGGGAATTGCGCGACTCCCGGCCTGGGGTATTGCGCGGCCCCCGACCTGGGAAATTGTGAGGCTCCAGACCTGGGGAATTGTGAGTCTCCCGATCTGGGAGAGCGGGCGTCCCCGCCCGCGAATAAGGAGAGGTTAACTCTTCCATCAGAGCGGGCGAGACGCCCGCTCTCCCAAGCGCTCACTAAGCGTCAGCGCTGGCTTTACGACAACATCGTCCGGCTTGGCGGCGGCTGGATGGCGCAGCTCTGCACAGAGTTGAGCACTACGCCAGCATCGATTCGCGCACTAGCCGCGAAGGGGCTCGTCTCCGTCGCGCCGCGCGCGAAGCGCCGCGACCCTCTCGCAGGACGCCGTGTATTGCCGACAAAGCCGCTCGCGCTCAACGCAGAGCAGTCTGCCGCCTTGGCGTCCATAAAGTCCATTTGTGAGGCTATCCACTTGGGGAATTGCGCGGCTCCCCACTTGGGAGAGCGGGCGTCCTCGCCCGCGAATAAGGAGAGGTTAACTCTTCCATTAGAGCGGGCGAGACGCCCGCTCTCCCAAGATGCGTCGCTCTCCCAAGGCGCGTCGCTCTCCCAAGATGCGTCGCTCCCCCAAAGCGCGTCGCTCTCCCATGGCGCGTCTACTCTTCTGTTGCATGGGGTGACGGGTTCGGGGAAGACCGAGGTGTATCTTCAGGCGATCGCGGCCGAGCTGGAGAAGGGACGCGGCGCGATCGTCATGGTTCCCGAGATCGCGCTCACGCCGCAGACAGTGCAACGCTTCGCTTCGCGCTTTCCCGGGCGCGTCGCCGTGCTCCACTCGGCGCTCTCGGACGGCGAGCGCTACGACGAGTGGCACCGCATCCGCCGTGGCGAAGCGCGCGTAGTCGTCGGTCCGCGCAGCGCCGTCTTCGCGCCGGTCGCGAACCTCGGGCTCATCGTCGTCGATGAGGAGCACGAGCCCAGCTACAAGCAGGAGGACAACCCCCGCTACAACGCGCGCGACGCCGCAGTGCTGCGCGGCGCGATAGAGGGTGCGGCGGTCGTGCTCGGCTCGGCTACGCCCTCGCTCGAAACCTGGATGAACGTTCGTCGCGGCAAGTATGCCTGCGCGGCTATGAAGGGACGCGCAGGCAGCGGCTCGCTGCCGGTCGTGCGCCTCGTCAACATGCAGGAGGAGCCCGGCCGCACGATGTTCTCCGCCGCGCTTCTGGACGCGATTCGCCTCAGGCTCGACCGAGGCGAGCAGACGATGCTCTTCCTCAACCGCCGCGGATGGTCGCGCTCAGTCACATGCGAAGCCTGCGGACACGTAATGACCTGTCCCGACTGCGACCTCGCCTACACCTATCACCGTGCGGACGACTGCCTCAGATGCCACGTCTGCGGCGGATGGCGGGAGACGCCGCGCATGTGTCCTTCGTGCGGCGCAAACGCGCTAACCTTTCGCGGCATCGGCACCCAACGCGTCGAGGCGGCGCTCGCGAAGTGCTTTCCGCGCGCGGCGATACTTCGCATGGACGCCGACTCCACTTCGCGCCGCCACTCGCACGACGACATTCTCTCGGCATTCCGCCGCGGCGACGCGCAGATTCTCGTCGGCACGCAGATGATCGCGAAGGGGCTGGACTTTCCGAACGTCACGCTCGTTGGCGTGCTGAACGCCGACAGCTCGCTAAACATGCCAGACTTCCGCGCAGCCGAGCGCACTTACCAGCTGATCGCGCAGGTCGCGGGACGCGCAGGACGCGCCGAACTGCCGGGCGAAGTCGTGGTGCAGAGCTTCGACCCGTCCGCGCCCGCGATAGCCGCAGCCGCGCGCGGCGACTACGAAGGCTTCGCCGCGCGCGAGCTGAAGGACCGCGAAGAGGGATGGTTCCCGCCTTTCTGCCATTTGGCGGTGGTCGCCGCCAAGTCGCAGGACCTAAAGCTCGTCTCCAGCTGGTGTGAAATGTACGCGAAATCGTTCACGGCATTTGCAGAGAAGAATCGTGAACTTGGGCTGATGGTGTCCGAGGCGGTGCCGAGCGCACTTGAAAAGGCGGACGGATGGTACCGTTGGCAAGTAGTGCTTCGTGCGCCGAGAGCGCGCGCGATAGTCTCTGCGTGGCGCACGATAGTAGCCTGCCGTCCTCCGCCGAAGACCCTGCGCATCGCAATAGATATGGATGCCCACAACCTTGTGTAGGCGGCCCTTGCCCTCGGAAACCGCTTTTTCTGTTATCTGCATGTTTAGTGCCATAATCGCTAGATTATGGCAAATCTCCAGACCCCCTAGGGTAGGGGTTGAGAAACCCCCTAGAGGGAGAGCGTGCAGGGTAGGGAGTAGCGCCGTCCTACCCTTTAGGGTGCCGGGCGCGCGCCCCTAACTTGGGAGAGCGGACGTCTCGTCCGCTCATAAGGAGAGTTGGAATCTTCCTTCAGAGCGGGCGAGACGCCCGCTCTCCCAAGAGTCGGCCGGGTTGGGCGATCAGTCGGTTGCGAGGCGAGCGCATTTTACCCCATTGACAGTCGCAAACGAGTTGTGATATAATCCATACTGTCTCTACAAAGAAGAGGAGGTCTAGATGAAGTTCATGAAACTTGGAGTTGTGCTCGCTGCGGCAACTTTCGCCGTCGGCGCGTTTGCGGACGCGGCAAATGTGCTTATTTCGTTCTCTACTGACGGGTCTGAGACCTACGCAGATGGTAATAGCGTTCAAGTGGGCGAGTGGTATGCGCTTTGCTGGTCGCCGCGCGAAACTTTTGGTGGGCTTGACATCAACTGCGAGCCTGTGACTGCTGGCGATCTAGTTGTTGAAGTCGGGCCTCATGCAAAGCAGCTCAGCAACGGCAAGGTCGGTTGCTTGCCCTACCTTTTCCAGATCGATTCCAAAGAAGCTCCGATTGGCGGCAACTATTTCGTCTATCTCCTCGATACCCGCACGGTGAAGAATGGTGCGTTCGTCGTCGCCGACAAGAATGAAGAGACTGGCCTTCCCGCAAATGTGAATGGCGCGTTCGTTGCGAAGAACTATACAGCATCCTCGACGGTTGGCGGCAACATCGCCAGCGCGAGCGAAGCAGCCGCGAAGTGGGCCGAGTCGTCTGTGGTCGGCGAAGTCACGACGGCCAAGATCGAGTCCATAAACGTTGCTGGCGCTAAGGTTGAGATTTCGGTAGTCGGCATGATGCCGGGTCTTATGTACAACGTCAAGATGGGTGGAACGCCTTCGACTCTTGACGACTATGTCATTGAGATGCCCAAGACGGGTTCCACGACGGCTACTTTCGAGGCCGACAAGGAGAACGCTAAGTTCTTCAAGGTTGTCCGTTGGCCTGTTTCTGAGTAATCTATATTTAAAGGAGTCAAGACTATGAAGCTAAAGACTGTATTTGCTGCATCGCTTCTTGTCGGTGGCGTTGCGTTCGCAGAGGATATAACGACAACGTATACTGTTGGAGTAATGCCACTAAGGCTTACTTCTCAGGAAACGGCTATATGTGTTCCTTGGATTGAGTCTGGACAAACTAATGATGTCGTGGCAGTTACGAATTTCATCAAGACAGCAGGGTTGTCAGCAAATACAGAATTGTATTGGTATAATACTAATGGCGAGACACCTAGTTTTTATGCTTGGAAGATTGAGACCAACAATGGGCCGTGGACATCTTTGAGCGGTTCCGCTGGCAGTGCTCCAGCTCCTTCGGAAACATCGCTGAAGCGTGGTGATGCGGTTGTTTTGAAGTTGCCAAGCGCTGGGTCTTATAATCAGGTAGTATATGTTATTGGTCAATACACTGGAACTGCTGCGTCGACAACAATTGCAGGAGGAACTTCAGCCTCGCCGACATTCACATTGTTGGCTAATCCCGATCCAAGCAATAATTTGACGGTCCATGAGAAGTTTACATCAGCTCTCGGTTCTGCCGAGGGGGACGCAATTACATATGCTGATGGAGCGACAGTGAGAACGGTTGTCGCGTATATGGTTTCTGCAACATTGAAGTGGGGATACTTTACATACAAGGGTGGTGTTGCATCATTTAACGAGCAATTGGTTACGATTCCTGCGGGTCAAGGTTTTTGGTATCGTCGTTGCAGCTCTGAAGACATTACTGTGAGCTGGTAAAACGAGTTCTGTCGAGAAATTGGTATTTGAAGGAAGAAAATATGAAAAAGTTAATGTTCGCCTTGCTGGCCACGATGTGCGCATCCATTGCGAATGCTGCTTATCTCTATTGGCAAGTATCCGCCGGTGACGTAGATTCTAGTATAACTGAGCCTTGGAATGCGGCAAGGTTGTATGAGGATGGGCGGCTTGTTACTAGTACACAGTATTGGAATTCGTACAATAACCGCCTAGAGGGTGATAACGCAGACGCGGTTTCTGCGCCTATGGGTACGGGCTATGTTTTTGATATCGGCTCCGACAACACAGCTGGGCATTCATATTATGTAGAGTTGTGGCAGTTTAGCGATGCTAGCGATTGGTCTTCAAGTGGTCATGCTGTAGCGCAGAGTCAGTCAGTCAGCGGTGACGCGTTGCCTGGTGTATATAACGACACAGGTACATTGACAACTACACTTTTAACAGCCCCTACATCGATGGTTGCCTGGCATGCGGGTGGGTACAGGGCTGTGCCAGAGCCGACGAGCGGGTTGATGCTGCTCTTGGGTGCGGCTATGCTTGGTCTTAAGCGTAAGAATAGGAGCATTGCATGAGCAAAGAAACGGCGATGGAGTATGACAATATCGCCGCAGAGATCGCCCAGACCGAAAAATTCGGGCTGGGCGATTTGATTATTGCGGCAATATTGGGTGCGTTGACTTTTGTTGGCCTTACGGTGTGGGCATATCCTTGCCTTTCGCCCGGGCTCTGGACCGAAACAGCCGTTGCGATGGGCGTCCGCCCCGCCGTGAACGTGCTGCCCGGTTATTTCACTTTTGCCGCGAGCATAGTGCATGCAGTGTTCGGCATAGCGGCTTCGCCCGGAGTGCTGAGGCTGTTGGGCCACGCATCGCTGACGTTCATCGCGATACTGACTTACGCGGTAATCCGCGAGATGCTCGTATTCATAATGCGTGCGAGGCCGCAGCGTTCAAAACGCCGCGACAACGTCATCAAGATAGCGAGCGCCGTCGGTACACTTGCGTTTATCGCGACCGACCCGGTTTGGGCCGCAGGGCAGTCGCTTTCGGAGACTACGATACTCCTGTGCCTTACGCTTGGCGCGATAGAATTCTACTTTCTGTTCCTCAGGAAGGGCGCCATCCGCTACGCCTACATATGCGCGGTGCTGCTCGGTCTCCTGTGCGCCGAGTCGCCGATGGGCTTCCTGTTCGTCGCGGCCTTCGTGGCCCTCAACTTCGTTGTGTTGAAGGTTCTGCCGATACTTGAGTCGCCGTTCTTCCGCCCCGAGGTCATCGCCGTGGGCAAGTGGTACATGACGTTCATCTTCATGGCCAGTTTCCTCGTTGGTGTGGGGCTCAACTGCTACACCTTCGCCGCGCACAACGGACTTGCCGCCATCGGCGAAAGCAGCGGCTACCTGCCGCTTGCATACCTGCTCGAGTACTGGGGCAGGCTTTCGGGCGCGGCGGATCTGACCGGCTGGATTCTCTTCATCGGTGCGTGCGTGATCCCGTTTGTGGTGACTATAGTGCGCTTCCCTTCGGCGGCTGACGAGGAGGTGTTCCTGTCGTATTCGACGGGCATGGTGTTCTTCTTCTGCGTGATAGTGTCGCTGATGCAGAGCTGCCCGATACCGGAGCTGTGGTTCTGGACATACAGCGCCCACATTTCGCCGTATCTGCTTTCGGTGGGCATCCTGTTCGCCGCGACGACCGTCGCTGGCGGCGTGACCATACTTGGTGTGGATTCGCTTTGCCGCAACCACCTTAGGCTCGCCGAGCAGCAGTTCGGGTTTGATGATGATGAAGAGAATGGTGGTGGACCTGTAGGATCGCGCATATCAACCTTAATCCGCAGACTGGGCGTGATACTCATTCCGCTGGCGCTCATCGCCATCATGATACCCGGCAGAGTAAAGCCCGCCACGCGCGGTATGCTTGCCATAGTGCGCGCCGGACTCGATCAGATGGTGGATGAGGCCGGTAGCGCGGAGTACCTCTTCTCGGACGGCAACCTCGACCCGGCGATCGAACTCGTAAGCGCCATGCGCGGCGGCAACCTGAAGTGCCTTTCAATGATGGGCGGCTCAGCGCCCTACAAGGTGTATCTGCGCACGCGTGGGCTTAGGGACGACAAGGAAGACGCGTTTTCGTTCAACTTCGATGCGGCCATGGGGCTGAGAAGCTGGATACGCGACAGGCCCGACAAGCTCAAGAACTGCGTGATACAGCTCGGCCATGACCTCTGGAAGCGCGACGGCAAGGCCATTCCGCCGGTCGGCGGCATACTCACGCGTCCAGTGGGCTGGGAGAGCGAAGCGCAGCGCTCCGCGTTCGTGGCCCGCGCACGTGGTCTGGCGGAGCTTGCGCTCGCGAGGAGCGCAGCCGGACTCAAGGACTGCACCGAAAAGGCGACGCGCGCGGCGTTCTGGAATGTTCTGTGGCGCATTTCGCGCGCATGCACCTACCGCGCCGAGAGGGCCGACCTCGCTGGCGACGCGTCCGCCGCGATAGCCGACACCGAGCTTGCCGACAAGCTCAACGGCATCAACGAGAGCTACAAGGCGATGCAGAGCGCCATCGTGAAGCAGAGCGACCGCATGTCGTCGCAGCTGACGACGCGCGAAGGGCTTCAGCTGGCGCTGGTGCGGGCCGACTTCACGATGGGCAAGCTTTACGCCGAGACTATACTTTCGGCCGAGCCCGACAACGCCGACGCGAACTTCGCGATGGGGATGTACTACCTCAAGGAGCGCCAGCTGACGCGCGCCGAGGAGTACCTGAAGCGCTGCCTCATCCGCAAGCCCAACGAGCCGGCGGTGTACAACAATCTCGCCATGATTCAGATGGAGCTCGGCAAGCTCGACGCCGCTGAGGTCAACGTCAACAAGGCGCTCAGGCTCATACCCGATTCCGCTGCCGTCCGCGACACCCAGAAGGCCATACAGAGGGCGCGCGAGGCTAAGGACAACCCCAAGGCGGACAAGTGAGGACTAATGGAAAGCCATCCTGAATACAAGATTGGACGAGTAGTCTTCGGCAGCGAGGCGTCCATCGCGGCCGCTTACGGAAAGTTCTGCGAGCAGCAGATCGACGAGATTCGCCTTGCGGCCGACCGCTCATCGCCATTTTCGGCTAAGAGGCGCACGCTCGCTGGCGAGGCTTCGGTGGCTGGCGTCGGCACCTTCAAGGGCAGCGAGAAGCAGACCCTTACCTTTGCGCCAAGCGCGCGGAAGGGGTGGTGGATACGCCGCATGGACCTGCCTGAGCAGCTCGATACGAAGATTGACATATGCAATCTGTGGACGAGTGCGCAGAACCTTGTTATGCGAAGCGGTTCGCCGCACAACTACCTCCGCATGGTCGAGCACATAATAGCGCTCAAAGCCGGGTTGGGGCTGGACGATGTGCTGCTTAAGGTCAACAGTGGCGATCCGCCGCTTTTCGACCAGTCGTCGCTTCCGCTGATAAAGGCGGTCGAGCACGCCAAAATTGTTGAGACAGAAGATGACGCGACTTATGTGACGGTCAAGGAGCCCGTGGCCTTCGGCGGCAAGCGCGGCGATTTTCTGCTGATACTGCCTGCCGAGAACGGCGAGCGCAACCTTAGGATCGACTGCGCAATCTCGTGGGATACCGTAATCGGCAAGCAGAGGGTGCTGTTCGATGCGACCTACGACACCTTCAGGTATGCCGCGCTCGCCCGCACGAATGCTACGCGGCGGCAGTACATACTGGCGAAGACGGTCGGCAAGCTGTTCGCGGCGACGCGCAACTGGGGCTACAACGACCGCAACATCCTTATACACGGCGACCGCTACTACACTGAGCCGCGCTTCCCGATGGGCGACAAGTTCCTGGAGCCCATCTGGCACCGTGCGACTCTCGACCTTATGGCCGCGCTTTCGCTTACTGGCTCACACAGGCTCGTAGGCACCGTGGTCAGCTACCGCGCGGGCCACACCCTAGACTGCGACGCCGTGCGCGCACTGTACAGAAACGACCTTCTATGCTATCTCTGAAGCTTACGCGACCGCTAGTCGTATTCGACATAGAATCCACCGGAACCTCGCCCCGCAAGGACCGCATAATCGAGCTCGCCGCCATAAAGGTGATGCCCAACGGTGAAGAGATTCGGCAGTGTTGGCTTCTCAATCCGCAGATGCCGATTCCGCCGGAGACGACGGCGATACACGGTATAACCGACGAGATCGTGAAGGACTGTCCGACGTTTGAGGACAAGGCCAAGGACATATTCGCGTTCTTCAAGGGGTGCGACCTTTCGGGCTTCAACGCCGACCGCTTCGACATTCCGTGCCTTGAGGAGGAGTTCGCCCGCGTGGGGCTGAACTTCGGGGCAAGCGCGCGCAAGCATGTGGACGTTCAGCGCATATACCACAAGATGGAGCCTCGCGACCTTACTGCCGCGGTAAGGTTCTACCTCGGCAGGCCGCATGAAGGCGCTCATGGCGCCGAGGCCGACGCCAATGCGACGCTGGAGGTTCTGAAGGCGCAGATGGAACGCTACCCAGAGCTGCCGAAGGACACGGAGACGATGGACGAGTATCTTGTGCCACACGATCCTTTGAACGCCGACCGCAACGGCATGCTGCGCTGGAAGAACGGCGAGCTTACCGTGAACTTCGGCAAGAAGAAGGGCGAGTCGCTGCGCAGGCTAATGCTGAACGAGCCCAGCTACATCAGGTGGTTGATAAAGGGCGACTTCGACTCCGAAGTCAGGATGATAGTCAAGGATCTGTTTGAAAACGGGCGTCTGCCGCCCGCCCCTAAGAAGAAATGAAGACCAATGCGGAGATAAAGAGCGAATCGCTGAAGCGCACGTTCACCGGCAAGTGGTTCGGGCGCATGTTGCTCGTCATGGCGCTTGTGGGGTTCGCGAACAACCTCGCTAATGGGCTTGTGGAGTATTTTTACCGCGAATGCGAGGTTCAGACCTGGGCGGACTTCCTCGTGGCCAAGTTGCAGGCATTGCAGGCGGGCATGGACTACGCGGTTCCGTCGCGCACGATCGCATTGCAGATGAACTATGCGACCGCATTTTCGGCATTCATAGCGTTCATCTTCGGCGGCATAGCGATATTCGGCATAACGAGCGTGGTGCTTAAGGCCGCAAAGGAGGAGGATCAAAGCTGGTGCCGCGATTCGATGGGCGGCTTTGCGCGTCCGCTGGGCGTGGCATGGATGGGTTTTGTGCTTTTTGTGAGGGTAATGTTGTGGTCGGTGCTTTTCGTCGTGCCGGGTATCGTCGCTACGTACCGCTACAGCCAATGCTGGAACCTTAAGGTGGAGAATCCCGATTGGGGCGCAGGCAAGTGTCTGGCGGAGAGCTGCAAGCTTATGGATGGGCACAAGATGCAGCGGTTCCTGCTGGATTTGTTTTTCTGCGCATGGGCGCTGGCGCTTGTCGCCGTGATGATAGCGGGCAGCGTGGCGTTTGGCACGGGGGCCATCGGCAAACTGCTCGATTCGTTGCTTTTCGCGGTATGCATGGCGGGCATGCTCATATTGAGCCTTTGGATGTCCGTCGCCCGCGCAATATTCTACCGCGAGCTGAAATCAGCTGCCCGCAACGGAATCTAACTGGAAAAGCGGCTTGACTTGGGAGAGCGGACGTCTCGTCCGCGTAGATGGAAGGTTTACATCTCCTTATGAGCGGGCGAGACGCCCGCTCTCCCAGTTAGCGATCACCCATCTTCACTTAGTCACTGATAAAGCCTTTCCGTTCCTTTGGCGAGGCGAGCTCTTCCCTTGCGGTCTTGGCCGTGAAAATGGTACAATACCTACTTCACGATTCATCAATGAAAGGTCACGAGAACATGAACAAGATATTGGCGACGGCCGCTATGGGTGCTATGGCTTTTACCGCAGCTGCGGCCATTAACGTAATACCTCTCCCCAACAAGATCGTCGAGAAGGAAGGCGACTTCAAGTTTGAGGGCGACATTGCCGCATGCGTCAACTATATGGTCGATCCGACGATTGCGCCGGAGGGCTACAGGCTCAGCGTGACGTCCGCAAGGGTCACCGTCGCGTCGTCCGACGAGGCTGGCCGCTTCTACGCGATACAGACCCTCAGGCAGCTCAGGAACGGCAACCAGATACCCTGTGTCGAGATCGAGGACGCACCTCGCTTCAAGTGGCGCGGACTTCTTTTTGATGACGGACGCCACTTCTTCGGCAAGGAGGCCCTGATGAAGACCCTTGACGCGATGGCCGTCCACAAGCTGAACATCCTCCACTGGGTGCTTACGCAGGACCAGGGCTGGCGCATTGAGATCAAGAAGTATCCCGAGCTCACCAGGAAGGGGTCCGTGCGCGCAGGCAGCCCCAAGCCGGCCGTCCTCAGGACGCCGCAGGACGTCCCCGAGCCCGGCACGGGCTGGGTGAACAACCACATCCAGTACGGACCATACTTCTACACGCAGGATGACATCCGCGAGATCGTCGCCTACGCCGCCGCGCGCCACATAACGATCATCCCCGAGATCGAGCTTCCTGGCCACTCCGTAGCGGCGCTTGCGGCATATCCCTGGCTGGGATGCACCGGCGAGCAGTTCGAGCCCTGGTGCCGCTGGGGCGTAAGCGAACACATCTACTGCGGCGGCAACGACGATACCATCAAGTTCCTTGAGGACGTCATGGACGAGGTCTGCGAGCTCTTTCCTGGTCCGTTCATCCATATCGGCGGCGATGAGGCCCCGAAGACCGTCTGGGAGACTTGCCCCAAGTGCCAGAAGCGCATCGCCGATCTGGGGCTGAAGGGTGAAGAGGGCCTGCAGGGCTGGATGACCGACCACTTCACGAAGTACCTTGCCGCCAAGGGCAAGCGTGCGATCGGATGGGACGAGGTTCTTGATGGCGAGCCCGGCAAGGATACGATCATCATGAGCTGGCGCGGTCCGCAGGGCGGCATCAAGGCCGCGAGCCGCGGCAACGATGCGGTGATGTGCCCCATCGATCCGTGCTACATCGACAATCCTCAGGGACTGGCGGACGACCCTTACGAATACATAAACTACGGCTTCCAGGCGACGCTCGAGCGCTGCTACGGCTTCAACCCGACGGCTGGCGTGCCGGAGTCCGAGCACGGCCACATCCTCGGCGGACAGGGCAACAACTGGAGCGAGTATACCTGGACTGGCACCGAGCTTGAGTGGAAGATCTGGCCGCGCATGAGTGCGCTGGCCGAGTGCCTGTGGACGCAGCCCGAGAACAAGAACTGGGATTGCTTCAAGGCGCGCGCCGCCGTCATGCGCCGCCGCCTCATCCGCGAAATGCACGTCAACTGCGCACCGCTGCAGTGAGCGACTTTCTGCTTTCGCTGAAGGACGTCTCGCTGGCGTTTGGGGGACCTCCCGTCTTGGACGGGGTGTCCCTTTCCGTCAACAAGGGTCTACGCGCCGCCCTGACAGGGCGCAACGGCGAAGGCAAGTCGACTTTGATGAAGGTGTTGGCGGGCGATCTCGAGCCGGACGGCGGAGAGATTGTCCGCGCACCAGGGCTGAAGACCGCTTACGTCTCGCAGGAAGTGCCGGCGGACCGTCCCGACGACCCCGCCTTCAACGCGCTTTCTGGCGGACGCCGCCGCAAGAGCATACTTGAGGCGGCGTTGCTGTCTAGGCCGGACCTTCTTCTGCTGGACGAGCCGACGAACCATCTCGACATGGAGTCGATCGACTGGCTGGAGGGTATGCTGCGCCGTCAGCGCGAGATGGCCGTCATCATCGTCACGCACGACAGGCGCTTCCTGAAGCGCGTGGCGACGAAGATATTCGATCTAGATCGCGGAGAGCTTTCCGGCTGGGAGTGCGACTATCCCACCTTTGTGAAGCGCAAGGCCGATCTGCTCGCAGACGAGGCCGTATACTGGGAGAGGAAGTCCAAGAAGCTCGCCCAGGAGGAGGCGTGGATTCGCCGCGGAGTAAAGGCGCGAACGACCAGGAACGAAGGGCGCGTCGCCGCGTTGATGAAGTTGAGGGAGGAGTTCGCCGCGCGCAGGACTGCGACCGGAACGGCCGCGATGAAGCTTGATTCCGCGGCACCTGGCGGCGTGAGCGTGCTGAAGGTCAAGAACCTCTCGTTCACATATCCTGGCGCTGAGAAGCCTGTGGTGTCGAACTTCACGGCGACTGTCCTGCGCGGCGAACGCATCGGCATACTTGGCGCGAACGGGGCCGGCAAGACGACCCTCCTAAATCTGCTTACCGGCAGGCTTGCGCCGACGTCCGGGGAGGTTGTGCGCGGAACGAATGTGGAGCTTTCGTTCTTCGACCAGCTGCGCAGCGAGATGCGCCCGGAGCTGACTGTTGGCGAGAACATCGCGTCCGACCGGGACGAAGTCATTGTGGGCGGCGTGAAAAAGCACGTCTACTCGTATCTTGCTGATTTCCTTTTCACTCCCGACCGAGTGCGGACCCCTGCGAAGGCGCTTTCGGGCGGTGAGCGTGCGCGGCTGATGCTTGCGAAGCTTTTTCTCAAGCCTGCGAACCTGCTCGTAATGGACGAGCCGACAAACGACCTTGATGTGGAGACCCTTGAGCTGCTGGAAGAGCAGTTGCTGGCTTATTCCGGCACGCTTCTGCTGGTCAGCCACGATCGCGAGTTTCTTGACAACGTGGTCACATCGACGTTCGCGCTTGAAGGGGATGGTACTGTCGGGCAGTATCCTGGCGGGTACGAAGACTACCTGCGCCAGCGCGGCGCGGCGCGCGCCGAAAAGCGCGACGAGAAGCCGTCCGCCGCCGCAGACGCGCGCCGTGCGGATTTGCCGGCCCCGCGTCAGAACCAGAAGAAGCTTTCGTACAACGAGAAGCGCGAGCTCGACGCCCTGCCTGGCAAGATCGACGCGCTCGAGCAGGAGCTTGCGTCGCTGCGCGAGGCTCTGGCGGACGGCTCGCTGTACAGGACCGACCCCGACCGCGCCAAGGCGTCGGGCGAGAGGCTGCCCGAGGCCGAGGCAGAACTCGAGGCGGCGGTCGAACGCTGGGCCGAACTGGCGGAGCGCGGGGGCGAGTGATGGACCCGAAGCTCAAGGCGCTTCTCGTTTCTCTCGCCGACGAGTACGAAACGGCGGACTTCCTGGCGGGGGATCCGTCGCAGTTCATGCACAAAGTGAAGGGAGCGAAGAACCAGGAGGCTACGGCTTTCGTCGCCTCCTGTCTCAGCTTCGGTTCCCGCAGCCAGTTTTTGCCGAAGGTGGAGTGGCTTTTGCGCTGCGCCAAGGGCGACATGGACCGCTGGATTCGCTCCGGCGCATTCGAGAAGGATATCCCGCCCGACGGCTCGCGCTGCTTCTACAGGTTCTTCACTTATGAGACGATGAACGGGTTCCTGCGCGTATACCAGGGGCTCATGAAGGATTACGGCACGCTTGGCGAGTATGTTCGCTCCAAATGCGGCGGCGATGCATTGAAGGCCGTACAGGCGATATGCGGCTACTTCTCGTCGCAGGGGCTCAGCGTAGTCGTTCCCAAGGACGCGAAGTCCGCCTGCAAGCGTGTCTGCATGTTCCTTCGTTGGATGGTCCGAAGCAATTCGCCTGTGGATATTGGGCTTTGGTCGGACTTCATGGACAAGTCCACGCTGGTGATGCCGCTCGACACGCATGTGGTGCAGGAGGCGCTGAGGCTGGGGCTTCTGTCAAGCAGCTGCGCTTCGATGTGCGTAGCGAAGCGGCTAACCGCCGCGCTTGCCGAGGCGTTCCCCGGCGACCCGTGCAGGGGCGACTTCGCCTTGTTCGGCTACGGAGTCTCGAAGGATGCCGAATGAAGCTCAGCCCCAGACAGCGTGACGCCTTGAAGACCGTCGCGGAAGGTCGGTTCTATCCTGACCTCGTAAAGGAAGACGACGGCTGGCATGCGCGCTGGCGTTCCTTCGGTGAAGACTCGAACGCGTGGGTGGACGATTATGTGCGCTCTGCGGCCATGACGCCGCTCTCGGCGGATGCCGAGGACCGCAAGCACGAGACGCTGCACGACGCATGGATCATGGCCCTGAGAAGCCGCAGCGGGCTTGTTTTGTGGGATGATGCAGAGTGCGCGGCATTTGCGGAGGATCTCGCCGAATGGCACGGCGGCGGCGAGGAGGATACCGCCGTAAGGAAGTCTATCGAATTTCGCTTCGAGCCTGCGCGGAACTCATTCGTCGTAAAGTGTAGTGTTCCGAAAGGCCGCGCTGGCTTGAAGGCACTTGGACAGGCTGCATATGTGTTCGGCCCTTTAAGGGAGCTGAAGCGGCGCGAGGGCGGTCTTGCCGTTTCGCTTTCGCACGGCGACGCCGAGACGTTCGTGAAAAGCTCGGCAAGGCAGCTGGTCGAGGCAGGCTACACGGTTTTGGGCGTGGACATCGCGGCGAGCGTGACGGCGGCGGCGGAGATGGAGTGCGCAGACGCCGGCGACGTGCAGGTCGCTTCGGCCAGGCTCCGCATCAAGGTGGCGGGAGAGGAGGTGTCGGCGGCCGAGCTGAGGTTTCTGCTGGATCAGGGATCTTCGCTCGTGTACTTCCGCGATCATTGGATAGAGGTCGACCGGGGCATACTCAAGGAGGCCCTTCGCGCACTGGAGAAGGCCGGCGGGGCCAGGCTTTCGCGCAACGAGGCGGTTTCTTTCGTGAGCGGAATCGGGCGCATCGGACGGCTTGAAATCGAGGCGGTCGCGTCGCACGGGTGGCTTCGCGGACTGCTGAACAGCCTCCGCGCGGCAGGGCAGATGCCTCTGGCCGATTGTCCGCCGCCCGCTGGCCTGCATGGCGAGCTTAGGGACTACCAGCGAAGGGGCGCGGCGTGGATGGGCTTTCTGGTCGACAATGGCTTTGGAGCCCTTCTTGCGGACGACATGGGCCTGGGCAAGACGATTCAGACCATCGCGTGGATGGTGGGCATGAAGGGACGCGGGACGGTTCTGGTCGTTGCGCCCCTTACGCTCCTTGCAAACTGGCGGCACGAGATCGCGAAGTTTGCCCCGGACCTCAAGGTGTATGTCCACCAGGGCGAATCTCGCCATATTGAGAGCGGCTTCAAGCGGGCCGTCGCGGAGAACGATGTTGTCGTAACCAGCTACAATCTTCTCGTAAGGGACTATCGCGACATAAGCGAAGTCGAATGGCACGCGCTCGTACTAGACGAGGCGCAGGCGATAAAAAACCCCGATACTCATGCCGCACGAGCTGTGCGGGCGCTCGGCGTTCGTCGCCGCGTTGCGCTGACCGGCACGCCGATCGAGAACTCAGCGTCAGACATATGGAGTCTTGAGGAATACCTCAATCCTGGGCTTCTGGGCGACAGGAAATCCTTTGCGGAGCGGTTCCTCAAACCTATAGGGTACGACCCGAACTGCGCGGCGGCAAAAAGGCTTCGTCATGCGCTGGAGCCTTTTGTGCTGCGCCGGCTCAAGAGCGACGAAGGAATCGCCCGCGAGCTGGGCCCGAAGCGGGAGATTCGCGAATACTGCATACTTGCCGCCGAAGAACGGGCGGAGTACGAGGCCACACTTGCTGATTTCCGTGCAGGATTGCGCCGTCAAGGCGACATCTTCGCCCTCATAACAAGATTGAAGCTGATATGCGACGGCGAGGGCAAGTTCGCCCGGCTTGTCGATATACTGGAAAGCGCAGTAGAGTCGGGCGAGAGTGCGCTTGTGTTTACCCAGTTCGCAAAAGTCGGTGCGCGTTTGAAGACGGCGCTGGAGGCGCACTTCAGGCGAAAGGTCCAGTTCCTGCACGGTGGCCTTTCGGCAAGGGAGCGTGAACGGGAAGTCGCCGAGTTCAACAGAGGAAGGGGTCCTTCGATCTTCGTGCTGTCGCTTCGTGCTGGCGGGTTCGGCTTGAACCTCGTCAAGGCCGCGCATGTCGTTCACTACGACAGATGGTGGAATCCGGCGGTGGAGAGCCAGGCGACCGACCGTGCGCACCGGATCGGCCAGACCAAGACCGTATTCGTGCATCTGTTGATCGCGGAAGGCACGTTGGAGGAGCATGTGGACGACATATTGCAGTCAAAGGGAGCTTTGGCGGATTCGCTTGTGACTGGAGGGGAATCGTTCCTTGCGCAGATGTCGGCTTCGGATCTGGACGGCGTCGTGTCGCTCGATCCCGAGTCTCAGTTGTAGCGCAGGCAGATAAGGTTAAACAGGTCGCCTAGGCGGATTGGCCAGAGGCGGGATGGCAGCTCTGATTCAAGCGGGTTCTGGATGAACTCCGGCAACTCAGGCAGGAAGTCGAAGCCGGTCTTCTCCTCCAGCTCGTCTATGGATACTAGATAGCGCGCGGCATATGCGCCGTAAGGCACGCTTTGAGGTATCAGCACGGCAAACGCTCGGATGTTCATCCCCTCTTGCGCAACGACAATCTGATAGTACTGCTGCGGCACGTCGATGTCGGTGCCGCTGACAGTCTCTCTCCCGTCTGGGGCGGATATGCAGCCCACTATGACCCATATCTCTCCATAGCGCGACGTCCAGAAATCGGCAATCCTGTGCTCGATGTTCCTCCATACACCTCGGTTGAGGTTCGGCGTCTGGGGTGCAATGTTCGTCATAAGGAACGTAAGCTTCTGCATCGCTTCGCCGTAGCGCGTGGCTATCGCATAGTTCGGGGCCATGTGACCGCGATCGTAGCCTGAGCGCTCGTAGGCAGAAGGCGTCGGGGCCGACTGCACGGATCTGTCGCGGCTGAAGTTCGGCCGCTTTCCGGCTTCGTGACGCTTTTCCTTTTCGACGTGGTATGCGCACCATACAGGATGGCGGAGCTTTGAAGACCATCCTATCTTGAATTCGCCCCGGTCAAGAACTTCTATGTCGTTGGGGGCCGGCTGGGCGATGTGCCTTGGCGCGCCGGCGAAGAGTATCGATCCAGAAGGGGCCTCGGTGTCATACTCGTATATCGCATCGTGGCCAGTCCATCCCATGGCGTCCGTCAGATCGCCTATCGAGCTGCCTGTAGCCAGCAAGGGGGCTGTCACAAATCGAGGATATCTTTCGCACATGCGGTTGATCCAACTGCCAGGGTGATGGACGAACCACACGGCGAGATATGTGTAGACGACGGCAAGAACAAGCAACAACGCCCCGCACTTGAGCGCGAGTCGCCTTGAACCGCTTGCTTTCCTGCCGCCTCTACGACGTCGGCTCACAGGCCGAGGTCTCCGAGCTCGATGCGGATCGTGCGGCTTTTGAGAGCCTTTGTGGCAGCGTCTCCGAGGTCGCCCTCGGAGTGCCGCACGACGCCGTCTTCGTCATCGGTCTTGAGCGGGGCCGGCACTATAAGCCGTGCCCCGCACGCAGGACATTCGGTCTCTTCGCCGACCATGTCATGCGTAGCCTCAAGCTCCGTATGGCAGTTTCCGCAGAGGAAGTTTATGAATGTCTCTTCGCTCATAGTCCGAGCTTGGTTGCGCTACGCCATGCATAGTAGTCGCGGAGCTTCAGCTTGGAAGCGGACTCTTCGTCGCAGAATATCCATGCATCGTTATGGGCCTGGAGCGCGGAAGCGGTGCAGAACTGGCTCATGCCGCCCTCGACCATTCCCTTGACCGCATCAGCCTTGTTCTTGCCGAACGCGAGCATGATGATCTTCTTCGCTTCGCAGATCGTGCCGACGCCCATCGAAAGCGCGCGCGTAGGAACTTCGGACTCCTTGCCCTTGAAGAAGAGGCGAGCGTTGTCCTTGATCGTGGAGGGCGTGAGGTACACGACACCGGTGCGGCTCGAAAGCGACGTGCCGGGCTCGTTGAAGGCGATGTGGCCGTCGGACCCGATGCCGAGCACCTGGATGTCGATGCCGCCTGCCTTCTTTATCTGCTCCTCGTACTTGGCGCACTCCTTCTCGGGATCCTTCGCCATGCCGTTCAGCACATGGGTGTTGCTGATCTTGATGTCGATCTTCTCGAACAGGTTCTTGTTCATGAAGTACCTGTAGCTCTGGTCGTGCGTGCCGGGCAGACCGACATACTCGTCGAGGTTCCAGGACTTGACGAACTTGTACGATACCTTTTTCTCCTTGACGGCCTTGGCCATCTCGGTGTACATGGGTACCGGAGTCGAGCCTGTTGCAAGACCAAGGATGGTCTTGGGGTTCTTCTGTACGGCTGCGGTGATCATGTCAGCCGCGAGCTTCGAGGCTTCTTCTTTCGTCTTGCAGATTACGATTTCCATGATAGTTTAGTCCTTTTAGGGTTGAATACATTATACACTAGATTTTAGTCAATGTAAAGTGGGGGAATTGACTGCGGGGTGCGTGGCCTTGCAGTCGCATCGTCTTGGGCTTCGACGGCTGGTGTCGGCGCAACCTCCTGCACGGTCACGGCGGGTTCCTCTTGTGTCGGAGCTGTCATCGTTGCGCGATAGATGATCTTCGCAAGTGAGACCAACGCCCAAAGCAGTGCGGCGGCGACAAGCACGACGACTGTGATTCGAATGGCGCGCCCATATCCTATGGCATTGCCAGGTGCCGGCGGCTTCGAAAGCCTGCGCATTGGCGGCTGTGTGTGCGCCTTTGCAACCGGTTGAGGTGGTGGCGGCGGCGGTGGCGGTGGAGGTGCTTTCGCCACTGGTGGCGGTGGAGGCGGCGGTGGGGGCGTCTCCTTTGTGACAGGCTCTGGCACATATGGAGTCGGCGGCGGCGGTGCTTTTTCTGCCGGCGGCGGTGGAGGCGGTGGAGGAGGGGGTGGTGGAGGTGCTTTCGCCACTGGTGGCGGTGCTGGCTGCTTTTTGGCGGCAGGGCCCTTGCCTGACTGCAGAGCCATGTATTCTGCTATGAGCGGCTTGGGGTCCAGCCCAACAGCTTCGCAGTACAGCTTCACGAATCCCCGCCCGTAGATTGGCGCAGCTATGCGTGTAAAGCGATCTTCCTCCATATCTTCTATGATCTGGTGCATTATGCGCGTCTTGTCCGCAAGCTGGCTCACGGTATATCCCTTTGCCTCGCGCGCTTCGCGAAGTGTCCTGCCGAATTCTATCATTGCATTTCCTCGGTTTGGAAGAGGCTGTCCTCTTCATTGGTTTCGGATTCGTTTTGAACTTCCTGCTGCGTTTCGGCCGAGTCGCTCGCCGATGCGCCTCCGCCGTTGAATATGGCCAGAAGCTGGTCCTGGTCCATGAGTATCTCGCGCGGCCCGGCGCCTTTCTGCGGCCCGATTACCCCGGCGTCTTCGAGTCGGTCGCACAGCTTTGCCGCATGGTTGTAGCCAATGCCGAGCCTGCGCTGGAAGTGAGAGGTGGAGGCTCGCTTCGTGTTGATGATGCATTCGAGCGCGCGTTTGTAGAGGTCTGCATCCTCGGCGGCCTTCACCATCTCGCGCGAGCTGGGCACGTCTCCGCCGCCGTCTCCGACCTGCTGGTTGTCGGGGTCGTCCTCGTTGGATGCGAACGGGTCGTCTATTGACGCTTCCTTGACCCTGCCGAGCTTCTTGGCGAACATGTCGTCGAACTGTACGTCTGCATGCTGCTCGATGAACTCGGTGATGCGCAAGATCTCTTCGTCGCTTATCCATGCGCCCTGTGCTCGGATGAGAAGGCCGTCCTTAGTCTTGAAGAGCATGTCGCCCTTGCCTATGAGGTTCTCCGCGCCGGTGTCGTCGAGAATCGTGCGCGAGTCGATGGAGGTCGCCGTCTTGAACGCGACGCGGCCAGGGATGTTGGCCTTGATCGTTCCGGTTATGATCTTGGCGTCTGGACGCTGCGTGGCGAGTATCAGATGGATGCCGGCGGCGCGGGCCTTGGCCGTAAGTCGTGAGATGTCGGGCGTCACTTCCTTCGAAGCCGCCATCATGAGATCGGCCACCTCGTCTATTATTATGACGATGTATGGCACGGTCTTGGGCATGTCGGCGTTGATCGTGTCGTCCGAGCCGAACATGTCCGTCTGGGTGAACGTCTTGCGGTGGTTGAAGTCGTAGATGTTCCTCACCTTGGCGCGCGCGAAGAGCTTGAGGCGCTTCTCCATCTCCGCGACGGCCCAGTGCAGTGCGAAGACGACCTTGCGGTTGTCCGTTATTACCGGCACCAGCAGATGTGGTATCGATGCGTATGACGTGAACTCGACGCTCTTGGGATCCACCATTATCAGCTTCAGCTGTTCTGGCGTGCGCGTCATGAGGAGTCCGTTTATGAGCGAGTTGAGGCAGACCGACTTGCCTTGGCCGGTTGCGCCGGCGACGAGCATGTGCGGCATTGAAGCCAGATCGGCGACGAGCTCCCTGCCGGCCGCGTCCTTGCCGAAGAGGAGCGGCAGCTCGGCCTTCGAATTGCGCCATGCCTCGGACTCGAATATCTCGCGGAAGCTTATGCCGACGGATTTCCTGTTCGGCACCTCGATGCCCACGAGGTCTTCACCGGGGATCGGTGCCTCTATGCGCAGCGACTTCGCGTGGAGTGCGCCCATAAGGTTGTCGGAGAGGCTCGTTACTGCGCTGTACCTGGTTCCGGGGGCCAGCGCAATCTTGTATTTCGTCACCACGGGTCCCTGCACGGTATCGTTCATGGTCGCGTCGATGCCGAATATCTTCAACGTGTTTACGAGCCTTTCGCTCATCTCCCCTACGTCGCCGTGGTCGGCGGTGGACCTTGGCACCGGATTGAGCAGGCTTATGGGCGGTAGCATGTAGGGTCCCTTGTCCTGGGGCTGCTCCTCTTCGGTTTGCTGCGGTGCTGCGGCTGTCTTGGGCGCAGGCGCCGGCTGGCGCGGCGGTGGAAGGGCGTCTGCCCCGTCGGACGGGAAGAAGAACCTGCCTTCCTTCTCGCGCTTCGCCTGCTCCTTGGCGCTTCGGCGCGCTTCCTTTAGGCGTTCGCGCTCTTCGCGCGCGGCGCGCTTCTCCTCTTCACGCTGGCGCTTGGCCGCATCGCGCGCAAGCATTGCGGCCTTGTAGCGCGCCTGTTCAGCCTCGTATTCTGGAGAGCCTTCAGGCGAAGTAGGGGCGACGGGCCTTCCGCCGGCGGCCCAGCGCAGCACGCACATGAATCCCTTCGCGATGTTGGATACGCCTATGGCGCTCACGACAGACGCCAGCAGGATCGTCGACATCAGCACGCACGCGCCGAAGTCGCCGATGAGCGGCACGAGAAACCTCTTCATCAAAAGGTAGCCGACAACACCGCCGGCGTCCGAAAGGTTGAGCGCCGAGAGCGCGGCATCGATTCCGGGGGCGCGTCCCTGCGCCGCCTCGATAAGGCATGCGAGACTGGCGCACGAGACGATCAACCACAGCTTGCGCATTCCGGCGTTAAGCCTGTGCCCGGCGATCCTGAATATGCCGGCGGCTATGCAAAGAGTAGGCACAAGCCATATCGCCAGGCCGATCACGGTGTAGCCCCAGTATGCGAATCCGTCGCCGAGCGCACCTATCCAGTTGGAGCTTGGCCTTGGCGGGGTCTGCAGAACATCGATGGCTCGCCAATCATATGTAAGAAGGGCCACCAGCGGGAAAAGCGCCAGTATCGGAAATATGAACCAGCCTATTGTGCGCCGCTCGGACTTCCTGCTATCTGTAGTAGTATTGGTTTCTGTCATTGTCTGCATGCAACCGCACGTTCTCCGCCTTCATTGAATGGTATATTATCAGCGCCAGCAAAAGGGCCAGCAGCTTCAGGCCCCAGTTGTCCGTCAGAAGCTTCAGCACCGAACGGAAGAACCTGACTACAGGATGCATCTCGCGCTTCATTCCTTTGCCTCCGGCTTGTTTGCCTTTGCAGCCTTGCGTTCGCGGCGCTTCTTTGCCCAGTCGTATAGGCGTGCGGCGAGGCTGCCGCCGTAGTCGCCTGGTCCCATCGCCTTGTTTATCCACCGCCTGAGCGATGCCTCGCGCATGTCGCCCCAGTATCTGAAGAGCCTGCCGTTGTGCGCGACCGACACCGCGCCCGACTCTTCAGAGACGACGACTACGAGCGCGTCGGTCTCTTCCGACAGCCCGACGGCTGCGCGGTGCCGCATGCCGCTGGAGAGGAGGTCGGGGTTGTTCGACACGGGGAATATGCAGTGTGCCGCCGATATGCGCCCGTTGCGCATGGTCATGCCGCCGTCGTGCAGCGGCAGCGGCGGCGTGAACACGCTCTGCACCAGCTCGCGTGTGAACATCGCGTCGAGCCGCACGCCGGTCGCCTCATAGCCTCTCAGGGAGATGCCGCGCTCGAATGCTATGAGCGCGCCCATTTTGAGGTCGGCGAGCTTCATCACGGTCTCCACGACAAAGTCCGGTTCGGCAGCACCGTCCGTCGAGTACTTGGTGCGCTCGAACGTGCCCAAGGCTCCGACGGCCGTGAGCATGCGGCGTATCTCAGGTTGGAATATCACGACGGTCGAAAGGGCCAGGTACATGAGCATCCATCGAACTATCTGCGACAGTACATCGAAGTGGAACACGAACGTGAACAACGCCGCCAGCGCCGCCAGCACGCCGACGCCGAGCAGGGCCTGCCCGAAGCGCGAACCCTTGGCGCTCTTCAGGATGCCGTATATCGTGAAGTACAGAATCGCCACTTGGGCGATGTCGTTCATGTTCATCACTGTTCCATAGTCGAAACTCATATGGCTTCGTCTCCGGCTTTCTTGTTCACCTCGATGTTGACGAGCGCACGCACCTCCGCGCCGTCCATCGTTTCCTTTTCAATGAGGGTCTTGGCTATGAGCTCGAGCTTGTCGAGGTTTTTCTTGATGAGCTTCTCGGCTTTCGCGTATGCGTTGTCGACAAGGCGCGAGACCTCGGCGTCGATTTCCCTGCAGGTCTGCTCGCTAAGGGCGGGGGGCAGCGCTTCGGCGCTCCAGCGGCTCTGCTCGGCGAACGCCTGGAAGCCGAACTTTTCGCCCATTCCGAAGCGGCATACCATGTTGCGGGCGATTTCGGTTGCCTGTGCGATGTCCTGCGCTGCCCCGGTGGAAAGATCGCCGGTGAATATCTGCTCCGCGATGCGTCCGCCGCAGCAGACGATCATCTGGTCGAGGAAGTAGCTCTTGGTGCGGTTGAGGACGTCCTTTTCCGGCAGGGACATCGTCGCCCCCAACGCGCGTCCGCGCGGAATGATCGTAACCTTGTGGAGAGGATCGGCGTTCTTCACGAGAAGCTGCAGCAGCGCATGGCCCGCCTCATGCCAGGCGGTGGTCTCGCGCTCCTTCTGCGAGTACCCGGCGCTCTTCCTCTCGCGGCCCCACAATACCTTGTCGCGGGCCTCCTCTAGCGTGGCCATGTCTACGGCATCGAGCTTCTTCCTGACCGCCAGCAGGGCGGCCTCGTTAAGGAGGTTCGCGAGATCCGCGCCGGAGAAGCCGGGGGTTCCTCTCGCGATCTGGGTAAGGTCGGTGCCTTCTGCGAACTTGATCTTCCTGCCGTGGAGCTCGAGAATCTCGGTGCGGCCCTTGAGCGTAGGCAGTTCCACTACGACCTGGCGGTCGAAGCGTCCGGGCCTGAGAAGGGCGGCGTCAAGGGTGTCCGGACGGTTCGTAGCTGCTATGACGATCACGCCTTCGTTTGCGTCGAAGCCGTCCATCTCCACAAGCATCGTGTTGAGAGTCTGCTCGTAGGCATGGCTGCCGCCCATTGCTCCGGCGCCCGTGCGCTTCATGCCGATGGAGTCGATCTCGTCGATGAATACGATGCACGGCGCGCGCTTCTTCGCTTCGGCGAACATGTCGCGCATGCGGCTTGCGCCGACGCCGACGAACATTTCCTCGAAGTCGCTGCCGCTCATCGCGAAGAATGGCACGTTGGCCTCGCCGGCGATGGCCTTGGCGAGAAGCGTCTTGCCGGTTCCGGGCGGGCCGACCAGAAGCACGCCCTTGGGGATTCTGCCGCCGAGCTTCTTGAACGCCGCCGGCTCCTTGAGGAACTCTACGATCTCCTGCACCTCTTCACGCGCCTCGTCGATGCCGGCGACATCGGAGAAGGTGACCTTCTTCGCGTCGGCCTTTACGTTGAGTATCTTCGCCTTGGACTTGCCGAAGCCGAAAGGCCCGCCCTCGCCGCCCATCTTGCGGTACATGAACCAGTAAAGCAGGCCCAGCATGCCGACAAAGAACAGCGTCTGCGTAACGAACGGCGAAAGGGCGCTGCGGTGCTCGACTATGTTGACCTTGACATTGAGGTTTAGAAGGTCGTCCATCAAGCGCTCGTTTTCGCCAGGAATGAGCCTGACGATATACCTTTCCTTTACGGGATCTCCCTTCGAATCGAGATCGTCCGTCTCTATCTCGCCGGTAAGGTAGGTTTCTCCCTCCTCGCGGTCAAGGTGTCGCGTAACCGGCTCGACGATCTTGCCGGCGTTGATCGCCTGGTAGAGCTCGAGGGTTGTCAGCTCGCGAGTCTTCGAAGGGTTGGGATTGGCACGGTAAAGCGAAAACATCACGGCCGCGATTAAAGCGATCGTGAGCCATGAGCGGATTGCATTGCTAGGCATTTTTGGCATGGTGATATTATATCATATCTAAAGCATGTGCGCATGTCGCCAGATGCCGGTTTGGCACAATCATCTAGTCATTCGGCCGCTGTGCGCGATTTATGGTATAATGTACACCATGGCATATGCTTTGCAGCCACTTCTGAAGATACGCTTGATGCGAGAGGATCGCGCGAGCGGCGAGTTGACCGCCGCCCGCCGTGCCGTTGCTGCTGCACAGGATGCCCTTGAGGCGCGCGAAAAGGACCTTGCCGCCTACAACGAGACAAAGGAAGAGCGGCGCGACCGCATCTATGCCGCGATCATGGGCCAGGCGGTCTCGCGCGACCGCATCGACATCGCCCAGGAAGGCATTGCCCGAATAGATCAGGAGGGCGCGATCAAGGCCGACAACGTGGCGCAGGCAAAGCAGGATCTGAAGAAGCGCGAAGAGGCGGCCGAAACCGCACGTTCGCTTTTCGTTCTGGCTACGAAGAACAGGATGAAGATCGACGAGCACAAGGCGGTTTGGGTAGCCGAAGAGAAAAAGGAAAACGAGTCTCGGGCCGAGATAGAGCTTGAAGATTTCACGGGGAGGAAGCAAGACGACGATTAGCCCTATAACGCTCGACGTGGCAGGAGTGGTTACGCCTGAGTTTACATTGCCCGACGCCAGTGGATTGGCGCCGATTGAATTGCCTTTCGTAATTGCGTCGCGCCAATGCGAGCCCGACGGCGAAAAACCGCTTGATCTTCCGGTAGACCAACGATCGGTCGATTTGTTCAATGCAGCCATGGCAAGGCCGCTCGTTGAGCATGCCTTTTGCCGCCCGACATCCTTGCGCGGAGAGTCTGCTAATAAGATAGGCGTGGAATGGCCTGCACAGGATCATATTGTCCCGATGCCTGCAGAGGCCCATGTCGACCCAATGCCGGGAGTTGTCGAAAAAGCGGTGGCGGCAGATAAGCCGACGGTTGCCGTTCAGGTAAGACCGCCCGTCTTTGTTGTCGAGAAGCCTGTGACTGTGCAAGCAGAGCCTGTTTCGGTTGTGGTTGAAAAGGCCATTCCAACAGTCGAAAAGACTATTCCCACAGTCGAAAGGCCGATTTTCGCTTCAAAGTCGCCGGTGCAGGTTGTTGTCGAAAAGCCAATTGCGGCTGCGGTGGTCGACAAGCCAACGGTCATTCCTGGAGCACCCGCGATTGTTCCGGAAGCATCAGTGATTCCGGAAGAGCCGGTTATTGTCGCTGCGGACAAGCCGGCGGTTGTCGTCGTGGACGATCTTGAACCTGTGGTGGCAGAGAAGCCTGTTGTAGCTGAAAAGCCCGTCGCGGCAGAGAAGCCTGCAACAGAAGCGAAATCTGCTGAAGTCCATGACAAGCCGGTGTCTGTATTCGTCGAGAAGGTGGTTGTTGCGGACAAGCCTGCTGTCGTTCAAGATGAGGCATCGACTGTTCAGGTCGGCAAGCCAGTCGTTGTCAAGGATACTCCAGTGTCCGCTATCGTTAAGGATGCGCCAACGACAGTCGTTATCGAGGATACTCCAGCGCCGGTTGTAGTAGAAAAGCCGATTTCAGTTGCGGTGGTCGATAAGCCGACGGTCATTCCAGGAGCGCCAGCGATTGTCGCCGCCGACAAGCCGACGGTTGTCGTAGTGGATGATCCTGCGCTTGTAGTGGCAGAGAATCTCGTTGCGGCCGAAAAGCCTGTCGTGGTAGAGAAGCCTGCAACAGCAGAGAAATCTGTAGAAGTCAATGACAAGTCGGCGTCTGTATTCGTCGAGAAGGTGGTTGTCGTAGACAAGCCTGTTGTTCAAGGTGAGGCATCGACTGTTCAGGTAGGCAAACCAGTCGTTGTCAAAGATGCTCCAGTGTCCGTGATCGTCAAGGATACGCCAACGTCAGTCGTCGTAGAAAAGCCGATTTCAGTTGCGGTGGTCGACAATTCGACGGTCATTCCGGGAGCACCAGCCATTGTTTCGGATGAGCCTGTGATTGTTGTCGCCGACAGGCCGGCGGTTGTCGTTGTGGACGATCCTGCGCTTGTAGTGGCAGAGAATCTTGTCTCGGCCGAAAAGCCTGTCGTGGTAGAGAAGCCTGCAACAGCAGAGAAATCTGTAGAAGTCAATGACAAGTCGGCGTCTGTATTCGTCGAGAAGGTGGTTGTCGTAGACAAGCCTGTTGTTCAAGGTGAGGCATCGACTGTTCAGGTAGGCAAACCAGTCGTTGTCAAAGATGCTCCAGTTTCCGTCATCGTCAAGGATGAGCCAACGCCTGTCGTCGTAGAAAAGCCAATTCCTGCTGCGGTAGTCGACAAGCCGACGGTCATTCCGGGAGCGCCAGTCATTGTTCCGGGAGCGCCAGTCATTGTTCCGGAAGAGCCGGCGATTGTTGTCGCCGATAAGCCAGCGGTTGTCGTTGTGGACGATCCTGAGCTTGTGGTGGCAGAGAAGCCTGTCGTGACAGAAAAGCCTGTAATTGCAGAGAAGCCTGCAACAGCAGCGCAATCTATGGAAGTCGATGACACGCCGGTGACGGCGTTTGTTGAGAAGGTGGTAGTTGCCGCCGACAAGCCAGCTGTTGTTCAGGATGAGACACAGCCTGTTCAAGTAGACAGGCCTGCTGTCGTCAATGATGCGCCAACGCCAGTTGCAGCAGAAAAGCCGATTTCGGCTGCGGTGGTCGATAAGCCGACGGTCTTACAGGAAGCGCCAGTTATTGATCCTGGAGAACCGGTGATTGTCGCTGTCGACAAGCCAGTGGTTGCCGTAGCGGATGATCCAGAGCCTGTGGTGGCAGAGAAGCCCGTTGTAGCGGAAAAGCCTGTTGCGGCAGAGATGCCTGTAATGGCAGAGAAGCCTGCAACAGCAGAGAAATCTGAATCTGTAGAGGTCAATGACAAGCCGGCGCAAGTTTCGGATAAGACAGTTGCTGCTTCCGTAGAAAAGCCTGCCGTTTCGCAGGCGAAGCAGCCGACTTCTGCCGCGGCGGAAAAGCCTGCGGGTGACATGACGTCTGTAGACACGAAGCCCGCAATAGAGGATAAGCCTTCGGAGCCTTTGCAGGCAATGCCGTTTGTAATGCCGGACGCCTCTGGCGCATTTGTATCAAGGGCATCCTCAGACATACCCGAAGTGGTTGCGCTTGATTTTAGCCGTTCTGCCGCAACCGCCCGCACAAAGGAGCTTGCGGACGCTGCAACCGCTGTGGCCGAGACAATACAGGTCTCCACGTCGCTCGTCAATGGTGAAGGCGAAATGACTATACGTCTAAAGCCTACTGTGCTTGATGGGTCGGAAATAAAGCTTGATGTCAAAG
The DNA here is from genome assembly GCA_947305775.1 of uncultured Verrucomicrobiota bacterium. Taxonomy (GTDB): domain Bacteria; phylum Verrucomicrobiota; class Kiritimatiellia; order RFP12; family UBA1067; genus UBA1067. The sequence continues at coordinate 61,383 of CAMZEN010000001.1, forward strand.
GTTCTTCCATATCTGTATCGGTGAATCCTTCGACGGAGTCTGTCGCCAATTTTGTGGAGCGCTCTCGCGTGCAGTTCGAGCAGGCGCTTTCGGAGAGGCTGACGTCGTTTCAGGTCGTGGTTTCGGTCAGGAGGCCTTCGCCTTCGACACGCAGTGGCGCCAAAGTCTCCGATGACGACAATTGAGTAGTGCATCCCAAATCAAAATTAGGCTCAACAAATGAAACAGTCTGAAATACTAGCGCTTCTTCCGGAATGTGCAAAGGCCTCGGCTGGGGCGATCTTGGCTTCGCCGGCATGGGCCATGCCATGCAGGTTGGGAGATGTATCCTGCACGATGCGGCTTGACGCGGAGCGTCCTTCCGAGACGATAGACCTTTCAGTCCGTTTTGAAGGGGAGAGCCATGTGCTTTCGCTAGCCGATTCCGAGGCTTTCCCCGAACTGCACTCCATCTGGTCCACTCGCACGGAACTGCCCGAACCGATACTCCTGGCTCTTGTTGAAAAGGATTGCGGACAATTCTTTCAGCTTCTTGAGAATGCCGTACACAAACAGCTTTCCGTGCAGGGCCTGGCGAACGAGCCGGCCGGCGAAGACGCGCTTGCGGCGCGCATTGTCGCGGACGGCAGGACGCTTGTAGTGTTCAAGCTGACCTCATCCCAGTCGATCGTATCCGCCCTCGGCACGCTAAGGTTCATAGATGTGTCCAACTCCGCCGTTCGCGACAGCGCCCTGTCCGCCGAAGTAGAGTATGCGTCGTTTGCCCTGCCGGCGGCCGACATCGCCGCACTTGGGCCAGGCGACAACATATTGCTGCCTGAAGTCGGCACAATCGCGCCGCGCATCATAGTTGATGACCGTTTCTACATTTCTGAATCGGGAGTGTCTGCGTGGGTGGACGATGGAATGCTGCGTGTCGTTCGCGCCGAGCCCATGTCCATAACGGTCGGCGAATTGATGGATGCCGCGACCGACGGACGCGCCGCCGAGCCTGTGCCGGTTCTGGAGACCGCGCTCAAACTGACGCGCATGGGCAAGACGGTAGCCACCGGGCGGTTCTCTAAGCTCGCCTCGCAGAACGCTTTCGTCGTAGATACGGCGAACCCTTGACCTATCGCATAAGCCAGATGGCTTTGGCCTCGGGATAGTGCGTTTTAAGGAACGCCTCTCCCTCATCTCGCCCGAAGATAAACATCACGGTCGAGAGTCCGTCCGCAAGCATCGCGCTCTTCGGATGTACGACTGTGACCGATATGACGTTGTTCGAGACCGAGAGCCCCGTGCGTCCGTCGTATATGTGCTTGCCGCGTGCGTACTCGGCGCTCGTGGCGCAGGCGAAGCCGGGCGCAAGTGCCAGTGTAGTCGGTTGCGAGGCGGCGTCCGGTGGCTCATACACGCCAACCTTCCACACTCCGCTCACCGACTTCAAATTACCGCCGAGGTCGATGAGGATGTCGCTTGCGCCAATGGTGTCCTTGTGCCAATTAAGCTCGTCTTCCGCGAGGTCAAGAGCGAATCCTTTTGCGATTCCGCCGAGATCCAGCTTGCCCGGTCCGCGCCAGCGCGGGTTGAAGGCTCCGCCCGTTTCGTGCATAAGCCTGAACGCAGTCTTGTAGCATTCGCGCATGCCGGCATCGCACTTCTCAAGAATCTCTTCTTCCGCAAGGGGCGCCAGAATGCTCAGCTCGGACTGCGGGTTGTGCGCGTTGAGGAGCCTTTCAACTTCGTCAAACGTCTTGCGCACCATCTCCACGGCAAGCGGATTTGCGCCGCCGCGCGTCTGGACCGCCGCGATGGTGCCCATCGTCGTCCATTCCACGCGCTCGACAGGTTCGCGGACGCATCCCGCAAGCGCGGCAAAAAGAGCCAATGCTGCCAGGCGTATTTTCACATCCTGCCGCTCAGTGCGTCGATTAGGTCGCAAAGCCGCTTGTAGCATACGGCAAGGTCGTCGTTCGTGACCTGGAACATGTATTCGCCTGCGCGGGACATTTCGCCTTCTGCATTTGCCATGCGCTTCTCGATCACGTCCCTGGCGTCAGTGCCGCGGCGCTCAAGGCGTTCGCGCAGGTCTTCCATCGACGGTGGATTTATGAATATGTCGACATATCCGATCTTGAGTGGGTCGTCGTTCGGAAGCTTCTTGACGTGCTCCCTCACTTTTGCCGCGCCCTGAACATCGATGTCGAGTATCATCGAGTTGCCTTCGGCGAGGACCTCCACGATAGGGGCCTTGAGGGTGCCGTAGTAGTTGTCGTGCACCTTGGCGTATTCTAGGAAGGCGTTCTCTCCGATAAGCGTCTCGAACCGCTCCTTGGAGAGGAAGTGGTAGTCAAGGCCGTCCTCCTCCTCGCCGCGCGGCGCGCGAGTGGTGCAGCTTATGGAGTACACAATGTCGTGGTATTCCTGAAGGAGCATGTCGATCAGGGTGGACTTTCCGCAGCCGCTCGGGGCGGACATCACGATAAAGAGTGGTTTCGTCTTCATTGCTGTTGCTTGACCTTTTGCTTCTTGCCGAACCGCAGTCGTAGTGCAATCTTCACTGACTCCACTGCTATTTCTGCTGTGATCTTTGAGTATCCCGCCGCGCGCTCGGAAAAGACAATCGGGATTTCCTTTATGGACAGTCCTGATTTCCATGTGCGGTGGTTCATTTCGAGCTGAAAGGAATATCCTGCGCTTTCTACGGTTTCGAAGTCGATTGCCCTCAGCGACGCTGCGCGCCAGCACTTGAACCCGCCGGTCGGGTCGCGAAGCGGCATTCCGGTCACGGTGCGTATGAAAATACCGCCAGCCCGGGAGATGAGCCTGCGGCGGAAAGGCCAGCCGGGCGTGCCGCCGCCCGCCACATAGCGAGAGCCGATCACCAGGTCGGCGTCTTCCGCGATTAGGCGCATTATGTCCTTAGGGTCGTGGCTGAAGTCGCAGTCCATCTGCACGATGCGGTCGGCGCCCATTTCGAGCGCCTTCTTGAAGCCTGCGACGTAAGCGCGCCCAAGGCCCTCCTTGCCTTTGCGATGTAGACAGTGGATGCGCGGGTTGCCAGCCATCAGCCGCTCGATCTCGTCGCCGGTGCCGTCAGGAGAATTGTCGTCCACGAACAGCAGCTCGATGGACCCGTCCTGCGCGAGCACGGCCTCGGCCATGGCCGCCACGTTCTCTCGTTCGTCGTATGTCGGTATTACGACGACCGTCATCACTTAAGTTCCTCAAATATTTCTTTGGGCTCCGGCATGCGGCCGAGACCCCGTCTGCCGCAGGCTAGATCGCCTTCGCGCGGCGACATCACGAGAACGCCGCGCGAGCGGAGCTTTTCGATGTTTTCAAGCGTTGCGGGGGCGCTCCACATGCCGTCGTTCATGGCCGGGGCGACGACCGTCTGCGCTTTTGTCGCGAGCAGCGTCGCCGTAAGCAGGTTGTCGGCTATTCCATAGGCCATTTTCGCGATCGTATTCGCGGTTGCGGGGGCGACTAGCGCGAGATCGGCCCACTCGGCAAGCGAGATGTGCTCAGGCTTCCATTCGGCGGGTTGCGCGAACTGGTCCACTGCAACGGGATTCCGCGAAAGCGTCTGGAATGTAAGCGGCGCGATGAATTCGCACGCCGCAGGTGTCATGACAACGCGAACTTCGTCCCCGTTCTTCACGAAAAGACGCAGAAGCTCAGCCGCCTTGTATGCGGCGACGGATCCCGTAACGCCCAAAAGTATTTTCTTGCCCATGGCTACTTCTTCTCTTTCTTTTGCCGCGTATTATCTCATATTCCCGCCCCGCACGCAAGCCGCCAAATCAACCATACGTCGGCCACTATTGCCTATCCGTATGGGATATTGTCCCTATTGGGTTTGAGCAAACGACCTATTGGTTTGGGTTTTGGCCTATTGGCACCCCATTAAGCAAACCTTTTGCACCAAAGGAAATTTTGCTGCGCAGCAAGCGTCTTGGAAGATCGTGCGCTGTAACTTGGGAGATCGTACGCTGTAACTTGGGAGAGCGTACGCTGTAATTTGGGAGAGCGTACGCTGTAATTTGGGAGAGCGGGCGTCTCGCCCGCTCAGAAGGAGAGTTAATCTTCCATCTACGCGGGCGAGACGCCCGCGCTCCCAGTGATTCGCCCCCTCCCCTAGGGCTAAACTCGCAACCATATGCTGCCTTATCAATAAACCCGCCAGGGCGAACCACAACAGCCCTAGCGGACCATAACTCCGACGATAGCGGATCATAACCCATACGGTAAGGTCAAATCCGTTTGCCTTAGGGGACCATAACCCCTACCTCTAAGGGCGTAATACTTGGGAGAGCGGGCGCTGTAACTTGGGAGCGCGGGCGTCTCGCCCGCGCTCCCAGTTGTTGCGTCCGATCTCACTGAGAGATGCGATTCTTTCGCCTCCTTTCGCCGCGCTTGATTTGAGCGCGGAAAAGCGGAAGGAAAGTGTGGCGTGTTCCTGCATGGTTAGGAAACAGCCTCGTTTCAGGTCGGAAACAGCCTCGTTTCAGGTCGGAAACAGCCTCGTTTTCCCATCCTTTAGCCCAACCCTTACGTTGTTACGTAAAGGGTAGCCCTTTAAGGGCTACCCGTACAATATAATACAATAAATAACATACCAAAGCGCGCACGCGTACGCGCGAGGGCATAAAATAGTTTTTCTTTTTGGTGTTGCTCAAACGAGTAGTATGGTTGAGGGCGGCTACTTTCTAATTGCTGTCTCTATATTAGTGTGGGTGGGGACGTCATTTGTTTGTGTTCTAGTATTGCGCGCCCAATGGCAGATATGATATTATATCAGAGGAGTATCGCTCCCCTAGCACCACCTATGTTTAAGTTCAGGGGAATCGACTTTGTAACAGGTCTGTGATATGATATACAAGGAGAATGTAATGAATACGAACATGTTGGCAGTTGAAAACAAGAGCTTGTTTTCAATAAGCCGAAAGTTGATGCTTTCTGTGGCTTTTGGCATGGCGATTTTGTTGCCTGCACTTGCGTATACTTGGACGGACACCAAAGGTGTAGCCTGGACCTATACTGTGACTGATGGTTATGCTTTCGTTGGTGGAGGGAATTATTCCGCCGATCGCGCCGTTCCGAAAGATACGGCGGGGGAGCTGGTTATCCCGTCGGTGATTGCAGGATATACGGTTGTCGGAATCAATTACTGGGCATTCGAGGGGTGCAACAATCTAACTAGCGTCACGATTCCCGACACGGTAATATGGATAAACGGTGGAGCGTTTCATGGAAGCAAGATTAAGGCCATAGTCATAGGCTCCAATGTTCAAAGTATCGACAAGATGTCTTTCGCAGGTTGCTCCAATTTGATGCGCATAGCAATTCCTGACAGCGTGACTTATATCGGCGAAGGGGCATTTGCCAATTGCAGCTCATTGCGGATATTGCAAATCGGTGCCGGGGTGTCAAACAAAATGACATTGGATACCAATGGAACTGTTTTCATGGGATTGGGCGGGAGAACCATTTCCGTGATTGTAAATCCATTTCAAGGCTTGACGAATTTGGTGGGCATAGAAGTTGGCCCAAAGCAAGATTGGTATGCCGATGATTGGTACATTGTACCAGGGAATATTCTAGCCAATTGGAGAGTTTTCGAAAACAGCACCAAGCTGAGGTATGTTTATTTCCAGGGCACGATGCCGCTGCCTCCTGAAACCGGTCAATATGGGGTTAGAGGGAACATGCCAGGTGTTGATAATCGCGCTATCTATGTTACGCATGAGGCGTACCCTGATGGGTTGCCCGCAAGAACTTGGCCTAATTCCCCTCCTGTGAAGTACATTGACGGAGAATTGCCATCCGAAGATAGATGGTGGGATTTGTCGTTTTACCAACCAGATGGCTGGCCCTCGTCGTTCTTTCTTTCCGCAGAGACGAGTTCTTTAAGCAAAAGCACCCGTTTTTTGGCGGAGGAACCGATCTACTGTTCGTATGCATGCATTGATTCCTGGGGCATTGCGAACATAGGAGGCAATTTCACGAATGCACTCCATGTTAGTGGGGTCGATGGCGAAAGCGTATCTTATTCATGGAAGGACGTTGATGGTCTGGCGGCAGGGTATTACGCTGGATGGGTTACGCGCATGTATGAAAATCTCCAGAACCTTTCGCCAGGCGAATATACGGCGACATTGGTGCTGAACGAGACGGACTCTGTTAACGAGACGAACTATTCCAACAACACCAATTCATTCCAATTTACGGTAGTGCCATCGACCAAGGCGACATTTGTCTCGGAGGGCAATATAGTAGCCGAGCGCAGGTACGCAACAAACGAAGCATACGGGAGTTTCCCGGCAAATCCTATCCGACAAGGGTTCTCTTTTGTTGGCTGGTTCACTGAGGAAGAAGGTGGCAGTGCCGTAAATGCGGATACTTTGGTCCCAGCATTGCCAACAACCCTTTACGCACATTGGGAGTTGTCCATCAATGAGACGGTGACTGTTGGCGGCACGCTTGCGACGGGGTCTACAACATGGCGATGCGGCAATTTGTACAAGGTTACGTCCATCTTGACGATTCCGTCTGGTGCGACGCTTACCATAGAGCCTGGCGTAATCGTCAAGATCGCTGCCAGGAAATCACTTGTAGTTGATACGGGCGCGACGCTTTCCGCCATTGGTACGCGTGCGCTTCCGATTATATTTACATCCATGAAGGACGACTCAAACGGTGGAGACACTAATGGAGATGGTGTTGCTACAACTCCGGCTGCTGGAGATTGGTCGCGGGTGCTCGTTAAAGGCAACGTTGAAATGGATTATTGTACATTGTTATATGGGGCGGAGCATGGAAACACAGACGATGTCCTAACAATTTATGGTGGCACGGCGCGCTTCTCCAATGGCAAGATAATGAATGTCGGCAAAAACGCCGTAGGTGTTGAGAGCGGGCACTTCTACATGAACAACTCGGTTATTGCCGAAGCCTATTGTGCGTTCCGGCATTGGCCGTCTGATCCAATCGTTAACAGCGTGATCTACAACTGCAACCGACTGTCCAACAACAATGGCCAGAAGTTCTACAACTGCATTGTTGTTGGAGTAAACGAGGCATGGGATTGGAGATCTGGAACAGGTAACACATACATGAATTGCGTGTTTTGGAACGAGCCGGGCTTTGGACTTCAGAAACTCCCTGGCTCGGCCAAGGCGTCAAACGGCAACATATGGGCCAATCCGCTCTTTGTGAATCCAGAGAAGGGCGACTTCCGCATCGCGGCAAATTCGCCGTGCATTGATGCTGGTAACGGTTACTACGCGCCGGCGAAGGACTATTATGGTTCTGTGCGCATGAATGTCGACGCCGTGCGTCCAACAGGATCTGTCTCGGCGAACGGTGCGGTGCCAGACATCGGCATTTACGAAGTTCCAGGTGACGGCAATGTGCCTGCGGCAGATTTGTCAGTGGTGTCTGTAACGGCTTCGACAACGTTGACCGTCAGCGATACGGTGGAAGTCTCGTGGAATGTTAAGAATGATGGCGAAGAGGCTGCGTCTGGAATGTGGCGCGACGAGATTGAGATTGTCGCCGCGAATGGGCAGGTGTTCGCTATGGGAACAGTCACGTCACAGGCGGAGATCAAGCCAGGCGCATCTGCAAACTTCAAGGCGACGGTTACTGTGCCAGCCGCACCGGAGGGCACCGTGCAGGTGCGCGTGACGGCGAACAAGTACCAGGACCTCTTTGAGGCGATGAGGTCGGAGAACAATGTTGGCGGTGTGGTGGCGATGCTTACCGTGCCGACGCTTGCCGTGCCGACGGATGGGACGGTGACTACTGTCACACTCAACGGCGATTCCGATGTCGGATTCGCGCTCGATTGCGGGGGTCCAGTCGCTACGCAGGGTGGTGTTCTCATCATACGTGGTGTGGGCGAATTGGATGCTTGGCTTGGCAATGGTTCGATTGCGGCGAGGGACAACGCCATCCGAACGGCTGTTCAGATTGATGATGACACGTGGCTGTTGCAGATTCCGGCTGGATCAGAACCGCGCGTGACTGTTCGCAACGACGGCGATGGCGACGTGGCTGCTTCGCTGTCATTGGGGGTAGGTGGGTTCTTCCTGCTGGATACGGGGAAGATGTCCGCGGCAAATTCAGGTGTTGTCTCCGTTCCTTTCGTGGGCAACGGATTCAACGATTCGTTAGTCTGCTGGCTGGAACGCGGCGGCAAGCGCGTTGATGCGGCCGATTTGAAGGTGGATAGCGGTGTTTCCGCAATTGCACTGTTTGATGTGACGGGTTGCGAGGCTGGCGATTGGACGCTGCATGCCAAGAAGGGTGCGGACGAAACCGCCGCGATGCTTCTGACGCTTACCGAGAGCCGGATTGGAGCCAAATGGTCCTGCAAGGTGAATGTGGCGGGCACGGTCCGCTCTGGCCGTGTGTATGTCGGCAGCGTCGAATACGCGAATTCGGGCGACACGGCAATGCCGGCTCCGTATCTCCACTTGACGGCAAACAGCGGGACGCTGATTCGCCTTACCGAGGCGGACGCCTGGACGGACTCCATCGAGCTGATGGCGATTTCCGACACCTATCCGGCAAGTTCGCTCAAGGCTGGCGAGCGCGGCAAGGTCGAGTTCTTCTACAAGACTACTGCGAGGAATGTCAAGGTGACGTGCGACATCACAACGAAGGACTCAAGTGCTTTCCCGTGGGACACGAACGCGGCGTACATGCGACCTTCGTGGGCGACGGACGAGATGTGGGGCATTGCCCTCGCGACGATGAAGGCGAGCATCGGAACGACTTGGAATGGTTTTCTCGACCGTATGCGTGCAAACGCCGACTATCTGATGAAGATTGGCCGCACTAAGGCTCGTCTTGACCGCATGTGGCAGATGGTGATCAACGAGGCGCTGGGTACTGACTGGGCGATACAGACGCTCGCATCAGGAACCGACCTTGCTCGGTCGGGCCGAGGCATGGGGCTTTCGTTCTCGCGCACATACGGCTCTTCGGTAGCAAGCCGTCTCAGGACTGGCGTGTTTGGCTACGGTTGGCAGGGGAACTACTCGCATTATGCGGAATTGGTGGATTCGACCACGCTTGCAATCCATCTCCCCTCTGGTTCTACCTACCAGTTCACTAAAGTTTCCGGTTCGTGGACGAGCGAAGACGCCCGTGACAAGACGAAGCTCGTTGAATCAGGAACGGCATATACGCTGACTTATGTGGACGGTACCGTGCAGACCATAGCGAAGTCCAATATGCGTACGTCGTCGATTCGCGACAATCAGGGCAATGCCCTGACATTCGCCTACAACGGGAACCTGCTGACAAAGGTCGAGCACATGGATGGACAGTCGCTGACGTTCACCTATTCGGGCAACAAGGTTACTTCTGTGTCCGACGACCAAGGGCGCACGGTGAGCTACGGCTACACTGGCGACATGCTTACGTCCGTGACGGCGTTTAACGGACTCGTCACGCGCTACGCCTATCATGCGGCGGACGGTACAGCGCTTAGCCGTGCGCTTACGCAGATCACCTATCCAGACGGCACGACGAAGGACTACACCTACGATGCTGTTGGTCGTGTCGCGACAGTCTCGGTGAATGGCCATCAATTCACGACGGAAATCGTGCGCACGGGTGGCGGGTCGTATGCAGTTGTCGCTTCGAACGGCGGAGTGACGGAGGTGACGGTCGGCGCGAAGGGGAACGTGCCGAAGATCGTCAACGCGCTTGGCCAGGCCGTGAAGCAGAAGTACTCCGATACCGGGCTTCTGGAAAGTGTGATAGCGCCGAGCGGCAAACGCAACAAGATGTCCTACAACAAAGACGGGCAGCTTGTTGCGACGGCATCCGCTTCTGGTGCGGAGACGACATTCGCCTACGAGCCAGATTTCGACAACCTTGCATCCGTCACGGATGCAAGGGGGAACGCCATTAGCTACGGCTACGACGAGCTTGGACGTGGCAATTCGATTTCGTATGTCGATGGCTCGTCCTCGTCGCTTGAATACAACGAACGCGGCGACGTAGCGAAAGCGACGAACCGTCGCGGTGAATCCATCATCTACGAGTACGATGACGAGGGCAACCTCGTGAAGAAGACATGGCCGGACGGTCGCACCTTCACGATGACCTACGACGCGAAGGGCAACGTCACAAACGCGGCCGACAGCGTGACCGGTTCGGTGACGATGGAATACGACGAAAACGAGCGCCTTACGCGTATCGTCTATCCCAAAGGCCGCGGCTTCACATATAAGTACGACGCCGTTGGCCGCATGACGGAACGCGCCTCCCTCGACGGAGCGAAGGAGTGTTTCGCCTACGATACCCTCGGCCGCCTCGCAACCGTCAAGGATGGGGACGGCAACGCCTACCTCACCAACGCCTACGACCCGACCACCGGCTGGCTCCTCAACCAAACCTACGGCAATGGCACCGTCGTCTCCAATGCCTACGATGTGTTGGGGCGGACGGTCGGTATCTACCATCTGAAGGATGGAACACGGCTCGCCTACTTCGAATACGCCTACGATGAGGACGGCAAATGCATATCGCAGACCACTGCCGAAGGAACGGAATCCTACACCTATGACGCCGACGGGCAGCTGACTGGCGTTACCTATCCCGATGGTACTTCCGAATCCTTCACCTACGACGCGGTGGGCAACCGGATCACTCATGCTGGGACAACGGGCGTCTCGCCCGTTGCATACACAGTCAACAACTTGAATCAATACACGCAGATCGGCGACGCCACTCTTGAATACGACCTCGACGGCAACATGACGCGCAATGGCGACACTTACTACACCTACGACACACTTAACCGCCTTGTCGCCGTCACAAACGAAGCCAAGAACATCCGCTGGTCGTGCGAATACGACGTGTTCGGCAATCGCGTCTCCGTCACCGACAACGGTACGACGACGGAGAGGGTTTATCTCCAGGGTTCGCTGCCGTCTGTCGCGGCGGAATATGTGGACGATACGCTTGTCAAGCGCCATATTCTCGTCGGCGCGGTGCGCATCGCCGATGTGGCGGCGACGCCCTCGTCGGCGCGCTATTATCACGCCGATATGCTCGGCTCCGCACGCCTCCTCACGGACGGCATGGGCGAGATTAAGGGCGTGCGTTCCTTCAAGGTATTCGGTGCGACGCGCGCCTTCACTGGCGAAACAATCGATGCGGGCTATGTTGGTACACTTGGTGTCGAAACCGATTCCAATGGTCTCCTCTTCATGCGTAATCGTTACTATTCAGTTGGGATGGGACGGTTTGTGCAAATGGATCCGATAGGTCTGAACGCTGGGGATATGAATGTGTATCGCTATTGTGGGAATGATGGGGTAATATGGACAGACGAATCTGGAAACATTTCAGGAAGTAGTGCTTGGAATTGGGGGAAAGTAATAGTTTGCGGAACCATGACTGTCGTAGGCACTCCAGCGGCTGGTGCAGGTTGTGCAGCAATTGCCTATGGGATAGAGAAAAATTATGAAGCATTCACAGGGAATTATCCAGTAGCTAAGACGAAGAAGGAACTTGTAGGTAATATTTTAAGTGAAACCATAAATGCAGGGGGAGCATTTGGTAATGGGATAGGGGAGGCATCAACAGTAATTGGAATTGTTTCAACTGGATATACAGAAGGGCAAAAGCGCTTGCGTTCTAAGGAAAATGGTACAGGAAACGCAAATCCATGTAATGGTTCGCAATCGCATTCGGAGTCACCGCCTCGCCGTTTTAATCGTTTGAGATTAGATCGTTAGATGTGCGTTTGGTGATATGAGATTTCGAAAAAAATCTTTTGTGATAACTACCTCGCATAACATGGCATTTGTTCAAGATCTTGGAGGCTTGTTTTGTGGTCCTTTCACAAAAGGGCTGCTACACTGTCTGGTTGAGATATGGTATTGCTGGAGGAATCGACATGGATGAAGATGTGACGATTTCGAGAGGGGCGGCATGTTCCCAATTCGCTGTTTGTTTTGGGCGTACCCACGGTATGACAGCTTGGAAATACATGGTGCTCTTTGTGGCGGTGATGTTTTGCGCGGTGACGTTTGGTGGTGCCATCGACGCGCACAAGACCGTTACATACCATTTCGCCGTCACGAACACCACCGACAAACCTCAGACAGTGGAGAGTGTGCGGTCGTCTTGTGCGTGTTTGAAGGCGACGGGCGCGACAAGTGCGACTCTTTCGCCCGGCGGGGTGCTGCCGTTTGATGTCGTGTTTAATCCTGCTGGGATGGAAGGGCATGTCGAGAAGCGCGTGTGGGTGACCCTTGCGCCGTCGGGAAGAATTGCGACATTCAATGTTGCCGCTGATGTGCGGCTACGCCTCGGCTTTAAGCCGATGGATGCCGCGTTCGGGGTGATAGGAAGGAGCGATACTGGCCGCGAGATCGTGGCGAAGCTCTCCGGCTATGAGGCGAATGGTGCGAAGCTTGGAACTCCGTTTTTAGCCACAAAGAGCACAAAGGACACAAAGAATGTGTTTGATGTTCGGCTTGGAGATGACGGCAAGTCGCTTGTCGTGAAATTCCGTGAGAAGGATGTTTTGCCTGGTCTCTATTCTGAACTTTGGACGATTCCCACGAGCGATACCGAGATTCCGGCAATCTTGTTCCCCGTGAGCGCACGGGTGGCAGATGCCGTGGCGGTCACGCCGCAGGTTATCACCGTCGGCTGGGACGAGCCAGTGTGTTCGCGGATGGTGATGGTGCGGGATGGTAATTTTAGCCACAAAGAGCACAAAGTTCACAAAGAGGAATTTCAGGTTCTTTCCGCAGAAACGAAGCCACGCAAGTGGGGCGATGTGAAGATTTCGCAGCGACCGCTGAACGGCTGGCGGATTGACATCGAGAACATCGACCCTCGTGAGGTGCGGCAGTTCTCGAAGCGACCTTTTCTTGAAGTTAAAACGAATTTGCCCGGAATGGAATCGTTCGAGATTCCTCTTCGGGTCGTACAGAATGGAGGTGCAGAATGAAGATGTTGACTGTAATCGCATGTGGCCTTGCTACGGCAATTTGTCTTGCGTCATCAAATCAATGTCAGGGGCCGGATTCGGACGGCAAGGCCGAGGGTAGCGGCAATACCGCACAGTCCTGCGACCCCAACGAAATCTCCGGGCCGCTGGGTACGGGTGAGAAGCGGTATGTGCAGCAGGGCGAGTGGATGAACTACACCACATACTTCGAGAACAAGACGAACGCGACGGCGGCGGCACAAGAGGTGTTTGTCGATCTGCCGATGGACGAGAATCTTGACTGGTCAACGCTGGAGCTGGGTGAGATAGCGTTCGGCGACCATATCGACACATCGCTCTCCGGCAAGTCTCACGGCAAGGCGTCCTACGCGATGCCCGGCACCAATACGTTTGTAAAGACGGAAGTGAAGATGAAGGACGGCGTCCTCTCTTGGTACATGCGCGACTGGGATCCAACGACCGCCGACAACTTCCCTGCAAGCGCGACGGGCGGCTTCCTGCCGCCGAACGACCCCGAGACGCACTGCGGCGAAGGACACCTCTCCTACCGCGTCCGCGTGAAGAGCGATGCGCCAAACGGCGCGGTCATAAATGCTTCCGCGCAGATTGTCTTTGACAGTAACCCGATGATCGAGACCGATCCTTCGTGGTGGAATACGGTGGCTACCATCCATGATGTTTCGATTGAGCTTGATGGCGTTGCCACCAACCTGACGCTAGTTGCGGGCGAGCCGTTCGGCGCGTTGCCGACGCCGACCGAAAAGCGCACGGGCTATACGTTCGATGCCTGGTACACTGGGGAGAACGGTACGGGGACCAAGGCGACTCCGACGGCCATCGTTCCGGAAGGAGAATTCACGCTGTACGACAACTGGACGGCCAATCCGTACAAGGTGCGCTTCAACGCCAACGGGGGCACGGGTACTATGCCGGACCAGTCGTTCGTGTTCGACAAGCCAGATGCACTCGATTCCAATGCATTCACCCGTTTGTATTATGATTTCACAGGCTGGGCGACGAACGCCACCGGTGAGGTCATGTACGCGGACGGTGCAACGGTCTCCAATCTGACCTATGTTGCGAATGGCGTGGTCGAGCTGTTTGCCGCATGGGTGCGGCAGAGCGTAAGCGTTGTGGTTGGCGATGATACTGTCGCTACGCAGCTGGAGGTTGGTCTGCCATACGGCGACCGCCTGAAAGACCCCGCGACGAGGACGGGATATGCCTTCGGCGGATGGTTTACAGGCCCGAACGGTACAGGGAAGCGCATTACCTCAGAAAGCATTGTGGAACAAGGCATTGACAGACTATACGCCAACTGGGTAGCCAATCCGTACAAGGTGCGCTTCAACGCCAACGGTGGCACGGGCACTATGCCGGACCAGTCGTTCGTCTACGGCAAGGCGCAGAAGCTTTCCGCCAATGCATTTACGCACAAGATGTATGCTTTTGTTGGATGGGCGCTGAGCCCTGCTGGTGCTGCTGTGTACGCTGATGGGCAGACTGTGAGCGGTCTGGCGGCGGAGGCAAACAGCGTTGTAACGCTTTACGCCGTCTGGACGAAGACGCAAAACGAGTTGTGGCCAGAAGGCATTGGCGGTGCCGCGCCTGCATCCGCTGCGAGCGAGTATAATGGCTACTTGTACGACGAGAAGAGCGGGGCTGTTAAGGGCACGATCCAGGTCAAAGTCGGCAAGCCCGGCAAGAAGGACGGCAAGGCGTCCGTGAAGGCCACTGTAGTCGTAGGCACCAAGAAGGCCACGCTCAAGGGCTCCGACAAGGGCAAGGCGGAAATCTCTTCCGATGGCCCGACCGTGATCGAGCTTGTCGGCGGGGAGGCGTGCGAGATAACGCTCGGCGCGGACGGGATATCCGGCTACTACGGCCCGTACCTTATCGACGGCTCCCGCAACTTCTTCGCGTCCAAGGACAAGGGCGAAGCGGCGGACGCCAACGACGCCATCTCCAAATGGCTAGGCTCCCTGATGGTGATCTGGGACGACGGGTCCCTCAGCGTCGGCATCGCTACGAAGGGGAAGGTGAAGGTAAGCGGCACCCTCACCAGCGGCACCAAGGTCTCCGCAAGCACGGTGCTGCTCGTAGGCGAGGAGTGGTGCTGCGCCTCCGTCGCCGCGCCCAAGGCGAACCTCTCGTTCGTCATATGGCTTTCGCGCGACGGCAAGACCGCGAAGGTGGAGGGCCTTGGCGAGGACGTCATGGTAGGCCGTGCCGGAAAGCTTGCCGACGGCGCGGCGTTCCGTGTCCCGACCGACGCCAAGCTCTGGTCGGCTATACCCGGCAAGGTCCTCACCGAATACCTGCCAAGCCATGTCCCAGTGACGAAGAATGGCGCGAAGTGGACTCTTCCCAAGGCCGGCAAGATATCGATGAAGAACGGCGTCATCGACGACTCGAAGGCTGGCGAGAACCCGTCGGGCCTGAAGCTCACGTACAAGGAGAAGGACGGCTCGTTCAGCGGCTCCTTCAAGGTCTACGCTGAGCAGAACGGCAAGCTGAAGGCAATCTCGGTCACGGTGAAGGGCTTCCTACTCGAAGGCGTCGGCTACGGCACTGCGACGGTAAAGGGCGTCGGCAGCGTCGCGGTTACGGTAGAGTAGAGGGAAACTTGGCTTTAGGGAAAGAGATTTCGAGATGGATGCGCTAAAGGCAACGGATGTTTGCCGGTCTTACGGACGACAGAAGGTGTTGGACGGTTTCAGTCTTGCTCTTGCTCCGGGCGAGTTCGCCGCGCTTATGGGGCCGAGCGGCAGCGGCAAGTCGACGTTTCTCAACATCGCGGCAGGTCTCATTTGCGCGGATTCCGGAAAGGTTGAAATAGGCGGCAACGACATCACCGCCATGGGTGACGGCGCGGCGACCAGATTCCGCCGACGTCATGTAGGAGTTGTGTTCCAGGCGTACAATTTGCTTAAGTCATACACCGTATCGGATAACATCTCAATGCCTGTGCGTCTCGATCACCGCAGGATTGATGCCGATCGTCTATCGCACCTTGTTGCGGCGCTCGGATTATCCGGTCTTGAAAAGAAGCTTCCCGCAGAGCTCTCTGGCGGAGAGCGCCAGCGCGTTGCGATAGCGCGCGCGCTTTTCGCGCAGCCGTACGCGATTTTGGCGGACGAGCCGACGGGCAATCTCGACATGTCCTCGACCAGGTCAATATGCGAACTTCTGAAGACGCTGAACAAGACGGAGCGCAGCGCGATACTCGTCGTCACCCACGACCCGGTTGTAGCCGCGAGCGCAGAGACGGTGCACTTCTTGAAGGATGGACGCGTAGAGGCTAGCTTCCCAACGGATAACGATCCGGCGAAAGTGTCACGCCGCTATCTTGAGACCTACGGCTGAGGACTGGAGGCGGCAATGATGTTCGGTCTTGTATTGAGTGGCCTCAGGCGAGGTAAGGCCCGCTTCATGTGCGCGGCACTTGGCATGGCCGCTGCAGTGGGGGCGGTAGTTTTCGTGTTCTCGCTCGCGGCTACGAACAGCGCGCAGGCGCCAACGCTCGCAAAAAGGGCGGCGAAACCATGGAGCGCGTGGTATATAGACGGATGGATGCCGAATGCCAGCCTTAAGCAGAAGTTGCCAGATGCCGACCTTAAGATGGACCTTGTGAGACTCTCAATCGACCTTCGCCCAGGCGGAAAGGTGCTTCAAGGCCCGCCCATGATGTCCATCATGGCCCCTGCCCCGGAGAGAAGCCCTTATGAAGCGGCTCCGCTCGTCGAAGGACGCTGGGTTGACGAATCCGCCGCAGAGCCCGAGTTCGTCTGCACGGCAAACACACTCAAGCGGTTCGGACGCGACATGGGCGTGCAGATTGGCGACACAGTAAAGTTCGTCGGACGAAAAGGAACGGTCTCCGCACGTCTTGTGGGGCTGCTGTCCGAGGTCAAACTGCCGCGAGGCTTCCCCGACACCTTTGCAAATGCGGCCGCCTTCGGCGCTATTTCCGGCGAAAGACGTGGAACGATCTACATGTTGCGCGAACGAATCGATGGGGAGGGCATCCTTACACCGGAATCTGAAACGGTTGTCGCCGTGTTCCAGAACGACGAGCAGCGCCGCATGGACTACGCCCGGCCGCTAATGCTTGTCGCGTCCATCCTCACTGCGTTGGCCTTGCTCGTAAACTCTCTACTTCTTTCAGTAGAGGACAATAGAGGCTCTCTCGCCATATTGCGAACGATCGGCCTTTCGCGCGGCGGAGTGGTTTTGTTTGTTCTCATAGAATCGCTCATCTCTGCGGCGGTCGGTCTTGTCGTAGGGATTTTAGGCGCGATGGGCGCACTTTGGCTTTACGTCGCGGCAGATGTCGCGGCGTTTCCTGTCGGCATGGCGATCGACTGGCGGACAACCTTCATCGCGGCGGTGCTTTCGCTTGCCGTTTCGCTTTTGGCGGTACTTTTTGCGCTGAGGACGGCGCTTTCCGTAAGGCCAATGGACTCTTCGTCTTTCGTTCCGCGTTCGCACCGCCGCGGAATGGCGATTGCGTTCGCCTTCGGTTTCGCCGCGTTTGTCGCCGTTGAGGTATGGGGCGCGAGCCTTATGCGTGGTTTTGTGCCCTCGCCGGAATGGCCGGATGCCATAATCTCACTTCTTCCTTCCGGCGCAAGCTCCTTCGACATCGAGAAGCTGAGGAATCTTGACGGCGTAAAGCGCATAAGCGAGCTTTATCCGTTGCAGCTGATGTTTTCGCAGGAAGGGAAGGCGAACGCGCTTTTCCTTGCGGCGGAATGGCTGCCCGACTTCAAGTTTGTGGAAGGAACCCACGACGAATGCGCCAAGGCCATTGCCGCAGGCGACGCCTGCGTAATTTCGCTCATGATTTCGAATGCGCAAGGACTGCACAAAGGTGATATGCTTAAAGTCATGGCCAGCGGCGTTCCCGGGGCATCGGCGACCGAGGTTTCGCTTCCGATTGCTGGAGTGGTGGATGTAAACTGGCACATGGTCACCAGCCGCGGTTTGGTGCGCGGCATGAATGGTGCGCCCGTCATGACCGACGGTCCGGTATTCGTTTCGTTCGACACTCTCGAATCTCTGGATGCGCGTCCGTCTGCCATGGTCCGCATGACCCACCTTTGGGTAGACTACAAACCGGACTTTCTTGAGCGTCACGGCGCATTCAAAGCGGGGCGTATAATAGAGGAGGCGGTAAAGGATGCGCTTGGCGATCCTGCCGGGTTTACCGTAAGGTTGCACGCACGAGACGAAATTGCGGAAGGCACGCTTGCTCACGGAACGGATCTGATCGGTCAGGCGGCCCGTGTTCCGTTCGTGTTTCTCGCAATACTTGCAATCGGGTTTGTCGCTATGCTTGTCGCCGAGGCCGCCGCCTTAAGACGGGAACACGCCGTGCTTCGGGCGATTGGCGCCACAAAGGCACACCTCGCTTGGCTGCTTGCCTTGGGCGCGGTCAAGACGGCCCTGACCGGAATGGCGATTGGCTTGCCGACGGGAGCGTTCTTCGGCTGGTTGACGGCGGGCTGTACAGCATCTATTTGGAGTGGAATGCCTCACTATTTTATTGTTCCGTGGCGAATTGTCGCAGAAGGGGCGTTTGGTGCGCTCATATTCGCCGTTCTTGTATCGGTCCCTACGGCCATTGCGCTTGTCTCTGGCGAAATCAGGCGCAAATAAGTTCATTTTATGTGTGGAAAATGCAATAATTGTGCTATTATTATTGTCGGTATTGATTTTCTTGCGCACCTCTGATATAATACTTCACAACAAAATTTTGTTTGAGTGAGTACTTTGGACTTATGAAAGCTTGCTGTGAAAAGTATCTTGGTGAACTTTTAGGCGATGATGTCGATCTAATGTTCGAGATCTATGAAGAGTATGTGCGTTCTGTTCATGAAAAGAAGAGCGTACTTGTTGAAGCTCTTAATGCCGAAAACTGGAAGTCGGTAAAAGATATATTGAACTCTCTAAAGGGTAATGCATTCGCGTCTGGTGATAAGGAAATGGCTGAAACGGCTGCTTTTGCCATAGAAGCCGCTATTCAGCACGATAAAGAGGCTTGTCTCAAGCAAATAGCCCGGATAGAGGAGCTCGCCGCGCTTTTCTAGGCCATCGCGGTTGCGCACCATTTGGACCTTTGGTGCGCACCGTTTTAGTGTTTGGTGTGCACCGTTTTAGTGTTTGGTGCGCACCATTTTAGTGTTTGGTGCGCACCATTTGCTGTTTTGGTGTTTATCTTACAGCTCATTGACGGTTGTGCGGGTCGGGGTTATATGGTATAATACAAGGCAAAAATTGCAGGACGTAGAGGAGTATGGCTAGTTCGCGTGACATATATACATCAAAAATTCTTGTCGTGGACGACGAGAAGTTGATAAGGTTGACCATCAGTGCCAAGCTGAAAAGCGTCGGCTTTGTTCCGATCGCGGTGGGCACGGTCGAAGAGGCCATTGCGGTGCTCAAGAACGAAAAACAGAGCCTGCGCGCCATCATAACCGACATCATGATGGGCGACATGGACGGTTTCGTGTTTCGCGACATCGTGCGCGGGCTTGATTCCACTTTGCCGATATTCTTCATGACGGCGCTCGATCCCGAAGAGGGCAGCGGCTTTTTGAAGCGCATTCTCACCGACGCCAACAGCTACTATCTGCCCAAGGCGATCAAGCCGCAAGTAATGCTGCGCCGAATACAGAGCATTGTCGCTTCGCGCAGGATCGAGCAGTTCATCGAGCGCCAGATGACGGAACAGAGAACGTCCCTGTCGCTTGCAGCGCATGTGCAGCACAGCATGCTGCCTGCAAGAGTCATACTTACGCCGAGAGGCTTCTACACCACGCTTTGGAAGCCAAAGGACATCGTGAGCGGCGATTTGTACGAAGCGGTGCAGTTCGGTTTTGGCGTGTATCTCTACGTGCTGGGCGACATTCAGGGTCACGGCACGAGCGCCGCGCTCGCCATGACCGCGGTGCAGTCGTTCCTGAAGCAGTTCGCGAAGCACGAGGGAACCCAGACCGTCGGTCCGGAGGAGATTGCGAACCTGCTTCACGAGTTCTTCAGACAACACCTGACCGACGTCACATACATGACGGCGCTCATATGCATCCACCGTCCCCTCAAAGGCGAAGTCGAGTGGATAAGC
Source organism: uncultured Verrucomicrobiota bacterium (assembly GCA_947305775.1). Taxonomy (GTDB): domain Bacteria; phylum Verrucomicrobiota; class Kiritimatiellia; order RFP12; family UBA1067; genus UBA1067. The sequence goes on from CAMZEN010000001.1 coordinate 81,482, forward strand.
TGCGGCGCGCCCGACTTGATCGTGTTCGATCCGATGAACGAGACCGACGTCGACATCAACCCCGAGAAGAGGGGCGGGCTGCCCATAGGCATGATGCCCGACACCGTCTACCATCACAGCGACGTGGTGACGACAAAGCTCAGTGACACAGCCGTCTGCGTCGCCTGTTCGGACGGTTTCTCCGACATCGGCCACGACTCGAAGTTCGCCGAGGTGCTGCCCGACGAGCTCTTCAAGAGCATATGCAGGGATCTCGTCGGCAGCGCGCGGCTGGATGGTTCGCTCGTGGTCGTTCCGCAGAAGATCATAACCGCATGCGAGGATTTCGGCTACAAGCACTATTCCGACGACGTTACGATGCTTTTGTTCGGCAAGCGGAGCTATCCGGAGGGCGTCTACGAGCTGGCGGTGCCGCTTCAGGCCGACAGCATAGCGGAAGCGGCGGTCTCTCTCGGTGAGTGGTGCACCGCAAACGGGTGGAGCGAAGGGCTGATAAACAGAGTGCAGCTCGTGATGGAAGAAGTTTTGATGAACGTCCACGACCACGGCGTGGATGCGCGCGAACGACTGAGCGCCGTCGCGAACCTGCGCCTGCGGCTGAAAAGGGACTTCGCCGAGCTGACCATCTGGGACTGCGGAACTCCGATGCCCAGCGTGGAAGTCGCGGCAGGCGACTCGAAGGTCGCCTTCGAACTCAAGAACCGCGAGTACTGCGGCCATGGCCGCGGCCGTCTTATAACGCGCGAGCTTTGCAACGGCATATCGCGAAGCCGCTACGAAAACCTTAACGAAACGATGTTTTTCATCCCAATAGAATACACTGTCAGAGGAGACGAACAATGAAGGAATGCTGCAAGGAGTATCTGATCGGGCAGTTTGGCGACGAAGAGATTGTCGCCGACATATATGGAGAATACGTGTCGTCGCTCAAGGAGAAGATTGCCGAGTGCGAAAGTGCCTTGGCGGCGTTCGAATGGGTAAAGCTGGATCGCGCAGCGCATGCCATGAAGGGCAACTCGCTCGCGGCAGGCGACAACGACGTGGCGCAGTGCGCCATAGCGCTCCGCAATGCGGCAAAGCTCCAGGAGCGCGACAACGCAATAAGCCTTATCAAGAACATAAAGGATCTTTCGGCGCAGCTGTAGCCGGAAGATCGTTTGCAGGCAGGGAATGAGCAGTTTTCTTGACAGGTCAAAGGATACCGATCTTGACGGACTCATACGCGAGCTTGCGTCGAGATCGTACGGCAATACGCGCCGCAGCATAAGGCTTCGCGCGTGGAAGATGACCGTTGGGGGGTCCTACGCAATCAAGCGGACCATGGACATCGTCGGCAGTCTTGTCGGCATGGTGCTGCTTTCGCCGGTGTATCTGGCAATCGCCCTCGCCGTAAAGCTGACGAGCCCCGGGCCGGTTATATTCAGCCAGGTGCGAGTCGGTCGCTACGGCCGGCACTTCAAGTTCTACAAGTTCCGCAGCATGTACATCGATGCCGAGGCCCGCAAGGAGGAGCTTCTCGCCAAGAACGAGTCCAAGGACGGCGTCATCTTCAAGATGAAGGACGATCCTCGCATCACAAAGGTCGGCAAGTTTCTCCGCCGCACGAGCCTTGACGAGCTGCCGCAGCTGTGGAATGTGTTCATAGGCGACATGAGCCTCGTCGGGCCACGCCCGCCGGTCCCGAAGGAAGTGCAGGAGTACACCCTTGAAGACCGCAAGCGTCTGGACGTGATACCAGGCATAACGTGCCTTTGGCAGATCATGGGCAGAAGCGAGATCCCGTTCCGCGAGCAGGTAAGGCTCGACAAGGAGTACATACTTGCACCGAGCGTCTGGAAGGATATCGTGATTCTGCTCAAGACGGTGCCTGCGATTCTGGGCGGCAAGGGGGCCTACTGACATGGCGGGTGACAGCATAATATTGGTTCCGTCCGTGCGCGACACCCAGTGGATCACGCGCATCGTGCCCGGCATAAGCCCCGCCGAGCTGCCGATAGCCGGCCGCCGCATAGTGGACTACCAGCTCGAGCATGCGCAGAGATTCGGCGTGATGCTGACCGAGATTATCGACTGGCACTACTCGGCGCGGCTCGCCAAAGAGTTCCGGAACCCCGAGGAGAAGGGCTATCCGGTGTTCTACACGAGGCTGGACGGCAATATGCCGCGCGGTCTTGACGACCTCAAGGGGATGTCCACGCCGCTTACCGCGAACATGGCCGACGGGCTTGTGGTGGTGTGGGGGCTGTGCCTTTCCTACCATGGGGCGGAGGAGGTCCGCCTCGATCCGGTTTCCGACGAAGACCGCGCCGACACGCCCATGGGCGTGTACAGAATGGTCGGCGGCAGGTGGATGCGCATAAGGCCCTCGGGAGTGTCGCTGTCGAACGTAAAGGCGTGGCACATGGCTAATCTTGCGGTTCTCCACAAGCCAGGGCTTTTCACCCTGCCTGGCTATTCGGCCGAAGCGGACGTCTACCTGGGACGCAACGTTGTGATAGAGCACGGCAGCGACATCAAGCCGCCTGTTCTGATCAACGACAACACGTGGCTTGCAAGAAATGTGCGGATTGACGGCGACGTGATCGTCGGCAGCGGCTCCTTCATCGGCGAAGGTGCCCGTCTACGGCGGACCGTGGTCTGCGGCGACACCTACGTCGGCACGGATCTCGAACTTGAGAGCAAGATCGTTGTCGGCAACCGGATAATAGACGCGGAGACCGGGGCGTGGATGGACATGGAGGAGCCGGGACTCGCGCGGCGCATCGGGGGCGGCTTTGGCTGGGTGAAGGCGGTGTTGCGCTTTTTGCGTGGGCGCTCGCATGGGAGTGTCGGCTGATGGGCGTGCATGTCGCTGGAGACTCCCCGGCCATGGACAGGCTCGTGGATGAGACGATCGCTGCGGTCGGCGCGGAGATCGACGCGCTTGCGGTGCCTCGTTTGAAGGGCGTTGTCCTTGGCGGGGGCTACGGGCGCGGAGAAGGCGGCGTGATCGTAGGGGCGGACGGCCGCGAAAGGCTTTCCAACGATCTTGATTTCTATGTGGTGGCCGAAGACGGCTCGTCCGATTCCGATATCGCCGCAATCGGCAAGGCGCTTGCGCCGGTTTCGGAGAAGTGGACGTCAAAGCTTGGCATCGACGTGGACTTCTGCGTCGCGAAGACCCCCTGGCGGCTAAGGCACGACCAGGAGCGTGTCATGATACAGGAGCTGCTGCATGGCTATTTCGACGTGGCCGGGTTGAAGGGGGAAGAGCTTTTCGCGGGCGTTGAGCGCAGAGAGGCGTCGGCATTCCCTTGGATGGAGGCCGCGAGGCTTCTGATGAACCGTGGCGCCGGGCTCATAATGGCCATGGAGAGCGACGACGAAGCGTTCATAGTCAGGAACATCAACAAGTGTGTTCTCGGCGCCGGCGATGCGAGGCTCATAGTGCGCGGCGAATATCGCTGGAAGGCGCTGGACCGGGCCGAAGTCCTGGGAGAAGATCTTTATTCGTCGGCGGTCCAATGGAAGTTTCGTCCTTGGTCCAGCGCCATATGCACATGGGAAGTCGCGCGCAGGGCGTGGCTTGATGCCGAGGCGGAAGTCATGGCCTGCGGCGGCGAAGGCTGCGGACGTTCGATATACAGTGCGGTTCGATGGGTGGTGCGTCGCCGTTCGCTTGGTGATTTGGACTCCGTCGGGCAGGATCCGGTCGTTCGCATCCTCAAGCGCATGACCGAAATCATCAGGGAGAGGGCTCCGTTCCCGCCGGACCTGATGCAGGATTGGAAGGTTTTTAATTGAAAACAATATTAGTAAGGAGTAGAAAAAATCATGCCGTGTGAAATTAAAAAGGAAGGCAACCTGCTTACGGTGTCGCTTAGCGGGCGGTTTGTGGCAAGCATAGCACCGTCGGTGAGGGATGACATCCTCAGCCAGATGTCCGAAGGCGTAAACGTGTTGTTCGACTTGAGCAAGATGGTGCATATCGACTCAAGCGGGCTTGGCGTTCTCGTGCAGGTGCTGCAGAAAGCCAAGGCGGAGGGCGGCAAGGTCGTTCTTGCTGCGCTTCAGCCTGCGCCGAAGATCGTGTTCGACATCACAAAGGTGAGCCGCGTGTTCGATATCGTGCCAACTGTCGCCGACGCGAAGTTCTGAGTGTCATGCGAATGATGAAAAGCCTAGGGGCGGCTTTCGTTGCCTTTTTCTGCGTTTCTGTCGCGCACGCCGAGGCCGTAAGGGTCGCGGAGTGCGTCAGGGACCCCGCCCTAGACTATTGGGCAGCGTCGGACAACAGGTTCTGCACGCTAATAATGGATGAGGTCTTCAAGAGCGCAGGCGTCGAGAAGATCTCCGTTCCCTTCGGTGAAGACGGCCGAATTGACGATGAGAACACGGATGTGATCTGTTCGGCCTTCCGTACACCCAGGCTTGTCGAGAACTACAATTTCTCGATGCAGCCTATAGGTCGAATGCACTATGCCCTCTACGCCTCGCCAGCAAGGGCAATGTCGATGATAACCACGAAGATAACGGACTGGCCAAGCCTTGTCGTCGGCTATTCGCCCGTTTCGCAAGGCCAGAGCGACGAACGCGAACGTTACTTCGAGCAAGCCGGACTTTCGCCAAGGTATTTGGAGTTTGCAACCAGCGCAGGCGCGGTAGAGGCTCTCGCAAACGGCGATATAGACGTGCTGTTTCTCTTCACGCCGTTCGGGAAGCGACCGGAGGGGGTCGTTGAGATCGTGCCCATAGGCGACAAGGTCGTGCACTTCGCCGTCCGTAAAGACAAACCCGATCTGCTTGCGAGGCTGAACAAGTCGTTTCGCGACCTTTACATCGACCGCATCGACATGTTCGACGAGTTGCGTGAGCAGCTTCTTGGTGTGCGCCGTCCCCACAACCGTGTGCGTGTCGCCGCATATCAGCGAGGGGGAGTGTTCGAGGTCGACGGCAACGGCACTCGCTACGGTCCGCTGAACGATTGGCTCAAGACCATATGCGGGCATACGCGCTGGATGCTCGATTTCGTATACGGCGGCTACGACGAAAGCCTTGAGGACGTGCGCAAAGGCCGTCTCGACATAGTTGGCGGAATAGGCTTTTCGCCGGAGCGCCGCAAGGAATATCTTTTTCCGCACACTCCGATAGGAATGCTGAGAGGCTACCTTTGGGCCAAGCCCGGCAGCCCATACAAGCCGGGCGAGCCGAGTACGTGGCGGGGCATGAAGGTGGGACTGCTTTCAAAGACGGTAAGCTCGGAGAGGGCAAAGCGCCAGTTCAATGCGGAAAGGATCGGCGTAACCTACAAGGAGTACACGACCGACAAGGCCATGCTCGACGCCTACTTCAATGGGGAGGTTGACGCCTGCGTGGATGTAGACCAGCCGGCCCTTGCCAATGAGGTGGCGCTTCACATTTACATTGCGCATCCAGTATACATATGCACCGCAAAGAATCGCGAGGACATATTCGACGAGCTTGAGGTGGCGTTCGAGGAGATATGCGACGACTTCCCTAAATACCAGAGGATGATCGCCGAGCACCATTACGGAACGCGCGACAACATGGCGGCCCTTTCCATAAAAGAGGTAGACTGGCTTTCGCAGCGCGTCAAGGAATCAAAGCCAGTTGTAATAGACTTCTCGCCGTGGCCGTTCGAGATCTTCGACGAAGAGGGCAAGCCAAAAGGATTTGTGGCGAAGTTTCTGGAAGAGCTGTCGGACAAGACAGGACTGAAGTTCATTCCTGCTGCGCAGACGGACGTTCGTACGGCGGAGGCCAGGTTCATGCGCGGCGACTCCGAGTTGTGGATTCCGTATCCGGCAAGCAACGGATCGGCCGTATATGGCGCGGTGTCGGTGTTTTCTCTGCCGGTTCCGCAGAACGTGGCGACATGGTTCGGCGTAAAGGACTTAAGTCTCGACTTCGAGCTTTTCGCCAGAAGGAACGTTCCGGAGGATCTCTTATCCATAATCGGCAAGGTTGCATCCGACATCGAACCTTCTCGTCTGCAGGAGATGTTCGTGGAGTCCATAGCTGAAGAGAATGTTATTCACCGAGTGTTTGGGCTTACGCAGGATGAACTGGTATCGCTTGCGACCAAGATAGCCCTCGGAATCCTTTTGTTCATTGCCGTTTTCGGCATTGTGATGGGTGTGCTGTTGAAGCATCAGGCCAATCGCGCCAATGAGGCTGCGGCCGAAGCCGAGGATCACGCCAAGGCTAAGACCAGGTTCCTCGCGATGATGTCGCATGAGCTTCGCACTCCGCTGAATGCCGTGATAGGCTTCGCCGAGTTCATTTCGCGCAACGATCCCGACGAGGAGCGCAAAAAAGAGTATGTGCAAGGGATACTCTTGAGCTCCCATGCGCTTCTTGAGCTTATAAACGACATTCTCGATCTTTCAAAGCTCGAGGCCGGCGCCATGCATATGCGCTCCGGTGTGTGCAACATGAGTCAGCTTTTGCGCGAGCTGCCGGCGATATTCGGCTACCATGCCCGCAAGCACGGGGTGCAGCTGGTTGTCGATGCGCCTGGCGAAGACGATCTTCCGACGGTGCGTCTTTCGCAGCAGGGCATTCGTCAGATAATGATAAACCTTGTCGGCAATGCCGCAAAATTCACAGACGCCGGCGAAATCAAGATTCTCGTCAGGTGGTTCGGCGACACCAACACTCTGCACATTGAGATCAGCGACACCGGTTGCGGAATGTCCGAGCAGAAGCTCGCCAGACTGTTCGATCCGTTCGTGCAGGACATCTCAAGCCGCATGAAAGCGAGTTCCAGCGAGATGAAGGGCACCGGTCTGGGACTGCCGATAGTTAAGCGAATGGTAGACGCCGCAAACGGCACTATAACGGCCACCAGCGTCGTCGGGAAGGGTACTAAGTTCATCATAGATATTCCGAACCTCGAGGTCGTCGAAGGCATGCCCGCGTCGGTGAAGTCCGCAGAGAAGGCGATGCGCATGGCACCCGTGCCGGAGCGTGCGCTTGTCGTGGACGACATGGCGATGAACCGCAAGATACTCGGCATACACCTCAGCAATCTGAAGGTGAAGGACGTCCGGTATGCCGAGAACGGCGTGAAGGCTCTTGAGATCATGAAGGAGTGGTTGCCCGACGTGGTGCTGACCGACATGTGGATGCCGGAGATGGACGGCACCCAGCTGGCGGAGGCGATGCGAAGGGACAGGCGCCTCGCAGAGATACCGATCGTGGCCGTCACCGCCGACGTGGATGTGGGCTCGACCTACGACATGAGCCTTTTCGCAAAGGTAATCGCGAAGCCGGTGACTGGTGACAAGATAAAGGTACTCTTTGGGGTTGACTGACATGAAACTGCTAGTGTCCTGCATACCATACGATAGCGGAAAGAGCGGCATTTCCGTATACGTGCGCGAGGTCGTGGCCGCGCTTGAGGCGCAGGGCCATCAGCTTACGCTGTTGAGACGACCCGACGGCAATCCCATATTCAGCATGCTGTGGCATCTTTTCGTGCTGCCTTTCTGGATCGCGGCGCACAAGCGCGACTTCGACGGTTTCGTGATATGTGCGGCCAACCGCCGAGTATGCGCATGGTATCCTCTGCCGACCACAGCGACGATCCACGACCTTGCGAACTTCCACATACCCGGCAAATACTCAAGGTTGAGGATGTTCTACCTAGCGCATGTTCTGCCGTTCTTCGCCAAGCGGGCGCAGAGGCTTGTCGCGGTTAGCGGCGCGACGCGCGATGACATGGTGAAGTTCTGGGGATGCCGCGAAGAGGATGTGGCCGTGCTCTACAACGGGCTGAGCGGCGAACCCAGGAAAGTGTGCGAGGCGAAGGATTGCGGAGGTTCGATACTTTACATTTCGCGGATAGAGCATCCCGGCAAGAACCACGTTAGGCTCATAGAGGCCTACGGCAAGTTGCCGCGAGAACTAGCCAAGGCGCATCCCCTTGTGATCGCAGGAGCAGACTGGAAGGACGCCGAGGTGGTCCATGAAGCGGCACGGCATTCGCCGAACGCCGACTTCATAAGGTTTACGGGCTTTGTGTCGAACGAGGAGATGGAGAATCTCTGGGCGGATGCCGGATACTACGTGTTCCCGAGCCTGTTCGAAGGCTTTGGGCTTTCGCTTGTCGAGGCGATGGCACGCGGCATAACCTGCGCATGCTCCAACAACGGATCGCTCGGCGAGATCGCGTCCGATGTGGCAATAACCTTTGATCCGTACAGTGTCGACGATATCGCGTCCGCTCTTGAAAAGCTGCTTTCCGAGCCGCCCGAAGCGAGACTTGGCAGGTCGGCTCGCGGTGTAGAGTACGTCAAGAGGTTCTCGTGGTCGGACCATGCGGCAGGCATCGTCAAGCTGATAGGGGACGAAATATCCCGCAGGAAGTCTGTTGCTAGGCTTTTTGGCATACCTGTCGCCAAGGTGACCGAGCGTGAGGCCGTGGACCGGATCGTGGAGATCGTGAAGGGCCCGCGAAAAGGACGCGCCGCGTTTGTCGCGACGTTGAACGTCGACTTCGTATCCAACGCGGTGAGCGGCTGGCCGTTTGGCGGCAACGACGAGCTTTGGGGATATCTCAGGAACGCCGATTTCGTCACGGCGGACGGCATGCCGATAGTGATGCTTTCGCGGATTTTGCGCAATTCGCTGCCGGAGCGTGTGACCGGTGCCGACCTTGTGCCTGCTCTTTGCCACCGATTTGCGGAGGAAGGCCTTTCGGTCTACGTCCTTGGCGGCGAGCAGGCGGCTCTTGATGAAGCGTTCGCAAAGATGAACATATCCGGTCTGAAGGTCGTTGGTCTGGACCCGGCTTTCGTTAAGCTCGACCAGGATCAGCCGGAGATCGTCGAGCGCATAAATGCCGCAAAGCCTGATCTTCTGTTTGTCGCGCTTGGCAATCCCAAGCAGGAGCTCTGGATGGGTCGCAACGCGGCGAAACTTGAAGTGCCCGCGATGATCGGCATAGGCGGAACGTTCAACTTCATCGCAGGTCGCGTAAAGCGCGCCCCGAAGTGGGTGCAGAAAAGCGGCATCGAATGGATATACCGCATACTGCAGGAGCCTGGCCGTCTGTGGAAACGTTATGCATACGGGCTGGTGAAGTTCTCATGGCTTTCGTTGCTGCATCTTTTCGGAGGATATAAGAAATGAGGATTGCGCATGTTCTAAGACGCATTTCGTTCGATGACTGGGGTGGAACGGAACAAGTCGTATGGAACATAGCGAAGGCCCAGAAGTCTGCCGGACACGACGTGCGGCTCTTTGCGACCACGGCGTTGTGGAGCGGTGGCAAGGCCGGGCAGATCGAGGTCGTTGACGGCATAGAAATACTCCGTCTCAGGCCGATCTACCCGTGGTGGCCAATGCCGAAGTCCCTTGTCGACGAACTTGACCGCAAGGGCGGCAATCCTTTCGTGCCCGGGCTTGCGCGCGCCATTTGCGAGTGGCGGCCGGACGTTATCCATTGTCATGCAATGGCAAGGATTGCGGAGCTTTGTTTGAGGACGGCGGCCAGAATCGGTGTGAAGAGTGTCGTCTCGCTGCATGGCGGCGGCGCCAATGTGCCGGAGGAGGAGGCGAAGAGCCTGAGGGCGCCGACGCGCGGCAGGCTGCCGTGGGGCAAGGCGGTTGACATTGTCATGGGCTGGACGCGTCGCGTCCCCGAGGATTTCGACGGAATAGTCTGTGTTGGAGAAGACGAGTACTTGAAGTACAAGGACAGGCATAGCCATGTGATGTTCCTGCCGAACGGCGTAGATACGCGGCTCTTTGCGGGTCAAAGGCGCGAAGATGGCATGCGGCGCACGTCGTCCGACTCGGGGCTCAAGGTTCTATGCGTAGCCAGAATCGATCGTCAGAAGAATCAGATGATGATAGTAGAAGCTCTGGCAAGGCATCCGAATATGACGGCAAGGCTTGTCGGTCCTGTCACCCAGGAGGACTATCGCGAACAGCTTGAGAGGCGTGCGGCCGAGCTTGGCGTCTCTGAACGGCTTGCCATAGTCGGCGGGCTGAAGCCCGGAAGTCCCGAACTTCTAAGGGAATATGAGTGCGCGGACGTGTTCTTGCTGCCGAGTCGTCACGAACCGTTCGGCATCGTTGTCTTGGAGGCCTGGGCGGCTGGGCTCCCCGTGGTCGCAAGCGATGTAGGTGGACTCGGTAGACTTTGCGCGGCACATCCGGGGGCGGCTTTCACGTTCTCGTCCGGGGACCCCGAATCTTTGGATGCGGCTCTTGCGAAGGCCCAGGAGAGCATCCGTAATTCGTCCGAATCCATTCACGCGGCTGCGCTGACAGCCGCAAAACAGTATGATTGGGCGGTTCTTTCCGCTCGGCTGGTTGATTTTTTCGGCCAGATATGACATAATATCAAGGTTAATCGGCTTTCTGTGGATTGAAAATTTGGATACTTAATAGACTTGGAAGATGAACTTACAGACGCCGAACGCGACCGCATGCGGCGTTTGACGACGTTGCGGAAGGTTGTGTTCGGGATCGTGCTCAGGTGGGCATGGCTTGTGGCCGTGCTTTTCGCCTTGCTTTTTGCTGTGTTTGGGGCGTATCTGTCTCTTCGCGGTGCGAAAAGCGTCGATAGATACACCGCAACGACCAAGCTTCTCTACAATCCCAGGAAAGTCGCTGACATCGAAACAATAAGCGACAAGCAGATAATGTCCATCCTTGACCGAGCGTCGGTCAAGCGTAAGATCGGCGAAATTGTCCAGATGCCGTTTGTCGAGCGTCAGTGTCTGGCGTTCGACATGAAAATCAAGCAGGAGAAGAAGCCGACCAACCTCTTCACTCTGACGGCCGCCTCGCAGTCGTGGGAAGGGGCAGTGAAGAAGGCCAATGCCTACGCCGAGCTGCTGATCGAGGAGTATACGACATTCCGGTCGAAGGATCTTGAAACGTGGAAAGGCTCGCTTGCCGACCGAAGGATCGGTCTGGTGGACGAGCTGGCGTCGATAGAGGCTGAAGAGTCGGAGCTCAAGACCAAGACCGGCGTAATGTCGCCTCAAGAGGCGCTCCTTGCGATCAATTCGCTCATCTCGGACGAGCGCAAGAACGTTTCGTCGCTAGGCGTGGAACTGACAAACGAAAGTCTCCGCAAGAGCCGTCTGGAACAGCGCGTTGGCAAGGCAGGTCTCGCAATAACCGAGAACGCCAACGCAATCCGCAAGAAATCCGAGGTTATCTCCGCTGTGGACAAGGAGCTTGCCGGATTGCGCGAGAAGTATACCGACATAAACCCCAAGGTTGTAGGCAAGCTGCTTGAGCGCGAGCAGCACATGGTCGAGCTCATGGAATTCCTGAAGTTGAAGGGCGTGGAGGACCTCGACATCGAGAATCTCGATCAGATGGAGCGGACCGCGGCCGAGCTCGCCGACTGCATAACACGGATGGCGGCGATCAATGAGAGGAAGCGTGCGGTAGAGCAGGAAATCAAAGACAACATGGAGAAGGCGTCTGAACTAGCTTCGATGATTCCTGCGTTCGAAGGGCTTCAGACACGTCGTGCCGACGTTGTGTCTTCAATACGCGAGTTGGATGAAAAGGTCAACAACATCACATATGCGATCGGCACGTTAAGGAACGACCTGCGTCAGATTGAGAAGACTGGCGGCGCTGGCGACAACGGTCCCTTTGGCGCGAAGCAGGTAGGTTTGGCCGTAGCCGGCGCCGGCGCTATCTCGTTTGTGGTGCTCCTTTGGGTCGTTGCGTTGGAGATGATATTCGGGCGTCTCAGGGGCGGACGTGAGATTTCGGCATACGACGACGTGTCGTTCCTCGGTTCCCTGCCAGCGCCGGGCGTAGTGCCCGAGGACGAGGACCGCGAGGTTATGGGCGTGGTAGCGCTAAAGATGTTCCTTGCGGCGAAGTCGTCGAAGGTGTCGCTCGTGTGCAAGCTCCCTGGCGCCGATATGCGCAGAGACTTTGTGCAGGCGGTGGCGTCGACCGCTCTGATGTCGGGCGTTGACTGTTTTGTCATGGATATCGTCTCAGGGGTGAACTTCGTGCCGCCGGAAGGTGCGGAGCAGATGATCGGCGCAGTCCGCAGCGGTTCCCACGGATGGTTCCCTACCGTAAACCGATTTGTGATGGCTCCAACCGAGCTGCAGATACTTCAGGCCGATCTGGAATCGCTAAAGGAATCCTACGGCAACATATTTGTCCGGATGGAGGGTGGCGTTCGAGCAGGCGGGACGTTCTTCGACCAGCTCCTTGGAATCTGCGACGCAGTGATTCTCGTTGTGGGTGAGCGCGGAACGCCCCGTTCGGCGTTCTCATATGTGAGGCGGCATGTGTCGTCGGCCGGCAGGCCGGTCATGGCGATGGCTACCGACGCTTCGGCCAAGACCGTGCGGCACGAAATGGAGGCGCGGTTGTGAAGTGGTTTGTTGCATTGTTCGCCATCATGCTTGTCGGTTGCTATCCAGACCGGAGCACTTCATCGTACGACAACGTGTTCGAGCTCAGCAACACGGACGATGATAGCGCCGTGGTCGATGAGTCCGCCAGGAACGAAGAGACGGAGGCTCGCATCAGAAAGCGGCTAATGGAGCTTGAGATGGAAGATGAGCCTGCGTACCACATGAACGCAGGTGACAAGGTTGAGATAAGGGTCTACGACCATCCTGATCTTGGCATTACGACGCGCATAGGTCCCGACGGTATGGTCGGCATCGCGTTCATGGGGCAGGTCAAGCTGAGCGGGCAGACGATTGCGCATGGAGCCGAGAGCATCCGCGAGGGGCTGGCGCCTTATGTGAAGAATCCGGTGGTAAGCATAACGGTGCTTGAGGTGCAAAGCGAAACGGCCACGATAGCCGGGTCGTGCGCCAGACCGGGAGTGTACGGAATATCCAATTCAACCCGTCTCGCAGATTTCTATGCGATGGCCGGGTCGAGCGCCGAGCGTCTATTCAACGGAGTCGACGTGGATGTCGCCGACCTGGAGCATTCGATACTCATAAGAAACGGCGAGATACTGCCCGTTGACTTTCGCAAGGCCATCGAGTCTGGCGATGCGCTGAACAACGTTCGCATCCGCAAGGGAGACTATGTCTTTATAGCGCAGCGCATGGAGTCTTCGGTCATCATCTGCGGCGAGGTTAAGTCTCCGCACAAGCGCCTTTACGAGCCTGGCATGGGTCTTATCGAAACGCTGACGGCGGCCGGATGGATGCTGGAGACGCACTGGAAGCACGTAATCATCATCAGGGACGGACTTGCTCACCCGAAGTTGTACAAGGTCAACGTCGATGGCATCCTCGCCGGCAAGAGCCGGAACGTGCCGCTCAAGGCCGGCGATATAGTATATGTGCCGAAGGATGACCTGTCGGAGTTCAACGTATTCGTGAAAAAGCTTCTTCCGACTGCGCAGCTCTTCAGCCTGATAGCCAGCCGCGCCAAGGCGATAGGCGTCAATTCATCCAAAGACTGATGGCATGAAGTACGCTGTATTCTTCCTGGCCCTTTTGGGTGTACCGCCGCTCGCGGCCATCCTTTCGTTCAACAAGGCCTGGATAAAATATGCGGTGTGGATCATGCTCGGTGCGCTCGCCGTCTACCAGAACACGGCCATAAACTTCTTCTCATACGAGGAGTACCGCGGTTCGTCGCGCGGCATGGAGGTCAGCATCGTCTATCTCTTGGCGCTTGCGCTCATCATCCTTGCGGCCATCAAGAGCCGTCTTCCGAAGTTTATCCCTTCCGCTGGCGCCTGGCTTTACGTCATCTATTTCCTGCTGTGCCTGCCGTCGCTCACAACCGCCGAAAACAGGCTGTTCTCGTGGATGGAGATATGGAAGATGATCATGCTATACCTGACCTATCTTTCCGTAAGGGCGTATCTCAACGTGACTGACGACGTGAAATCGCTCGTTAAGGGGCTCGCGGCATTTGCGGTGTTCAACTTCCTGCTCGTGATCAAGGACCATTTCGCCGGCGTCTACCAGCCAAAAGGGGTGTTCCCCCACCAGAACGGCCTTGCAATGGCGATGCACCTCTTCGCCAACATGTTCTTCGCTTACTTCCTCGCCCGTGGATTGAACCGGGCCAAGTTCTACACATTTGCATTCGTAGCTTCGGCGGCCTGTATCGTGAGGACATATTCCCGTGGAGCGTTGGCGATGATCCCGCTGTCGTTTGCGGTCACGTTCACCCTGTCGGCGTTCGTAGCATTGAAAAAAATCCCCAAGGGCAGGATCTTCGCCCGGGTTGCGCCGCTCGCCATTATCGGCCTTGCCGGACTCGCCGCAATGCTTCCGCGCATAATTGAGCGATTTACCGAGGCCCCGGAGGCATCCGCCAACACCCGCGTCGAGCTCGCACTATGCGCGAAGGAAATGATCCTTGATGAGCCGTGGTGCGGCGTAGGCATCAACAATTGGGGCATCAAGATCAACCCGCCTTATGAGTATGCCGAGCGCGCCGGGCGCATCACGAATCGAGGCGATGACTTCAGGGACGGCATAGTGGAGACTGTGTATCTGCTTGTAGGTGCTGAATGCGGCGTTCCGGCGCTTGTCGCGATGATCATATGGTTCTTCTCATATCTCTTTCTGAGCGTTAGGCTTACGTGGCGGCTTGCCGGCACGCCATACGCCGCGATTCCGGCCGGATTGGCCGGCGGATTCGTCGCCCTATATCTTCAGAGCTGTCTGGAATGGACTCTGCGCATGCAGATGAACCTGATTCTCCTCTTTTTCTTCTTTGCTCTTTTAGACCATCTGAACGCCAATTGGCGACGTTTGAAGAATGAGTACAACGAAAGTCGCGTCAAGGAGGTGAAGCATGTTGGAGCTTGACCGTGAGACATCGTTGAAGATTGCGGCGTTTGGCTTTGTGTGTTCGTTCCTTGTCGCTGCGATACACGTGCCACAGCCGATCCCGGCCGACCCCGAAATGCCGGCATGGTGGCTCTATCGCCTTACCGCGGGCACGTTTGGGCGGTTGGCCGTTCCGTTCTACTTTGTGGTGGCCGGTTTCTTCCTTGCGCGGCACTTCGGCGAGGATTCCTGGTGGCGACGAGAGGCCGCCAAGCGGCTTAGAAGCCTGCTTGTGCCTTTCGTCATATGGCTTCTCTTGTGGAATGCGATGGAAGGTGGCCTTGCCGCCGCATCGAACATCAGGGATGGCGCACCGGCGATAGAGGGCTTTCCGTCGGGATGGGGGCTTCTGTCTTGCTTCGGGGTAAATCCTTTCGGATATCCATCGGACGTGCCGCTCTGGTTCGTGCGCAGTCTGTTGCTGTATGTGGCGGCGAGCGAAATCCTGCTGCCTGCCCTCAGGCGTTTTGGAGTGGCGCTTCCTGCCATGGTCCTGGCCGTTTCCGCCGCGGCCAGGCTCCCGGCCTGCGAGTCAGGCATCTGGCTCTTCTTGACGCGTTTCGTTTCAGTGCATGGACTATTCTACTTTCTTGTGGGCGCGGCGCTTGCGATGGGCGTTGCAACATCGCTGCAGTGCAGTCGCGCAGTAACGGCCCTGTCGGTGGCCGGCATTGCCGGACTTTTCCTTTCACAGATTCTTGCGGCGCATGGTGTGGCCGTATGGGGCGTTCTGCACGAGCTTTCCATTCCGTTTGCGTTGCTCGCCGCCTGGCGGATATTCCCGTCCGTTTCGTGGTCTAAAGCGATCACGTCTCTCACATTCCCGATCTACATCCTGCACGTGTTTGCGGTCCGTGCGCTTGATGTGGTGATGTACGGCAAGACGGGGTGCTTGGCGTTGACGGTCAAGTATGTCGCAGTGTGCGTCCTTTCCACCGCAGCCGCAGCAGCATCACGGGCGCTTCTGCCGCGGTTCCACGCTTTCGCCTTTGGAGGTCGTTGACATATGGTTGCGTGTTCATGCTTGATTGCGGCTTGCTTGCTGCGGTTCCTTGATCCGTATACGTCGCTGTATCAGACCGACGACGACCGCGAGGGCCGGGCGCTTTCCGGCGAGCCAGGCTTCTGGCCTGCACCGAACGGACAGAAGGATCCGCTTGCCGCCAGGCCGCAGGCGAGGATAATGTACAATGTGTTCCGGATATCCGACTCGCCGCTTGATGGATACGACGCCGGCAAGCCTAGCCCTCTATTCAAGGTCAACCAGGTCGGCTATGCGCCAGATCAGCCAAAGTACGCATACATTGGCGCGTGGCTGGGCCCGAAGCTCGGCGCATGGAGGCCAAAGGAGCCGATGACCGGGTGGAGCGTTGTCGATGCGACTACCGGGAAGGACGTGTTTGTCGCGTCCGCTCCGCCAGTCCATCGCGTTGATGACGGGACCACCAAAGAAGGCACTCCGTTCGTGGGTGAGTTCACCTATGAGATGGACTTCTCGTCCATCACCAACGAAGGGACGTATTTTGTGCGCGTTGAAGGCGTAGGTCGTAGCGACGATTTCCGCATCTGGCGCGGTGCGGCGGAGTATGCGTTCCGCGTACACATGGGCGGCCTATACCAGAAGCGTTGCGGAATTGCCAAGACGGAGCCGTACACCCATTGGACGGCCGATGTATGCCACACGAACGTCGTTAGAGGCTCTTTCGCTCCAGAGGAAGGTAAACTGCCCAAGGACGTAAAGTGGTTTGATGTAATCGCGCAGAATACCGATTGGGAGCGTGGCGAGCGTGTATCGGTCTCGGGCGGCTGGCATGACGCCGCGGACTTCGATCGCCGTCCGGTGCACCTCAATATCGTCAACGACCTATGTGCCGTCTACCTGATGAAACCCTCAAGCTTCAGCGACGGACAGCTTGCCATCCCTGAAAACGCAAACGGAATACCTGATATACTTGATGAGGCGGAGTGGGGCCTTCGCCACCTTCTTCAAGTTCAGCAGAAGGACGGTGGCGTCGGCACGTGGATCGAGACGACGGGCTATTCTCGCCCTGGAGTGGCGGCGGAGCGCGAGAACCTCAAATATGCTGTCTCGCGTGCCACGAGGGGCAGTTCCCTTGCCTATGCCGCCCATGCCTCGCTTCTGGCGAGATGCCACGAGTCGTTCAGGGCGAAGTATCTGGATTCGGCCAAGCTCGCATGGAACTTCGCCTTGCGAATGCCGCCGTTGAACGAGACGTTCTTCGTGAAGCAGAAGAAGGGCATGGCATCGTCTGAGATACGTACAGTCGAATGGGAGGAACCGAAGACGCTGCCCGCGAACATGCTGGTGAAGGCGGCCGTCAACCTTGCCGCGCTTACAGGCGACAATTCATATCTTGACGAACTTGAGAATCTGAAGCGGTCGGCGCAGGAGAATTTCAAGAAGAACGAATGGAAGTGGGGCGCATTGACATTTGCTGGCGAGAACGCACTCGGAATGCCGCCTGAAGTGGCGTGGTTGATGAAGGAATGGAATCGCAAGGTGCAGAATCGTGCAAACGAAATGGTGAAGTTTGTCGATGGCGCATATGCCTACAGGTGCCCGTGGTATTTCCCTGGGAAGGGGTGGTGCCATGCGATGAGCTGGGGCCAAAGCCATCCGCTCCGCCGCGCCCAGACCCTCATAGCCGCGCATGCGCTCACCGGAAAAGACAAGTACCTGGACGCAGCATACGCCTCGCTCGACTTTCACAACGGATGCAATCCCGTGGGCACAACCCTTACGAGCGGCCTCGGCAAAGTATACCCGGTCGCATTTCTTGATCTGCCGTCGTACGCCGACGGCATAGCTGAGTTCGTGCCGGGCATAACGCCATACAGGTGGAACTATGGAATGCCCGCGAAGGCCGTTGAGCTCGTCTACGGCGGCGACAAGGCGTTTGCCACAAAGTGGCCAATCTGGCGCAGATGGGGCAATGTTGAGAACCTGACTGTCGCGGCGAGCGAATACACGGTGTGGGAGACGATCGCCCCGGCGGCATCCGTATGCGGCTATCTTCTCACCCCATCGGGAACGCCGCCGCCGGTAAGGCCGGCGCCTGCGGAGGACATCTGTAAACTTCAGGGATACTGGGCCATACCATGATAAACAATCTGGAGGTTTGGAGAACATGAAAGAAAGCAAGATATCCACTACTGTGGTGACGGCGGGCGACAGGGCGTTCGCCTGGGGTGCGCTGCTGCTCGTAGCCAGCATGCGCAGGAACGGAATGCCGCATCCGGTGGTCGTGGGAACGACAGGCTGGACGAAGGACATGGAAGCCAAAGTCCTGTCGCTCGGCGGTGTGACGCTCAAGGAGCTGCCGCCGTCGCGCCAGTGCGTGACGTGCCAGAAGCCCATGCTGATGAATCTGGACGAGATAGATACGGAATGGGTCTGCTGGGCCGACTCCGACGGCGCGTTCGTCGGCGACTGCTCCGAATGGCTTATCGGCGACAGCCCGGATGAGATCGTGATCCGCAAGTACAGCCCTCCGCCGGACGACTTCACGCCTGCGAATCTAGAGACCTGGCGAAAGGACATCGAGAAGTTCTGCGGCAGGGCGCTTCCCGAAAGTCGCTACCAGACACGCATGAATGCGCCGTTCATAGTCGTCAACCGCAAGTGGCGGCCTTTCCTGGAGCGCTGGCAGAAACAGATAGGGAACGTGCTGCCGTCCGACGTCGCTATAATAATGAAACACGGCTCGCCGTATTTCCAGACGGACGAAAGCGTGCTCGGCAGCCTTCTCTGCTTCGACCCCGATGCGCCGAAGGTGGCCGATGTCTACAAGGCCAACGGCAGCGTCGACAATGGGCGCTACTTCGCGCACTTCGCGTACAATCCTAAGCCGTGGCAGATGTGGAACTCATATTCGCTCAAGTGGCATGCCGTTGTGGCCCCGGTCGTGGACTGGCTTATCGAGAAGGGCGTCGTGAAGCCTTGCGAACTGCCGCTGCCGTTAAGGAAGGGATGGTGGCCCGTCTGCCGCGCTGCGGCGCCGCTCGCGCCGTGGGCCTGGCGCGGCATAAAGCTGAAGAGGAAGATATTCAAGGCCTGACGCGATGAAACTAGACTTCAGGAAGAACGTAAAGCGCAACATGGTGGCCAATGCGGTCGCAAGCGGGATACGGCTGCTGTTCCCGTTCCTGAACCGCACCTTGTTCCTATGGTTGCTCGGTCCTGCCTACCTCGGCCTCAACGGGCTGTTCACCTCCATACTTGGCGTCCTGTCGCTTGCGGAGCTAGGGTTCGGAACGGCGGTCGTATGCTCGATGTACAAGCCTGTGGCCGACGACGACCGCGAGCTTCTTTGCGCGTACCTTGGCTTTTACCGCACCGTATACCGCTGTGTCGGCATGGTCATATTTGTGTTGGGGCTTGCGCTCCTGCCGTTCATCGACAAGCTGATTCACGGCACTGTGCCGCCCGACATAAATCTGCACGTGCTCTACGTCATCCACCTCGTCAATACGGCGGCGAGCTACTTCCTATTCGCATACCGCGGCTCGATTCTCGGGGCGCACCACCGCAACGACGTCATCACGAACATTCGCACTGGCGTCTCTGTCGTGCAGTATGTGGCAGTGTTCCTCATACTGCTAATGACGCGCAACTACTACCACTATGTCATCGCCACGGTCGTATTCACCGTGCTGCAGAACATTCTCCTCGTCGTCGCCTCGCGCAGGCTCTTCCCTGACATCGAGCCCCGCGGCAAACTTCCACCGGAGCATTACCGCAAGGTTGTCTCGGACGTAAAGTCGATCTTCATGCACAAGGTCGGCGCCGTCGTAACCCACTCTACGGACAACGTCGTCATCTCGGCGTTCCTCGGCCTTGTCGCGGTTGCGGCCTACGGCAACTACTACTACGTGGTTACGACCGTCTCCGGACTTGTCGCCGTCGTCTATTCCTCGATGATGGGCGGCTTCGGCAACAAGATATATACCGAGACGAAAGAGCAGAACTTTAGACTGGTCATGAAGATGAACCGCCTCTCCATGTCGGTCGTCCTCTTTTGCGCTGTTGCCATGACGGCGCTGTACCAGCCGTTCATACGCATCTGGACCAAGAACGATCCCGAACTGGTGCGCCATTCCCTGACGCCTATTCTGATGGTCCTATACTTCTACACCATGCAGTCGCGGCAGGTGCTTCTTGCGTTCAAGTCAGCCGCCGCAATATGGCGGCAGGACCGCTGGAAGCCGATCGTCGCCGGCGCCGTTAACCTTGCGACAAACATTCTGTTCGTTTTGTTCCTGCCGGAGGCATACAAGCTGGACGGCGTGATATTCTCGACGATCATAGGCTTCGTGCTTATCCAGATTCCGTGGGAGTCGCACGTCGTCTTCACGTCGTTCTTCGGCAAGGCAGAGTCGCGCGCCTATTGGCGCGACCAGGCCGCATTCGCCGTGCTCGCGCTTGTGCTGTGCGCCGGTGCGTGGTTTGCCTCTGGTTTTGTGCAGTCGTTTATTGAAGGATTGTGAATGGAGCTATGATGGACGAGAACAAGAAGATAGATTTCGTGCTTCCGTGGGTGGATGGCGCCGATCCGGTGTGGCTCGCCGAGAAGCACAAGTACGAAAGCGGCGGCTTGGTGGAGCCGCGCGCCGGTGGAGAGGCCAACGCCGACTGCCGATACCGCGACTGCGGTCTTCTACGCTACTGGTTCCGCGCCGTCGACCGCTTTGCGCCGTGGGCCAACCGCGTCTACTTCGTGACGTGCGGCCAGAAGCCCGACTGGCTTGACGAGTCGAATCCGAAGCTTCGCCTTGTGAACCACACCGAATACATACCGGCCGAACATCTGCCTACGTTCCACTCCGACACGATTGAGCTTAACC
Organism: uncultured Verrucomicrobiota bacterium; assembly: GCA_947305775.1. Lineage (GTDB taxonomy): Bacteria > Verrucomicrobiota > Kiritimatiellia > RFP12 > UBA1067 > UBA1067. Next base: position 102,163 of record CAMZEN010000001.1, read on the forward strand.
TTCACCGTCTGACAGACCTTTCCGAGCGTTTCGTACTGTTCAACGACGACATGTTCCTGCTGCGTCCCGCCAAGCCCGAAGACTTCTTCCGCGATGGGCTGCCGGTCATCCCGTGCGATCTCGGGCTGCCGCGCTGGATTGGCTGCTCGCCCGCCAGCCGTGTCGTCGTAAACAACGGCGGCGTCCTGAAGCTGGGCCTTGACGTGGAGCGGCTTGTGTGGAAGAACATTCGCAAGTTCGCCGATGTGCGGGCTCTGGGCTTGGGGCGCGCCGCGAAGAACGTCATTTCGTTCGCGGTCAACAAGATGTGGATACCCGGAACCTTCGGCCACCTGCCGCTGCCGCACCTGAAGTCGACGTTCGATGAGATATGGCGCTCGCAGCCAACGATCCTGGAGCGGACGTCCAGAAGCCGCTTCCGCATAGACGACGGCGTAAGCCATTGGCTCGCGTGCGCATGGGACATGGTCTTGGGCAGGTTCTATCCTTCAAACGAGAATCGCATTGGAGAGACCTTCGTCCTGGAAGAAGGCAACCTTGACCGCGTATGCTCGGCGATCAGGCGTCAGGCATATCGACAGATATGCATAAACGACACGGAGCGCATTGCCGACCCGGAGCGCTGCTTCGCTGAAGTAGCCAGCGCTTTCGAGGCGATACTCCCCGATAAGTCGTCGTTCGAAAAGTGAAGTGATTTGTATTTGGACTAGGAGTAAATGTTATGCAGGACCATATCTATTCGGTAATCGCCGTCTTGGCGATGGCAATTCATCTGATCATAAACTCAGGGATGATCGCTGGCTTCGGCATGATAAATGCTCGAGGCGCGCGCGAGTACCGCAGGTTCCTGTGGGGAGTGTTCTCCTACTATATAACGGATGCGTGCTGGGGCGTGTTGTCCGGCTTGGGCTGGACGGGCGCGCTGTATGTCGATACTGTTGTCTACTTTGTCGCAATGTCCGTGTCCGTTTTTGCATGGTGCCATTTCGTCATTGCATATCTCAACCTCGGCAAATGGGCCACCCGCACGCTGTCATGGTTCGGCACCGGGTTGCTGTCTCTTTACATTGTGCTGTTGATCGTCAACGTATTCAACAACTGCCTTTTCTATTTCGACGAGTCCGGCCATTATATCGCCGGCCCCGCGCGCCTGATGCTGTTCTATCCGCTGGTGGCCTTGAACGTGCCGATGGCGTTTTTCGCGCTTCTGAAAACCATCGGCAACAATGGGCCCCTGCGCAGGAGGTTCATGGTGGTGTTGCTGTTTTGCCTTACGATGATGGCGGCCATCGTAATGCAGATAGCCTGGCCGCTCTGGCCGTATTACGCGCTTGGATGCATCCTCGGAACATGCTTCCTGCACATCTTCTTGGTGGAGGACGAGCGCTCAGAAATGCGACGGGCCGCGATCGAGCACGAGCAGACGGTGAAGCACATGGCGGAGCTCGAGAAAGCTCTCGTGCGCGCCCGCACAGCAGAGAAGGCGCGCAGCATGTTCTTCAGCATCGTCAGCCACGACATCCGCACGCCGCTCAACGCAATCATCGGCTATTCCGAACTGCTTCGTCACGGACTTGACAGCCAGACAGAGCGGGACGAGGCGCTTGATACCATTTGCGCAAGCGGCACGACGCTCCTGCAGCTTGTGAACGACGTCCTTGACCTCGCGAAGATGGACGCAGGCAAGATGATCCTGCGGCCGGAGCCTGTGCAGCTGGCGAAGTTGACGGACGAGGTGTTCGCGTCCTTCCGCTTGGCGGCGTCGGAGAAGGGGCTCGAACTCGTCAACCGCACGGCGGATGTTCCGACGGTCATGCTGGACGCTCATCGCTTCCGCCAGATTCTCTTCAACCTTGTCGGCAATGCGGTCAAGTTCACCAAGCAAGGCTCCGTGGCCGTCGCCGCGACATATTCCGGAACGAACCTGGTGGTTTCCGTATCGGATACTGGTTGCGGCATTGCGCCCGATATGTTCAATCGTATTCTCGATCCGTTTGTTCAGGTTCAGGATCCGAGCCATTCCGCAGATCGGGCCGGAGGAACCGGGCTGGGTCTATCCATCTGCCGCGGTCTCGTAGAGGTCATGGGCGGCGAACTTGTCGTCGAGAGCGAACTAGGCAAAGGCTCTACGTTTAAGGTTTGCATACCTGGCGTAGAGGCACACGGAAAGAAGGATGCTGCACAAGAAACCGTGCAGAAGCCGGCCGTACAGCTCAAGAGACTGCCTAAGCATGTGCTTGTCGTAGACGATTCCATGATAAACCGGTCGGTTTTGACGGCGCTTCTGGAATATGTCGGGGTGCGTTCCATAGACGAGGCGGGCGATGGCGAGGAGGCTATTTCGTCGATTCAATCGGCCATCAAGGTGGGCAGCCCCTACGATCTGGTGCTTTCCGACCTCTGGATGCCGAACATGAACGGACTAGAGCTCATCGAGAAGCTGCGAGCAGACCCTCGCTTCGAAAGCCTGCCTGTCTTTGCGCTGACGGCCGACACCGAGTCGCAACACAACGAGCGGACCAGACTCTTCAGCGGCGTCCTACTCAAGCCGATCACTTACGACAAGCTTGTCGGGGTTCTAGCCTCCATCGGGTCTTAAACGCCGCCTGTCCAAAAACCGCAGGGACAGTCCTCGCTTGAGCTCTTGTCTGGCGAAGGAAGTAATGGTATAATTCTTTCGCAACATAAACTTGTTATAGGCTTGTTTTATCCATGAAACTCAAAGCTTATCTGTCGCCAGTCGCGGCCTTGGCGCTCGCGGTTGGCTATGCTGTAGGGTGGGGGGCGTTCATCATGCCCGGCACGATGTTCCTGCCAGGTGCCGGGCCTCTTGGGGCGACGATAGGTGTTCTTGTCGGCACCGTTGCGATGTCGGTGTTCGCGTTGAACTACCACAGGATGACCCTGCGAAATCCTGGGCCGGGTGGTGCACTTTCATTCACAAGGGAAGCATTCGGCAGTGACCACGGTTTTCTTCTGGGCTGGTTCCTGTGCCTTACCTACATAGCCGTCCTCTGGGCGAACGCGACGGCCATAATACTGCTTGTGCGCTTCACCCTTGGCGACATGCTGCAGTTCGGCTTCCACTACAGCGTAGCCGGCTTTGACGTTCATTTCGGCGAGACCCTCATATCGATGCTTGCGATAGTTGTGGCCGGGGCCTTCTGCCTTGCGGGGCGGCGTTGCGCCGCATGGCTCCAGACCTTGTTTGCGGCCGTGCTTGTCGGCGGAGTGTTCTCTTTCTTCATCGCAGCGCTTCTTCGTCACGAGGGCGGCTTTGCCAGCATGTGCCCAGCGTTCTCCAGCCTCGGCAAATCCGTCCCGCCGCACATGCAGGTCGTGCGCATAATAGCCATGATGCCCTGGGCCTTCATCGGTTTCGAGGCCATGACCAACTCATCCGGCGAGTTCAAGTTCAAAGTCAAGCGCACCTTCGCGATACTGATGGCATCGATCGTCATATCGGCCGCGCTGTACCTCGCGCTTGCGATACTGCCGGTGCTCGTGCTGCCAGATGGATATGCGACGTGGGTGGATTATATACGTGACCTGCCGAACCTTGGCGGCATACGGTCGGTGCCCGTGTTCGCCGCGGTACAGAAGATGTTCGGCACGACGGGCATCGCGTTTGCGTGCGCCGCGATCCTTGCCGGCATATTCACCGGCATGATAGCTACGTTCGTCTCCCTGAGCCGCCTGATGCTGGCTATGTCGGAGGAGGGCATCCTTCCGAAGTGGTTCGGCGAGGTCCGCGACGACGGCACGCCGAGGAACGCGATGCTTTTCATCGGGGCGGTGTCGCTTGCAATTCCGTTCTTTGGGCGCAGCCTCACGAGCTGGATCGTGGACGTCGCCAGCATGGGCGCCGCGATCGCTTATGGCTACACGTCCGCCGCCGCCTTCAAAGCCGACAACGACGCAAAGACCTGGAAGCTCCTGCCGGGCAAGGCTGCGGGGTTCATCGGCGTAGCGGCCGCCGTGGCAATATGCCTGCTCTACATAGTGCCCAACTATTTCTCAGGCGAGACCTTCACGGCCGAATCGTACTTCATTCTTGCCATGTGGAGCATCTTGGGCTTCATCTACTACATGCGCGTGTACGCAAAGGACTCCGTGAACAGGTTCGGCAAGTCCTCCGTAGTCTGGGTTTCGTTTGTCGTCGTGATCATCTTCTCTTCGCAGATGTGGGAGCGTCAGGCCGACTTCAATGCGACGAACGCGATGGTAAGGAAGATGCTTTCGGGCGGCATCCGCCAGGACAGCCTTAACAAGCAGATGGACGAGCTCAACGAAGACATGCTCTGCAAGTCGTTCGTCGAGATGCTGATGCTCATCGGGACGCTCTACATAATGCTCTGCACTACCAAGATACTCCGCAACCGCGAGCGGCTGATGACGATCGCCAAGACAAAGGCCGAAGAGATAAACAAGACCAAGAGCTTCTTCTTCTCCGCCGTCAGCCACGACATACGAACGCCGCTCAACGCCATAATCGGCTTCGCGCAGCTACTGAAGTCCGGCTTCAGCGCCAAGGAGGACCAGGAGCAGGCCGTGGACGCCATCATGGTTAGCGGCAACACGCTGCTGAACCTGATAAACGACATCCTCGACCTCTCCAAGCTGGAGTCCGGCAAGATGGAGATCGTGCCCGAACCGACGGACTGCAAGCTTCTCCTGACCGAGATTGCGTGCTCGTTCCGCGTAGCCGCGCAGAAGGCCAGCATCGAGATTCGCCCGAAGATAGGCGAAATGCCGCGCCTCATGCTAGACCCGCAGCGCATAAGGCAGATCGCGTTCAATCTGATGGGCAACGCCGTGAAGTTCACTAAGGACGGGTTCGTGGAGGTGCGCGCCTCGTTCGTCGCCGACAAAACGGGCGAGTCCGGCACGTTCCGCCTAGACGTGGAGGATTCGGGCTGCGGCATAAGCGAAGAGGACCTGAAGCGCATCGCGACGCCTTATGTGCAGGTGGGCGACAGCTCGGCGCGCGCCGGCGGAACCGGACTCGGCCTCGCCATCAGCCGCCAGCTGGCCGAGGCGATGGGCGGCGGAATGTCCGTCTCGTCCGTGCTCGGCAAAGGCACGACATTCTCCATAACCGTTCCCGGCGTGAAGATCGCCCCTGCGGTGGAAGCGCCCTCGGCCGCCGTAACGTCCGCGCCTGCCGCGGCAAGCAAGCCAGAGGGCCACAGCCCCGTGCGCCGCGTGCTGGTGGTTGACGACCAGAAGATGAACCAGATGGTTCTCAAGGCGCTGCTGAACAAGGTGGGGCGCTTCGACATCACGATCTCCGGCAATGGATGCGAAGCGCTTGATGAGCTTGAGAAGGCGGGCAAAAACGGATTTGACATGGTGCTGACCGACATGTGGATGCCGAAGATGGACGGCGAATGCCTTGTCCGTGCAATTCGCGCCGATCCCCGCTTCGCGGCAATACCCACATATGCGATTACGGCCGACGTCGAAATGCAGAAGCATTATGCGGAGCATGGCTTCTCGGGCATACTCCTCAAACCTGTCACCCTTGACAAGCTTGCTTCTCTAGTTGGGTAGGTCTTATAGTCCGTTAGCCTGTTAGGTGCTGTTATACCCTTTTGCCACAAGATGTGCTATAATTTGTTGTCATGAAAGTAAAATCAGGTATGCTTGGCCTCATGGTGGCTGCTTTGTGCTGCGTTGCGTCCGCAGAAGAGCCGCCTGCAGGCGCCCGCAAAAGCGGGGAGATCAAGACTATTGCGCTTCCTGGCGGCGCGACCATGGAGATGGTATGGTGCGCCCCGGGCGAATTTGTGATGGGCAGCCCCCACAGCGAAGTCGGACGATTCGAGGACGAGGTTCCCCACAAGGTCACGCTCACCAAAGGGTTCTGGCTGGGCAAGTACGAAGTTACCCAGACCCAGTGGGAGAGCGTCATGCGCAGCAACAGCTCCCGCTTCAAGAACCCCAACAGCCCCGTGGAGAACATCTCGTGGCATGACTGCGAGATGTTCATAAAGCGCGTCAACACGGTGCTTGGTGGTGCGGCGCGTCTGCCGACCGAGGCGGAGTGGGAGTATGCCTGCCGCGCCGGGAGCGACGCGTCCGTCTCTGGATGCGGCGAGCTCGCAGATATGGCATGGTATGAAAGCAACAGCGACAACTTCACGCACGAGGTCGGTGGCAAGAGCCCCAACGCATGGGGCTTCTACGACATGCACGGTAATGTACTGGAATGGTGCTCCGATTGGTTCTCGACATTGTCCAAGAACCCGGTCGTCGATCCCAAGGGGCCCCTGTCAGGGTCGTTCAAGGTGCTTAAGGGCGGATGCTGGTTCTTCTACAAGCGCGACTGCCGCTGTGCCTATCGGCTTAAGCGCGAGCCGAACCTGAGGAACTGCATATACGGCTTCCGCATGGCGTGCTCGGAATACGATAGCTCCACGATCCCCAAAAACATCAGGTTCGGGCAACGTCCTTAAGCTCCGCCAGCGGGTTGTAGACGAAGCGGAAGAACGCATCCGCGACCCAGGCGAGCGACGGGCGCCGCGCAAAGAGCTTTACGAACACGGCGGCGACCCTGCGCGAACGCGACCCCGCGCGGACCAGTGCATCAAAGTCTCCGAATCCGTCCGCGAATATCCGCTGAAGCATCTCGATCCTGTAGTTGCGCGGCGATCCGCGCATGGAGCGCGTCGAAAACCAGTAGTATATTATCCACATCAGCCAGTGGCGCGACCAGTATGCAGATATGCGTCGGTCGAAGCCCGGCTCGGTGGATACCTTGGCGTGGAACGCCAGAAGCGACTTCAGTATCGCGGCGTAGTCCTTCAGGAAGTAGTCCGTCTTCTTCGCGAGCGTCGATATCGAGCCGGTCCTGATCCTGTACAGATAGAAGGGCACGTGTATGGGAATCACCCTCTTCGCCAGATAAAGTGCGCGCGGCGTGAATTCGCTGTCCTGGCGCTTCATGCCGTGCAGGCACTTGAGCCCGTTCTTTACAAGATGCTCACGCCGGAAAACAGAAAGCTGCAGCATCGGGCACGGATCGCGCCGCCGCGAATATGCCATCAGCGTCGCCTCCGGCCCCGTCAGCTCGCCGGAAAAATCAGGCGGGTAGTTGTCCCTAAGCGGCAGCTCCACGCCGTGCACTTCGTCGATGACCGGCATCGCGCATGGATATATGTCGGCGCCGGGGCGCTCGGCGATCTTGTCGTGCAGCTGCTTAAGCGAGCCTTCGGCGATCGTGTCGTCGCCGTCCAGGAAGATGACGTATTCTCCGCTGGACATGTCTATGCCGGTGTTGCGCGAGGCCGAGCACGATCCGCTGCGCGGCCCCGTGAACATCTTGAACCGCTTATCCTTCGCCAGATATTCCTTAACCAGCCCCTCCGTCCCGTCCTTCGAAGTCTCCACGCCCAGGATGCACTCCCAATCCTGGAAGGGGTCGCGCAGCACGGATTCCAGACAGTCGCGCAGATATGGCTCGACGTCGCAGCAGGGGACGATTATGGAAAAGAATGGTTTCACAACCCGTGGTACTCCCTGTACCATTTAGCGAACACCGGCACGCCTTCGCGTATAGTGGTCTTCGGCACATAGCCGACGGCCTTGTTCAGCTTGTCGATGCTGGCGTAGGTCGCATAGAGGTCGCCCGCCTGCATCGGAAGCATCTCCATCTTAGGCGTTACGCCGAGCGCGGCGGCGAGCGTCTCTATCACGTCAAGCAGCTTCTCGCTCCTGTGGTTGCCGATGTTGAAGATGTCATACAGCGGAAGGTTCTGCGCCTCGACCACGCGCACGATGCCGTCCACTATGTCGTCCACGAACGTGAAGTCCCGCAGCATGTCGCCGTTGTTGAAGACCTTGATCGGCCGGCCGTGCAGCATCGCGTCCGCAAAGAGCGAGAGCGCCATGTCGGGCCTGTACCACGCGCCGTACACGGTGAAGAACCTGAGACCGATGGTCTGCATCTTGTACAGGTGCGAATATGTGTGAGCCATCAGCTCGTTCGCCTTCTTCGTCGCGGCGTAGAGGCTCACCGGCGTGTCGACCTGGTCGGACTCCTCGAACGGCATCTTCGTGTTGCCGCCGTAAACGGACGACGACGAGGCGAAGACTAGCTTTGGCACCTTCGCCGCGTGGCGGCAGCATTCGAGCACGTTGAGGAACCCCTCGACGTTCGACTTCTGGTAGATGAACGGGTGCGTTATGGAGTATCTCACTCCCGGCTGCGCGGCAAGGTTCAAGACCACGTCCGGCGCTTCTTCCGCGAATACCTTCTCCAGCCCCGCGAAATCGCATATGTCCAGCTCGTGCGCGGTGAATCCCGGTTGTTCGCCGAGAATCGCCGCGCGGTCGCGCTTGAGCTTCACATCGTAGTAGTCGCAGAAGTTGTCTACGCCGACAACCCACCATCCGCGCCGCAGAAAATCCCGCGCCGCGTGAAAGCCGATGAAGCCCGCAAAACCTGTAATCAATATCGTCATAAGAAGGGTAAGAAGGGTACATATAATACTAAATTTCCTTTTCGCACGCAACGGTATGCGGAGCCTCCATATGACGGCGCTGTACCATTTTGACGCGGGATTTGCTATAATCTATGGACATGAAAGTTAAATCAAGCATTGCGGTGGCATTGCTGGCTCTTCTCGCCGGCTGCGCACACCAATCTCCTTACGACTACATGGAGAATTGGCTTGTGCGCGAAGATGCAGTCCGCGATTTTTCCGTACATGCGGACGTGATATATCTGCAAGATCGGCTGTATGACGATATGAGCACGCTTGGATTGATGTTCGCTCATGCGCAAAACGAAGTCGGCGGCGACCGTTTTAAGGGAGTCGCCCGCGTGTTCTCTCCGCTTGTCGCGAATTCCGACGATCCTGAGCGCGCGCTCGATTGGTACTTCCGCTATCACCACAAAAATGGGCGTCCGTTCCTATTCATCGGCGAAGGGCGCGGCGGTGCGCTGCTGAAGGCATATGAAGATGATAATGCCGACGACCTGAAGGACGACGGGCTTCTGGCCAGCTTCTATACCGACGAGACGGAAGGTGGATTTGTGACGGATAGGATGGTCAAAGTGATACACAACTCCATCATGCGCAAAAGGTATCTCGACCAGTGGGGACGCGAAATGCCAGAATCAATGTTAAAGGACTAGGGGCTGCGGAATGGCATCATCAGTGGCAGAAAGCGTTAAACGTGTTAAACATGCGGTGTATGCGTTTTTCAGCAGGCTCGCCGTCCGGCGGGAAGCCTCGCGCGCGTTCCGCTACGACCGTGAACAGTTCATGAAGAACGCTGGAGCGCTGCATCTGGACCGCAAGGCCGCCGCCCGCGCAGAGATCGTCATGGGCTACCATGTTCTCGAAAAGGGCCTGACAATGCCGCGGCGTCGGCTTGGCTTCGGCAAGGGCGCGGTCGTGCGCTTGATGGGCCTCGTCGACTCCTTTGAACGGCGATTTGGCGCGGATCCGCAGGTTGAGCACGCAGTCGGCGTCCTAAGATCTTATCGCGAGCTGCACCGCGAATGGCCGGAACCGATGCCGCGACTTGACGCGTTCCTTGCTGCGCGGCCAAACGTTTCTGCCGCGCTTGAGCCTCATGTTAAACGCGCCGAGTTCTTCGCCGCCAAGGATGCGCCGTTCCCGGAATTCGCGGCATCTCGGCATGTGGTCCGGCACTTTGCGGGGCCTGTCCCCCGCGAGACGATAGAGGCCGCCGTTGCGCTTGCGACGACCGCGCCGAGCGCATGCAACCGCCAGCACGCGAGAGTCCACGTGGTGGACGACCACGCGCTGAGGGACAGGCTCTTCGCCGCCCAGGGCGGCACCCGCGGATTCGGCTCTGACGCAGATAAGGTCATAGTGGTGACTTCTGATCTATCTGCAGTCCGCTGGGGATGGGAGCGTCACGACTGCTATGTGAACGGCGGCATTTTCGTTATGAACCTCTGCTACGCTCTGCACTACTTCGGCGTCGCCCACTGCATTCTCCACTGGAGCGTGTCGCCCGAGGTCGATCGCGCGGCTCACGACTTCCTGGGCATTCCGCCTAACGAGGCGATCGTCCAGGTGATAGCCTGCGGACTGCCGCCAGAGGAGTTCGACGTCGCTGCGTCGCCGCGCCTTGCGGCGTCCGATGTCTTGACTTGGCACGGAGACGGGAAATGAAGATACTTCTAGGAGGAATACCGCTTGGATGCGACAACATCGGCGACGAGGCGATAATAGCCGGCGTCGTCAAGATGATGAAGGAGTCCGTCCCTGGAGTGGAACTGACCGTCGCGACGGCGGACCCCGCCACGGCGCAGCTTCTCGGCGTGGAGGTTGTGCCGCCATTCGGCTTCGCGGGGTGCGGGCTTGGTGGCTTCGCGGACGTCGTCCGTCGGCATGATGCATATGTATGGTGCGGCGCGACGGGCCTTTCGGACTATCCGCACACGGCGCTAGGCCTCATTGAAATTGCGCAGAAGGCGGGCGTGCCGACCTACATATGGGGCGTAGGAATGGACGACGAGCTCAACCCGGTGTTCTTCAAGGCGCACGGCAAGAGACGCATGGCGCTTTCGGCTTTCGGGCTTGTGGGATGGTATGAACGCAGGCTCAGAAGAAAGCTTGCGAAACGGATCTCAGAGCTTCTGCCGCGCTGCAATGGCGTTTGGCTTCGCGATCCGCAGAGTGCCGCGATGCTTGCGGATACGGGCTTCCCAGGGGCTGGCTTGGCTGCGGATACTGCCATCCTGCTCGCTCCCCCAGGCGGCCCGGCCAAGCGATCTGGCGAAGCCGGCAAGAAGCCGTCGCTCGGTCTTTGCATCTCCACTCAGCGGCAGGTCGCCGACCTTGCCGGACTCAAGGGCCTTATCGATGCCGTCCGTGCGTCTGGCGCAAACGTCGTCGGCATTCCGATGAATCCCAAGACCGACCGCGCTCTTCTAGTCGGACTTGGCGTGGAATGCATTCCGGGCGCTACGCCCGAGGCTGTCATGGAGGCGGCGGCAGGATGCGATGTCGTCCTTTCGAGCCGCCTTCACCTGCTCATACTTGCGGCAAACGTCGGCACACTTGGCCTTGGCATAGCCCGTGGTTCGAAGTTGGCCAATTGGCTCTCCAACTTCGGCGGCACTGTTGAGGGCAGCGTCTACGACTGCGACTGGAACAAGGTTACTGGTCACGTCCTTGCCGCGCTAAAGGATCGCGGCGATTGGGATTCTGTGCGCGACAAGGCTTATGCCGCGTTGAGGTCCCGACTGGAACTTGCGCGCGCGGAATTGGCGGCGCGGCTTAACGGCGAGGCGCCGAAAGGCTGGCCGCGCATAAGCGTGCTGGTCAGGGCCCGCAACGACGAAGCGCTTGTCGGCAAGACGCTTTCGGGAATATTTTCGCAATGGCCTCGTCCGTTTGAGGTGATAGTGTGCGACGACGATTCAAGCGACCGCACACGTGAAATCGCGGCAAGATTCCCTGTCCGGTTCGTGGAAAGGCCTTCCGGCCCTTACAAGCCGGGCCGGACGCTGAACATGCTTGTTCGGGAAGCGAAGGGCGACATTGTCGTGTTCAACAACTCCGACGCGGTTCCGTGCGATTCGCATTGGCTGGAATCGCTGGTGCGTCCGCTTCTGGACGAAAGGCATGCCTTTGCTTTTGCGAATCAGCTGCCCCGTCCCGATGCGACGATGCTCGTCAGGAAAGACTCCGAGCGTGCTTTTGGCGACGGCAAGGTGCAGGCGACATGGAAGTTCTTCTTCTCGCTTGCGAGTTCCGCGACATGGCGGCAGAACCTTATCGATGTTCCGTTTGACGAAGCGATACAGTATTCCGAGGATGTCGAGTGGGCGTGGCGCAATTCCCGCCGCGAGAAAGAGCCGATAAGGATTGTCTATTGCCCCGGCTCGCGTGCCGAGCATTCGCACAACTACACCGTCCGCGAGCTCGCCAAGCGCTTCCGCGGCGAGGGTGCCGCGGACAGGATCATCTTCGGCGACAGACCTTCGCTTCTGCGCGAGATTGCGGGCGCGGCGCGAGAAACCCTGCGCGATTGGGCGTATCTGATGTCGCGGCCTCGCGGATGGTGCGAAATGCCGACGGCTCCGATCCGCCGTCTTGTGCAGAGGGTTTCACATTGGAGGGGGACGCGTCAATGAGGATTCTTGTATACCTTGAGAGATCTGACATTCGGGGCGGAATAGAGATTTTCGCCGAGCGGCACATCGAAAGTCTGAAGGCCGAGGGTCATGAAGTCGAGGTTGCGACGGCGTTTGACGCTGTCCGGCCGCTGGCCGATTCGTTTGACGAGATAGTCGTGCACAAGTGCTCCGATGTAAAGACTCTTGCCTTGTTCCCGCCGGAGAAGACGGTCTACTATGTTCACGACCACGAGCCCATCTGCCCTAGGACATATGCCTACACGCCTCTTGGTAACAACTGCGCCAGGTCCGGCGGATTCCTGCCGTGCATATTCTGCGCACCGGCGTGCCGCGCCTGGAAGGCGGCGCTCAGGCGCGTGTTCGCGCAGGGCAGGCGCAAGCGCATAATGGCGCGCTTCAAGAAGATCGTGGTGATCTCTGATTTCATGAAGTCGCGTCTAGTCATCAACGGAATTGACGCGGCGAAAGTCGAGGTCAAGCCGCCGGTGATCGACAAGCGGCTGCTCTCGACTTGCGATTCGCAGCTGCCGGTTCCTTCTGTGGACATCCTCTTTGCGGGGCAGCTTATCCGCGGGAAGGGCGTGCAGCTGCTTCTCCAGGCGATGGCGCTCATGAAATCGCCGCGCACGCTTGACATAGTCGGCACGGGCAACATGGAGCCTAAGCTCAAGGCCCTTGCCGCTGACCTTGGCCTGACGGGGCGCGTCCGCTTCAACGGCTTTCAGCGCAACCCGCAGGAGTGGATGCGCCGCGCAAATTGCGTTGTAGTGCCGAGCTTCTGGCAGGAACCATACGGACTCGTCGCCGCCGAGGCGGTCGCGCTTGGCCGGCCTGTCGTGGCGTTTGCGATAGGCGGTCTTCCCGAAGCCTGCGGCGGCAAGGCGACGCTTGTGCCGCCGGGCGACGTCAAGGCGCTCGCGGAGGCATTGGAGAAAACATGAAAAACGATGTCGTAAAGGTATTTGTCTTTGTCGATGCGCTTGGCTGGGAACAGACCGAGCGTTACGACTTTCTGCGCGACCTGCTGCCGAATCGCCGCAGGATTGAAATGCAGTTCGGCTATAGCTGCACGGCGATCCCGACGATTCTCACGGGTAAGCGCCCCGACGAGCACGGACATCTCGCGTTCTACGACTACGCGCCTGCGAAAAGTCCGTTCAAGAAGATGCGTTTCCTCGCGCCGCTTCTCAAGCCGCGTTCGTTCTGGAATCGCGGCCGAATACGTCACCAGCTCTCGAAGCTCATAAAGAAGCTCTACGGCTTCACCGGATACTTCCAGCTCTACGGCGTCCCGGTAGAACGCCTTCCGAAGCTCGACTACTGCGAAAAGACCGACCTGTTCGTGCCGCACGGCCTCGCGCCCGTCAAGAACCTTGCGGACGTGTGGACCGCGCAAGGCTTCAAGTACCACATCTCCAACTGGAGGCTTTCTGAGGACGAGAACTTCCGCGTGGCGAGGGAGCTTTTCCGCAAAGGCGAAGTGGACCGCGCGTTTGTGTATTCCGCGGCGTTTGACGCGCTGCAGCACGATAACGTAGGTCGCGATGAAATACTGAGGCCAAAGGTAGACAGATATGCCGACACCATCCGCTCCCTTCATGCCGCGCTCGTGGAAGGGGGCCGTCCGTTTGAGTTGACGGTCTTTTCGGACCATGGCATGACGCCTCTTCGCGGGACGGTCGATGCGCCCGCGGCGCTTGCCGGGACGGGCCTTGTCTGGGGCGAGGACTATGCAAGTGCGATCGATTCGACGATGGCGCGCTTTTGGTGGCTGAAGCCCGAGGCAAAGGAGAAGGTTCGCAAGGCGTTCGCCTCTTTCCCCGGACGGTGGCTCGACGACGAGGAGATGCGCCGCTATGGAATCTTTCGCGAAGACCGCAAGTTCGGCGACGATATCTTCCTTGCGGATGCGGGCGTGCAGTTTTGTCCGAGCGACATGGGCGTAAAGCCGCTGAACGGCATGCACGGGTTTGATCCGGCGGACAAGGATTCTTGCGCCGCATGGCTTTCGACCGTTCCCGTGCCCGACTCGGTTTCGCGTGTATGCGACTACTTTTCCGTGATGACCTCCGCGTAGTCACTTATGCGGGCGCGAAAAATATGCTATAATTCAAACACAACACACAAAAAATGTCAGCGATAACCAGATTTCTAGGAGCAAAGGAACGGGAGACGATGGCCAGGGTCGTTGTGCTTACGGCCGCCTCGTTCCTTATGGCCCTGAACTACCGTACGTTCGTCGAGTGGGGTGGGCTTTATCCGGCGGGCGCGGCAGGGCTTTCGCTCCTTGTGCAGCGTGTCGTTCAGCTGTTTCTGGATATGTCCGGCATACACTGGACCGTTCCGTTCTCGCTCGTGAACCTTACCCTGAATGCCGTGCCGGTCTGGATAGGCTTCAAGTTTATTGGCAAGCGGTTCACGCTGTGGTCCGTGTTCGTGATTGTCCTCACCGCCGTCTTCACCGACGTTCTTCCCGCCGAGCGGCTAACATCGTTCATCTCCGATGGCGATCTGATGCGCCTTAAGACCGATCCGTTCGTCACCAGCCTTTTCGGCGGAATAGTGTTCGGCTTTGCGATGTCGCTTTGCCTTAGGTGGAACGCCACGACGGGCGGCACCGACTTCATCGCGATCTACCTTTCGGAGAAGAAGGGCCGTGAGACGTGGAACCTTATCCTCGGCCTGAACGCGGTGATCCTGCTTTGCGCGGGCTTTGTGTTCGGCTGGTCGGGTGCGCTATACTCGATCATATACCAGTTCGTCACCACGCAGGTTGTGCACCTGATGTACCGCACATACCAGTACCAGACGCTCGTCATAGTAACGGCAAAGCCCAAACGCATATGCGAGGCCATATATCGGCTCAGCCACCATGGCGCGACTGTTATAGGCGCGAAGGGCAGCTTTACCGGAAATGAAACCAGCATAGTGTATTCGGTTGTTGCGGCCGACGACACTGCGCACATCTATTCCCTGTGCAAGGGCATAGATCCTGATGCGTTCATAAACACCATCAGCACGTCGCGCGTAATCGGCCGCTTCTACATGCGCCCCCGCGAATGAAAGTCCGCGAAAGTCCCTAATTCGCACGTGGCAAATCAAATAGAGGCATAGAGAAAAGAAATGAAGAAGGCAATTGTCAACGGACAGGAAATCTCGGGCGAAGCGGTGGGCTTCGAGCTCGACAGGTTGGTCAGGTTCTACATGAGCCATGGCATGACGATGGCGGAGGTGAAGAAAAACCTGCCTAAGCTTGAGGAAAAGGCCCTTGAACAGGCGATCGGAGCCAAGCTCCTTCTGGGCCGCGCCTCGCAGATCGAGCTGCCCGTCACTTCGGCCGACATCGACGCCGAGGTTCAGAAGGTCGTCATGCAGGTCGGCGGCGAGGAAAACTACAAGAAGGCCCTTGCCGCCCAGCATATCACCGAGGCCGAATTCCGCAAGGAGCTTGAGAAGGGCGCTCGCGTCAACATGCTCGTCAACCAGGCTTGCGCTCACGTTCCGGACCCCACTGAAGAAGAGGTTGCCGCGTTTTATGAGGCGCACAAGGCGGAGTATGTCGAAGAGCCCAAGGTGCTTTGCCAGCACATACTCGTAAAGTCTTCCAAGGACGACAGCCCCGAGACCAAAAGCGCGGCGTTCGAGAAGATTCGCGCCATTCGCGAGCGCATCGTCTCCGGCGGCGACTTTGCAGCCGAGGCCAAGGCCCACTCCGATTGCCCGTCGGGACATGAGGGCGGTTCTCTTGGCTGGTTCGGACGCGGCATGATGGTGCCCGAGTTCGACAAGGCGGCTTTCGAGATGAAAAAGGGCGATGTCTCCGACATCGTCACCACCCAGTTCGGCTACCACATCATCTACAAGGCGGACGAAAAGGGCGGCGGTTCGCAGACGCTCGTCGATGTGCACGACAAGATCAAGGATCTGCTCCGTCACGAGGCTCGCGGCCGCGCAATGGACGCATTCGTCGCGGAACTTCGCGCAAGCGCCACGATAGAGTACAAATAGTCCGTTTGGGAACGTCTGCTTGATGTGATATGGCAAACGAAGAACTTAAGGAATACGAACTTGCCGGCATAGAGACGATCGCCCGCGGCGTTTGCGTTGTGGACGGTCGGATTCTCCTCTGCAAGGCGAAGGGCGGCCGCACCACATATCTGCCTGGCGGCCATATAGAGTTTGGCGAGACCGGCCGCGAAGCCCTCGTCCGCGAAATGCTTGAAGAGACGGGCGTAGCCGCCAGCACTGGGCGATTCCTCGGCGTCGTCGAGAACAAGTTTCTCCAGCACGGCAAGCCTCATGCCGAGATAAACCTCGTCTATGCGATGTCCGTCGCCGTTGAACCGGCAGCCGTGCACGCCAAGGAGGACTGGATCGAGTTCGAGTGGGTGCCGCTCGTCGACCTTCGCGCGGCGAATCTTCTGCCCGAGGCGTTCAACGCGCTTGCCGACGACCCCGAGGCGACATTCGCGCCGTGAAGTGAAGGTGCTACTCCACAGCTGCTGCGGACCATGCGCGTCCGCCTGCATACCGCGTCTAAGGGAGCTTGGCCACGATGTGGCCATGTTCTATGCGAATTCCAACATCGACACCGAGACCGAGTTCGAGAAGCGGCGCGCCGCGGCGGAAACGCTCGCCAAGGCGGAAGGCGTGGAAATGGCAGCGGCGCCATATGACCACGAGGAATGGATGAGGGATGTTGCCTGCGGATATGAAGACGAGCCCGAGAAGGGCGCGAGGTGCGCAAGGTGCTTCAGGTACAATCTCGCGAAGACGGCGGCTTACGCGCGCGAGCACGGCTTCGACGCCTTCACGACCTCGTTGACCGTGAGCCCGCATAAGGTAAGCGAGATGGTGTTTGCGGCGTCCGACGATCCGATGTTCCTCAAGGAGAACTTCAAGAAGCGAGAAGGCTTCAAAAGGAGCCTTGCCCGTACCGCGGAGCTTGGCCTGTATCGACAGTCATACTGCGGCTGCGAATTTTCCCGCCACGCCTAGAGGTAAGCCTGCATGTCCAACGGTAAGCTTAACGTAATTGCCGCCGGTTTAGGATGGGGCGTGCTTGAGCGTTATGGGGCCAACGCCATTGGAGGCATAGAGTTTCGCCCCAAGCCTAGCGTGTTCCCTGCTGTAACATGTGTTGCTCAGGCTTCGTTAAGGACAGGTCTCATGCCGGCCGACCATGGGATTGTGTCTAACGGATTCTGGTTTGGCGATCTCCGAAAGCCGATGTTTTGGGAGCAATCCTCAAACCTTGTTAAGGGGCATCGTATCTGGGAAGACTTCCGCAATGGCGGCGGCAAGGTGGGCATGTTCTTTTTTCAGCAGTCGTTAGGCGAAAGCGTCGATGCAATAATATCGCCGGCTCCCATACACAAGCATGGCGGTGGAATGATAATGAGCTGCTACACGAAGCCGACGCATGCTGCCATAGAAATCGAGCGTCGCCTTGGGCGCTTTCCGCTATGGAGATACTGGGGGCCTCTTGCTTCGCCCAAGATCGGCCAGAGATGCATAGACTGGTTTGAGTCGATGATTGAGCTGTGCCCGGTCGATGTCGCATATCTGTATCTTCCTACAATGGACTATGCCGCACAGAAGCAAGGCCCTGGTTCGTCTGCGGATGAGGCGGCATTCAAGGAGCTTTGCCGTCAGATCGGTCGGCTTTCCGCTTTTTGCGAAAAGCGCGGTTGGGAGATATGTGTCGCGGGCGACTATGGTATAACGCCCGTCACGCTCGATCCCGTCTGTCCCAATGTGCTTCTTCGCGAGAAGGGTTTCTTTGCCGTTCGGTCGGTCGTCGGAAGGACCTATCCAGACTTCTACCAGTCGACGGCATTCGCCATGTGCGACCACGAGTTTTGCGTGCTTCTTGGCGAGGAACGCGAACGCGCCGCCGAGGTGCTTCTTGCGACTGGCGACTATGAAGAGTCGTCCGATACCCGCGAACTTGCGGAACGCGGGCACCGCATACTGCTCGCGAAGCGAGGATCGTGGTGCGAATACAGGTGGTGGACGGATCGCCGTGAGGCGCCTGACTACGCGAGACATGTCGACATACACAACAAGCCTGGCTTTGACCCTAAGGAGCTTTTCTTTTCAGGACGCGGCATTGTGAGAGGCAGTCACGGCAGAAGATGCGAGGTGGCTTATGGTGAAGCGTAATCTGGCGGTCGGTCATTTCTTCAACGGGCACTTCCAGGAGGCGTGCGCACGTAATCTGCCGCGGATCAGTGAGGTGTTCTTCGCATGGCCTGGCGTGCTTTCGTGTCGCCCTGCGCCGATCTATACGGATGAAATCCGTGCCCGGCTCATAGCCGACCTGAAGTGGGCGCGTGAGAACGGGATCGAACTGGATGCCTTGTTCAACGCCAATTGCTATGGAGATGATGCCATATCTACCAACCTAGCGGACTTCGTTTTGCGCATTTTGGACGAAATGGGTGGCGAAGGACTTTTTCCTGATACCGTGACGACTACTTCTCCGTTCATCGCTACCGTCCTTCGCCGCCGACATCCTGCCGTCAAGATCCGCTGGAGCGTCAACTTGCGTGTGCATGGTTCGCTTGGTTTTGAGAGCGTTGAGGAGCTGTTCGATTCGTTCTACGCATCACGCGAACATCAGCGCGATCTGGAATGGCTTGATCGGATGCACAGCTGGGCGAAGTCGCATGGCAAAACGATGGGGATTCAGGCAAACAGCGGATGCCTGAGGCAATGTCCATTTCAGACTTTCCATGACAATCTTCATGGACACGGCGGAGGAAGGCGTTCTGGGAATGTCGCTGCGGCTGAGGAATACGATTTTACATTCTTCCGGTGTAAGACGAACTACGAACGCGGCAGCTACGAGGACTTTGTCCGCTCTACCTGGCTTAGACCCGAGGACATTGTCGTGTACGAAAACTTTGTTGACATTGTCAAACTGGCAACGCGCCGCCATCCGCGTCCGGTAGATGTCCTTGACGCATATGCCACTTATTCCTACGACGGAGATCTTGCGGCACTGATGGATCCGGTGCACGTGTTCCCAAAATCGTTCGACAACAAGAGTTTCGACGCGGTGGACGATCTCTGGCGTGAGGTAAGAAGATGCCCTGACGCAAACGACTGTGTGCACTGCGGTAGATGCTCTGCCCTCATGAAGGAGGTATTCAAGTGAAGGATATACAGCAGATAGTCGATTTGGCAAGCGCATATTATGGCAGCGCAGTATTGTTTGCGGCTATAGATTGCGACATTTTTGCGAAGGTGGAACGTGGTGACCTTGATGTATCCTCGCGAGGCATGAGACTTCTAGCGGATGCGTGTGTGGCGGAGGGCCTTCTTGAAAAGCACGACGGAACGTATTCCAACACTCCTGCCGGCAGAATCGCGCTCATCCCTGGCGGTCCAGCGGACCTTACAAAGGCTATCCGATACAATCGCGACGTATATCCTGCGTGGGGCAAGCTGGCGGAGTTCGTCAAAACAGGGCGGCCGGTTGAGCGTCCTGAAACGCATCTTGGTGAAGACCCGATTCGCACAAAGGCTTTTGCCGCGGCGATGTTCGGTCGCGCCATGGGCATCGGCAAAGGAATAGTGCCGATGCTTTCCGGCTTGAGCGGAAAGATTCTTGATCTTGCAGGCGGACCTGCCGCTTATGCGATTTTGATGTGTCAGGCCAATCCAGGCCTTTTCTGCACAACGGTCGATCTGCCGGCGATATCGGCGGAAGCTAAGGAGTATGTCGCCAAATTTGGCCTCTCTGAGCGCATTGAGTGCCGTGCAGGAGACTATCATAAGGACGAATACGAGCCATCATCATATGATGCAGCCACTATATTTGGTGCCCTTCACCAAGAATCGTCCGCCGACATCGTAGATATCCTTAAGCGCGCAAGAAGGGCTTTAAAGCCTGGCGGAAGGCTGTTTGTGCTTGACATGATGACCGATGTCACGCGCACATCCCCGGAATTTTCCGCACTTTTCGCCATCAACATGGCCCTTACGACGCATAACGGATGGGTGTTTTCGGATGTCGAGCTGAAGAATTGGATGCGCGAAGCCGGCTTTGAGCCCGGAGAAACCATGTTTGCGCCGCCACCGATGCCCCACTGGCTCGTCTCCGCCTCAGTCACTATCTGACTTGAAAATTTACTTGTAAGTTGTTTTTTCCTCATTCATTCCTTCTTTGCCGACCCGTTAAATATTGCCGTTTGTGTCCATAAGAAGGGAAGAATTTTGTCCACACGACACTGTGCGGATATGGTATACTACAAACCATGAAACTGAAGTACATGGAGATGGACGCCTATTGCGCAGAATACATGCGCTATCTAGGCATTGCTAAGACCGAACGCCGCAGCTACGCCGAGAGCGTGCGGCTTCTTGAGAAGCGCGGCTTCAAGGAGATTTCCTCCTTCAAGACGCTCAAGGCGGGCGACAAGGTTTACCGCGGCTATGAAGACCGTACGATCATGGCGGCCGTCATCGGCAAGAAGAAGATTTCCGAAGTGGGCATCAAGGTCGTCGGCGGCCACACCGATGCGCCGCGTCTCGACCTCAAGCCGAAACCGATCTACGAGAAGGGCGGCTATGTATACTTCGACTGCCACATGTATGGCGGCATCAAGAAGTACCATTGGCTCGTGAGGCCGCTCGCGCTCTACGGCACGATCGTCCGCAAGGACGGCACGAAGGTGCAGGTAGAGGTCGGCGACAAGGACGGCGACCCCGTGTTCCTCATCAGCGACATCCTTCCGCACCTCGGCTACGACCAGGCCAAGAAGACGCGCGACGAGTTCTATCCGGCCGAAGACCTTGACGTTCTCGCATGGACGACCTACGCGAAGCCCAAGAAGGACGACAAGCCGGGCGACGATCCCAAGGCCGACAAGGATGGCCTCGTTGCGTACCTCAAGAAGACCTACAAGGTCACCGAAGAGGACCTCATGAGCGCCGAGCTTGAGATCGTCCCCGCCGGAATGCCTCGCGAAGTCGGCTTCGACCGCGCCCTCATCGCTGGCTACGGCCACGACGACCGCGTCTGCTCGTTCGCGGGTCTCCAGGCTCTCATCGACGCTTCCGACAACGTTCCGGACCAGACGGCCTCGATCCTCATGTGCGACAAGGAGGAGATCGGCTCGATGGGCTCGACCGGCATGCAGAGCTCGTTCTTCGAGAACACCGTCGCCGAGCTTATCGAGCGTCAGGAGAAGGACGCCCGCGACATCATGGTGCGCCGTGCACTTGAGAAGAGCTCGATGCTCTCCGCCGACGTGACGGCTGCGGCCGATCCGCACTTCCCCGATCTTGACTCGACCGGCAACGCGGCCCGCTTCCATCGCGGCCCTGCGGCGTCGAAGTACACTGGCGGCGCGTCCAAGAGCGGTTCCAGCGACTGCTCGCCCGAGTTCGTCGCACAGATCCGCAAGATCATGGACGATGGCGACGTCACGTGGCAGATGGCCGAGCTCGGCAAGCAGGAGAAGGGCGGTGGCGGAACCATCGCCCAGTACATGTCGCGCTTCGGAATGAGCGTCCTCGACATGGGCACTCCTCTCCTCAACATGCATGCGCCTTGCGAGCTTGCCTCGAAGTTCGACTGCTACCAGACCTACCGCGCATACAGCGCATACCTGAGAAGCTGAGGAGGTTCTCATGGCAAAGCTGACGGACATCGCATGGGAGGATTTCGAGCGTCTTTCGCTTGAGGCCAAGAAGCTCTATCTCGAACGCGAGGAGGGCGACGGTCTGCCCTACCATACGCTGTTCGCTCAGCAGTTCGACCGTCCTCTTCTGGAGCGGCTCTGCAATCTCGCGAACCGCATCCGCTTCATAAACAAGTCGAAGGAAGGTGCGCTCTACCTGAAGAACGTGCTTGCGCATAAGAGGGCAATGCTCTACTTCTCGCAGCCGAGTTCGCGCACCTTCCTCTCGCACCTCGCCGCGTGTCAGATTCTCGGCATTACGACGGGGTCTGTGAGGGATGCCGCGACGTCGTCCGAGTTCAAGGGCGAAAGCCGCGAAGACTCGATAAGGACGTTCAGCTCCTACTTCGACATGATCATCATGCGCTCGCCCGAACAGGGCCTCGCAGAGAAGATGGCGTGGGAGCTTTCTAACTCGTCCAGGCCGGTGCCGATCCTGAATGCTGGCTCCGGCAAGGACCAGCATCCTACGCAGGCGTTGCTCGACATATACACGCTGGTCCGCTCTTTCGAGAAGAAGGGCGGTCTGGACGGCAGGACGGTCACTTTCTGCGGCGATTTGATGCGCGGCAGAACTGTGCGTTCGCTCAGCTACCTGTTGACCAACTTCAAGGGCATCAAGCAGATATTTGTCGCGCCGCCTGATCTTCAGGTTCCTGCGGATGTCGTGATGATCCTCGCGAAGAAGGGCGTGGATTTCGAGGTGACGGATGACTTGAAGGCGGCGGTCAAGGTTTCGGACGCGGTCTACATGACGCGCATCCAGGACGAGTGGGACGTCGCGAAGGGAGATTCCGCGAAGATTGACACCTCGCGCTTCAAATTCGGTGCGGAGGAGCTTGCGCTTCTTGGCAAGGACGGCGTAATCATGCACCCGTTGCCGCGCCGCGACGAGATCGCGACATGCTGCGACCACGACCCGAGAGCCATGTATTGGCGCCAGATGAGGAATGGAATGTGGATTCGTGCGGCGTTGATAGCGTCCACATTCGGCTTCGAGCGCTCGATCATGGAATGCGGATATTGACGTATTGTTAAGAGGTCTTAAATGAAAATACAGTTTGCCGTTGTCATAGCGCTTCTCATGGCCGTTGCCGGGTGCAGGCGGGCCGATGTCAGGGAGATGACGGTGTCGCTGCCCGAGCTTGACGAGTCGGTGAAGTCGACCGTTGTGCAGGCGCTTTCCAGGTCGTCCGGAATAGAGAAGGACTCCTACAAGTGGGACATGGAGAAGAAGACCCTTGCGCTGCGCTATGATTCCATGATCACCGCGCAGACCAACATCCGCATGATTATCGCCGACAAGGGCGTAAAGGTGGAGTTCCCGCCGAACAATCCTTCGGGGAAGGCCGGCTACATCGACGGGCGCATCGCTCGCTAGATTGCATCTTATGGACAAAGTAGTTTATCTCGACAACAACGCGACGACGCGCGTGGCGCAGGAAGTGCGGGACGTGATGATGCCGTTCTTGGACGAACTGTACGGCAACCCCAGCTCGATGCACACATTCGGCGGACAGGTTGCCAAGTTCGTTGCACGGGCCCGCGAAGAGGCCGCGGCATTTCTCAACGCATCGCCTGAGGAAATCATCTTCACCTCTTGCGCGACCGAAAGCGACAACACCGCGATACGCGGCACGGCGGAGTATTTCGGCAAGGGCACCAAGGTGATAACTACGGCTGTCGAGCACCCCGCGGTCCTTCAGCCTTGCAGGCGCCTTAAGGCGCAGGGGTATGATGTTGTCGAGCTTCCGGTGAACTCCGTGGGCCAGATCGACCTTGATCAGCTTCGTGCAGAGCTCAAGGGGACAAAGAACGCGCTTGTTTCCGTGATGTGGGCCAACAATGAGACGGGAACCGTCTTCCCGATCGAGAAGGTCGCTGAAATCTGCCGCGAGGCCGGCGCGACTTTCCATACTGATGCCGTGCAGGTCGCAGGCAAGATTCCCGTAGACGTGCGCAAGGTCCCGGTCGACATGCTTTCCATGTCCGGGCACAAGTTCCATGCGCCGAAGGGCATCGGACTTCTCTACGTCAGGAAGGGCGCAAAGTTCAAGCCGTTCATGCTCGGCGGCCATCAGGAAAACTCTCGCCGCGCAGGTACCGAGAATGTGCCTTACATCATCGGCCTCGCCAAAGCGTGCGAGCTCGCGCGCATCGGAATGGCGGAGGAGTCGGTTAAGCTTACTGCGCTTCGCGACAGGTTGGAGGCGGGCATTATCGCCAGCTGTCCGAACGTGCGCGTAAACGGCGACAGAGCGAATAGGCTTCCGAACACGCTAAATATCAGCTTCGAGTACATCGAGGGCGAGGCTATAGCATATCACCTTTCTGATCTGGGCATATGCATCTCGACTGGCTCGGCCTGCGCGTCGGGCTCGCTTGACCCGAGCCACGTAATCCGCGCGATGGGCGTTCCGTTCGTCGCTGTGCACGGGTCGGTGAGGTTTTCTCTTTCGCGCTACAACACCGATGCTGACATCGACTACGTTCTCGAGAAGCTGCCGCCGGTAATCAAGAATCTGCGCGATCTCTCGCCGTTCGGCCCCGACTCCGACCCGACAACGTTCCAGTAATAACTGGATCGCCCGATTCAAAACAACTCTTATAGCCTTGCCTTTGCTGGTCGCGGCAGGATTCTCCGCAACCGTGCTTGCCTTCGAGTACGGTCTATTTCCGCGTCCTTGCGACCGCTCGACATACACTAGTATGTCTTCGGGTCGCAGTCCTGCGCAAATCGCCGGAAGACTTGGGAGCGCGGCTCCACACTGGGAGAGCGACCCTACGCTGGGAGAGCAGCTCTACACTGGGAGAGCGACCCTACACTGGGAGAGCAGCTCTACACTGGGAGAGCGGACGTCTCGTCCGCTCAGAAGCAAGAGTTAACCCTCCTTATGAGCGGGCGAGACGCCCGCTCTCCCAAGGTGCCAGTTTACAAGCAATTGATAAAGCTTTCCAGCTTCCTCAGCTTGCGAGGCGAGCTCTTTGTGCGCAGTCGGTTGCGAGTCTCTTGTTCACATTCGAGGGGTGACTTGTAAAGAGGGTGGGTCAGCAAAAACTCCTTAAGCCGCTTTGGCCAG
>CAMZEN010000002.1 GCA_947305775.1 uncultured Verrucomicrobiota bacterium
CATGCCTGAAATGGTATCACAATCTGCAAGGCCCGTCAATCAGCCACCCAGTTATTGTAATATGGCGTTAACGCGTCATCTTTGCCAATGCCTGCACCGCTATTATACTTATATGCCAAGGCCATTACATTGGTAAACGTGGCATCATACATCGTCGCCTTACCGGAGATCAGCGGAGCGTAGGTGAGGGTGCCGTCAGTGAGTGTGGGGGTGACCATAGATCCGTCTTCACGTTTCACTGAATAATTATAGGTGCACCCTTCCACCGCAGGAAGACCTGTCATGCTCGTAAGGTTAATGACACCGCCATTGCCATGCGCTTCTTCAACTACCACATTAACGGTTGCAAGTGTAGCTGTATTCGGAAGAGCAAGCTTCGTTGTGTCAATCGACCGAGCTGTCCCCGCGTTCAGCGTAAGGCTCGTCAATCCTGTGCATCCAGCAAGATTCAGTTGACCGTCCCAAGTACCAAGCGCGATATCAAGGCTTGTCACTGACGAATTTACCACCCAGAATGAAGCTCCACTCTGTATGTCTATTTTGGACGGAATAGTTGCCACATTCCCGGTAAGGCCCACCATACCAGATGCAACATTCAAGCGTGAACCGTAAATGGCCGTTGCGTCTGTCGTAGTGCCGTCCGTGGGATCACCATTTATCGTCAACGTTCCAGTGAAGCCATTGCCTGGAACTGGGAATGACTGATTGGCTACAATCTCACCAGATCCGGAGATCGTTCCTGACAATGTAGAAGTAGAATCCTCCAACGTCAACGTGCCATTCACAACGATGCCACTATCAGCAGTCCACGTCTTGCCTGCCGCAACAGTGACATCGCCCAACACGCAAATCTGCTTCTGATAGTTGCCAGTATTAACTGTATATGACGAACCCCCACCAAGGACAATGCTCTTCTTGAATGAGGAACTACCAATTTGCGAGACTGTAATATTACCGGCAAATTCACTCGCATCACGCATAAAATATTGAATTGCAGGACCGTTATTGCCACAAATTACGATATCACCCGACCCAGTCAACTTGGCGAATATCATGCTATTTCCGTTATTTCCATTGTTCAACGTGAAGGTCGATCCTTCCGCAATCTCAAGTGTCGCATAGCTCTCAAAATTGCCCGCTCCAAAGAAGCCGGTGAAGCCTGAAACCTTGATCGTCGAGTTGGCGCTGCCATAGTTATGGAACGGCGCATACCAACCAGGCTGAGTATTGTTGGCACCTTGTATATTGTTCAGCGACAAAGTTCCGCCCCAGTCTGACGATGTTAACCATGCCGCCGAATCTGAGGAAGGAATTGTATTGTCAGGATAGACAACCGTGCCGCGCCCTTTGATGACCGGAACATACGACGCACTAGTCAATGTCACTTTGTCACTAGCCGAACCGAGCGTCAGTCCATCCGTAGAAGCTAACGTTCCAGAAATAGAACCAGTAAACGTTGCACGTCCCATCAACCCGGCATCTAGATTGAGCGTCGCTCCAGCTTCAGTATAGACCCAAGAAGAGCCGGAAGCCGTAACCCCCGCATTAATGGTGGACGCGTTGATCGTCTCTCCGTTGCCAACATAAAATGCAGCAGGATTTTCGACATCCGCTATTGTGGTGGGATCCTTAGAAGTAAACTGACGAGAGTCAGATGCATATATGACAACCTTGGTAATGACAAGATCTGTCATCGCCGAGAGAGTGCCCGCTGCCGGGCCACCGATTACAAAAGTGCGGTATGTCTGAGCTCCGCGAAGCCCCATATCTCCAGTGCCACCGTAGACCGCAGTACCAGGATTCGCTCCAGTCAATTCAAACAGATGCGTTCCGGTACCATTACTATTATTAGAATCCTCAGTGGTCAGTGCAAAGGTGCGCGATGCGCCGGTGGATATCCCAGTTGCGAGCGCGCTATTCAAAGTGGTTTGGTTATCACCCCACAGTGCATTAAGCCAAATACCACGCGTATCGACTGTCCCGCTTTTAAGCAAGACACCAGGCGAAGCAGTAGAAGTGCCATCTTCCGCGGGAGACCAGAGCGCAAGCACACGATCTGCTGCAGCAGATTCATTCAGATTGGTGACAGTAAACTCGCCGACCACATATTTATATCCTTGGCTAAGCTTGAACAGCGCACCAACCGACGCAGAAATCTTGACGTAGCTGCCATCATCCGCAACAGTATTTCCGTTCGCGGCAAAGATAACACCATTAATTGACGATTTTTTGAATCCACCAGACGCACCGTCAAACACTGCAAGCGGTACAGGCTTTGCAAGCGTAAGCTTGAGCTTGTTGATGTCATAATTGCCGTTGTAGCCAGATGCTGTCGACGGTCCTACAGCACTCCCAGTTATATATTTGGCGCCAGACTTCAGAACATTGACATCACTCCCAGACTGCGTAAAGGTGAGCAGGACGGCCTTTATATAACCATCATTCGCAACCTGTGCCTCACAAGTAATCGTGCCGGAGGCTTCGGATGATCGATCAAAATTGTTGAAAGTAGGTGCTGCTCCTGTCGCAGTTCCTGCACTGCCACCGCCAAAAGCGGCGGAAAGCGTATCAGCCGACACTTGGCTCAATGTAGCCCCCTTGAACGCAAGCGTCGCCGTCGTCGGAACGGTTGCGCCTGTCTCCTCCAACGAAGCTGCCGCCCATGCGCCACCTGTTGCGCATACGACGAGGGTAAACGCCAGAACCCTCCACGCTGACGCGAAGGGTCGCGCCCAATTACTAATTCCTATCTTCATACCACACCTCAGCCCCTCGGTTTTATATCGGGCTTGGTGTGGGCTTTCAGACACCTCCCCCGATGCATCGCACGAGGTACCTGAGAATGACCCACAAAGATACATTCGAAGGAGGCGAAACTGCACGGACCGGGCAGTGTCCTTTTCGATGCGTCTTTGTTTGTGGCGAAAATTTCTCAGGTTTTCGTGCGACGCAGCCCAAACGTGTTCGTGGTGAAGCATTATCACCCTTCCCACGCGGGAAATCTAACCTATTGATTTGCGAACCGTTGTTCGCCTATCAACAGACGGTAGAAAGTCTACCATAAATTATGGACGTGCGCAAGGGGGGCAAAGTGAAAAAATGTCTCACCTTGATGGATGCGCCGAAAAAATCGCCAGCCGCTAGAGGTAGGGGTTATTGTCCCCTTAGGGCAAACGGAATTGACCTTACCGTCGGAGTTATGATCCGCTATCGTTGGAGTTATGGTCCGGCAGGGCTGTTGAGGTTCGCCCTGGAGGGTTGATTAATAAGGCCGTATATGGTTGCGAGTTTGGCCCTATGGGTGTTCGGCACCACTGGGAGCGCGAGCGTCCTCGCCCGCGTATATGGAAGATTTAACACTCCTTCTAGCGCACCACCCGTATGGCAAGTGCGAAGATCGGGACTAATATAGAGGTCAATCGTTTATGCCAGACAGCGACACTTCAGTAAGATAGGCTTTTATGGTTTCATCTGATGGCGGATTGTCTGCAAGATACTCGACAGCCTCAGTATAATCGACATCGGCAAAATACGACAGTTGAGCACGGAACAGCTTCTCCGAGAACAGCTCACCGAAAATCTCATCTGCCTTATCGGTCACTTCCGTCAGAGCGAAATGATACCTAAGCAAGAAATAGAGGTCCACATAATCCTTCCACTTGGACCGCCGCCCAAGTGCGTATGCTTTCATTGCGGCCAAAGTAAGCAATGACGGCATACGGAACACATCTTTGAAGAGACTCTCAGGCTGCACATGGAAAGGGTATTGAAAGAATGTCACCTTTACGCCATTAACGATGAGGTTCATCTGCTCCTCTACTCGACGCGTTACCTGATGGGCGAATCCTCCAGCTACTATAGCATCCAAATTCTTCTTATGGTTGAGTCTGGTATACTTGAACAAATCAAAATCTATTGATCGCCTGTGGCCAAGATAGAAGGCTATTGCGGTACCACCAACCAAGTAATACTCGCGCCTGAATTTGGCCATCAACGGCAAAATCTGGCGCTGACTAAGACTTAATATCTCCTCATGCATATTGCTTCAACGCAAGCGAAAAGAAGTTGCGTATTTCAGGGTAGTAGTTCTTCACCTGCCGTTCGCTTGCACCGAAAAAGACCTTGGCTACCCGTTGAGGAGTAAGGACCTTCTTCAATTCGCGAAAATCATCCAAAGTACCGTCGTTGAGCACAGTCTCGACAAGCAGTTCATCGCTAATATTGCGCTTCTCTGCTTCTGGAGTGTACCAGAACAGAGCACTATGCCTATCAATAAAATTGTTTCTTTCCTTGCTCATGTGACAAAACATATTTTACCATAATCACCGCCAAAGCAGAAGAGCAGCTTTTAGTTGGATTATGAGCGGGCGAGGACGCCCGCTCCCCCAAA
Organism: uncultured Verrucomicrobiota bacterium; assembly: GCA_947305775.1. GTDB lineage: Bacteria > Verrucomicrobiota > Kiritimatiellia > RFP12 > UBA1067 > UBA1067. The sequence goes on from CAMZEN010000002.1 coordinate 4,391, forward strand.
GCCAAAGTGCGGGGACTGTCCCCGCAAAGATTTTATCCGTTTAGGGATGGAAGCTCCTCGACCACTGGAGCAGGCTCGGGGTCGGTGACTGAGGCCGGGCGCGGCGACGGGAATATGAGCAGCATCGCCCAGGCGATCAGCGCGGTCACAAGCCCGACGATGGCACCGAGCTTTATCCACACTCCGAACTTTATCGGGTGGTGGCCGTGCTTTTCGAGAAGGCCCGACGCCACGATGTTGGCCGTTGAACCTACTACGGTGATGTTTCCGCCGAAGCATGCGCCGAAGAGAAGCGCCCACCACAGAACCGAATAGTCCGCCGAGCGGTCCACGAGCGCCTGAATGACAGGTGTGAACGCCGCGACGAACACTATGTTGTCCACAAACGCAGAGCCGAGGGACGCTATAAGGAGCACGAGCGGTATCATTCCCTTCGGTCCGCCAGAGACGTGCTCGGTCAGGCTGTCGGCCAGGTTCTGGGTTATGCCCTGCTCGTTAAGCGATCCCGCTATTGCGAAGAGCAGCATGAAGAACAGCAGCGTCCACCATTCCACATCCTTTTCCACATAGTGGCGCGCACGGTGCGGACGCCATATCATGAGGATTCCGGCGACGATCAGAGGCGTCATTATGAGGAAGGCGTTCTTGTTTGCGACGCCGCCGAGGGCGAGGGCGTGCTCGATCTGGTGGTGGAAGGCGATGACCGAGACCGTCGCGAGAAGAATGACGAGACCGGTCTTGTATGGAATCTTCAGCACCGGACCAAGACCCATGCGGCGGTGGCGGGCCATCGCGAGCGTCATTGAGCGGATGTCCTTGCGGAACCAGACTATGGTCAGGAACAGAGTGGCGATGAGCGATATCAGGGCCACAGGCGTTGCGCCGACAAGGAACTGCGCGAAGGTGAGCCCGGCCTTGTTGCCGATGAAGATGCCGACGGGGTTACCGAGCATCGTCGCCGACGAGCCGATGTTCGTCGCCATTACGGCGATAAGGACAAACGGGTGTGGCCGCAGCTTAAGCGTGTCGCAGACCTGGAAGACCAGCGCGAGCACGACAACTATGGACGAGACTTCGTCAACAACCGACGCCAAAACCGCCGAGAGAACGCATAGTATCGCCGTGAACGAGACGCCGTTCATGTTCTTGCGGTTGATGATCGACTGAATGACCCACGTAAGGAAGCCTAGGTCCTTGAGGACGCCGACTATGATCATCATGCCCACAAGGAAGAATATGATGTCCAGCTCGGTCGCCCTAAGGATCGACTGGAGCGTCATGGCATGGGTTGCAATCAATATGGCTACGCCGATGAATGCCGCGGCAACTCGGCGTTCCCAGAAAAAGAGGGTCGTCGAAATGACGCCAGCGAATACGGCGAGGGTCACCGTCTGGGTGAAGCTTTCGGCAAGGCCACCGGCCCAGCCACCAAACGAGACCAGTGCGACGACCAGCGCAAGCAGAAAAACCTTGGGATTGAGTTTCATCGTCGACTACTCCCTGAATATCTTGTTGAGGAAACGCGGCAGACGCACAACACCGACCAGCTTGCCGCCTTCGCGCACATAGCACTTGGAGCTCTTGTAGCGGGTCATCTCTCCAGCGACCTGGATTGCGGGAGTATCGGGCGTTACGACCGGGAACTCCTTGACTAGAATCTCGCTGAGCCAGGTGCGGCGTTCGTTTTCGAGAACCTGCGCGAACGGCTCGAAGTTTGCGATGGGGGTAAGGTCGCTCATCCAGAGGAGATACTCAGGCAGGCAGACGCGCAACAGTTCGCCGGCGCGAACGACCCCCTTAAGGTCGCCATCGCGGTCGAGGACGGCAACTTCGCTCACCTTGTTCTCTATGAATGTATCGACGCACTTCTGAAGGGTGTCGACGTCGCGCAAGGTAAGGAAATCGCGCGTCATTATGTCGGCGGCGGTTATGTAGCGCGGCAGATACGCCTTTCCGCTCTCGAAGAAGCGGTATATGTCGCCGGCGTTCGTCATCGCGGCGACGGTGCGCAAGGTGGCGTCGTCCTTCAGCGCAGTCGTGAGGGCGCGCAATATCTGAAGGTAGAGGGCGGGCTTGTCGCGCGGAATGAGAAGGAGGAACGCAAGGTGCACGGCCGAATCCTCGCCGGGCCATACGATGCCGCGTTCGCTCGTCGCAATGGCGACACGCGGCTCTGAGAGCCCCTCTATTCTGGCATGGGGCAAGGCGAGACCGTCCATTATTATGGTCGAGCCGGCGGCCTCGCGCTTGAGGACGGCGGCCGTGGTCTCTTCTATCCCAGTGGGCGGCACACGCCCCGTACGATATATACCCTCCACGAGTCGCCGCACGATCTCATCGCGCGAAAGCTCTCCGCAGTGTGGCAAAACATCGCCAACGGCGAAGAACGCCGTCAGCCTAATATCCGCATTTTTTTTCACAAGCCAATTATACCAAATGGACGCCTCCACCCGCAAGCATGCGCCCTGCGCAAAGGGAAGCAAGTGGGGTTGGTTATGGCGTGGATAGGGACTTGGGAGAGCGGGAGTCCTCGCCCGCGATTAAGGAAGATTTACTTCTCCTTCTGAGCGGGCGAGACGCCCGCTCTCCCAAGGTGCCAGCTCTTCAGCTGTGAGCTATTTGCCGACGCAGAAGCGGGAGAAGAGGGAGTCTAGCAGATCGTCGGAATAGACGGCTCCGACCAGGCGGGCGAGCGCGTCCGCCGCACGGCGCACCGCATTCGCGGCCAGCACAGGATCGGCCATGCCAACATCAAGCGCCGCGCGCGCCTCGGCGAGCAGAGACTTTTCGCGGTCGCTCGGCGTCGGAGTATCTTCGTCGGCATTCGCGCTTAAAGAAGAAAGTCTCGCAACAATCGCGGCCTTGAGCGCGTCAAGACCTTCACCGGTGACGGAAGACACATTGAGCGCACCATCTTCGCGGGAGATGTCGCACTTGGAGTGGACGCGTACAGCGCCGTCAACCTCGCAGTCGAGCGCGAGGACGATATCGGCCTTCGCGACAAGCGCCTCGGCGCGACGCACGCCTTCGGCCTCTATCTCGTCCGCTGTTCCACGAAGTCCAGCGGTATCCACGAGACGCACAGGCCAACCGCCGACATCGAGCCATTCTTCGATGGAGTCGCGGGTAGTGCCCGGCGTCGCCGAGACTATCGCACGGCTTGTGCCAAGTAGCGCGTTCATTAGAGAGGACTTGCCGGCGTTCGGCGGACCTGCGAGAACGACAAGAGCACCGTCGCGAAGGATGCGTCCCTCGCGCGCACGCGCGAGTGCGCGTTCTATTTCATGTTTCGCCGCGGCGGCCTCGGTCGTCGCTTCATCGAGAAATGTCGGCGGCAGGTCCGACTCGTCAACATCAAGCGCGTGTTCGAGCGTGGAAGACAGGCGAAGCACCTTGTCGTAAAGCGCACGGTAGGCACGAGCCGCAGAACCGCCCTGTCGCGAGAGAGCATCATCCGCCGCGCGATCGGTCTTCGCATCCACGAGCTCTATCACGCCTTCGGCTTCGCTCAAGTCCATGCAACCGTTGAGGAACGCGCGCTCGGTGAATTCGCCGCGCCGGGCGAGACGGGCGCCGGACGAGAAGCAAGCTTCAAGTATGCGGCGCGGAGTTACGCTGCCGCCGTGGCACTGGAACTCAACAACGTCCTCGCCGGTGTAGCTGCGCGGCGCGGCAAACGCGAGCACGACGCACCTGTCGAGAATCGCGCCGTCAAGAGATAGCGTGCGGATGGCGATGCGTCCAGGCTCCGCACGTCGGCCGGTCAGGCGCTCTGCGACGGCAAAAGCGTCTGGACCGGAAACACGAACGATCGCCACCGCTCCCCTTCCGGGTGCTGTGGCGATCGCCGCTATCGTGCAAGGCTCTTCGCTCACGAATACTTCTTGACGATAGCCTCGTATTCGGCAGCCTGCTCCTCCATCGACTGCACCATCTTGAACTGCGTGCGGCAGCGGACGAGGTTGTGGTCGTCGTAGGCCGTGCGGAAGTAGGTGTCGCCAGCGAGGTAGTCCGTAAGGAAGCGGATGCCGATCGTAAGCGTGATGAGGCGGCCTGCGAAAGCAAGGTTCGCCTTCTCGGCCTCGGTCAGGAACTTCGCCTGCGCGAGGTAGCCCTTGACGAGCGCCTCGAAGTACTCCTTCTTGGAGTAGACCTTCGAGAGGTCCTTCTCGTCCTCGGCGGCGGCGGCGGACGAGGTGCGGACCATGTCGCCGAAGTCGTAGAGGGCCGAGCCGGGCATCGTCGTGTCGAGGTCGATCACGACGTTCGTGCCGTCGGGCGCGAGCATCACGTTGTTGATCTTCGTGTCGTTGTGGGTGATGCGCTCGGGTATCTCGCCGCGCTCCATCATCGTAACGATCTTAGCGGCCTCTTCGCGGCGGGCGTCGACGAAAGCGAGCTCCGCGGCGACCGACGCCTTGCGTCCCTTAACATCGGCTGCCGCAGCCTCGTCGAGAAGACGAAGGCGGTCGACCGTGTTGTGGAACTTCGGGATAATCTCGCCAAGGCGCGGAGGCGGCATGTCGGCGCAGTCGTTCTGGAACTTTGCGAAAGCGCCAGCGACCAGCTCGGCCTGGGCGGGCTCGGTCACGAGGTCCGTCGAGGTGTAGCCTTCGAGGAACTCGTAGAGGCGCCACGGGTTTTCGTAGCCCTTGACGACGAGCGACTTGATGCCCTTCTTCGCGAGGTGCTCGGTGACGCGGATCACGTTCTCCTTAAGCATCTCCGGCGGGAAGATGTCGGTGTTGACGCGCTGCAGGATGTAGCGCACACCGGACTTCGTCTCGACCTTGAAGGTGTCGTTGATGTGGCCCGAACCGTAGCGCGAGACGTCCGTCTGGTCCGTCACGCCCATCGAGGCGAGAGCGGCGTCGAGCTGCTCCTTTGTGTATTCGCGGTTGCTCATGGCTTACTTCTTGCAGCCTTTCTTGCAGGGCGCCTTCTTGGCGGGAGCCTTCTTGATGACGGGAATCTGCGCGGCGGCGACGGACTGGCCAAGGCGGCGGAAGTGCTCATCGGGAACGACGAGCTCGATCTTCTCGGCCCACTCGGGATAGACGTCCTTGAGCATGGTCTTCGCCGTCTCGAGGATCACGTCGCCACCGAGTCCGGAGGTGACGCGGCCGAGGAGCATCATACTGGAGTAGTCGTAGAACTCGTTGTACCACGGAATCGCGTGCGCGAGGAAGCGGCCGATCTGGACATAGACCTTGAGGGCGCGCTGATCGCCCTTCTCCATCGCGGCCTGGACGACCTTGAGGCGCTCGGGGAGCTTCATCTCCTTCGGGAACTCAAAGCCGAACTTCTCGGCGAGCCAGTTGACGGCCTGCTGCGAGAACGCCATCGCGCCGACGCCGGCGTCACCGGACCACTCGCAGCGCGGAGCGTTCGGGTTGAAGTCGACAGGGGCGAACGCGAGCTCGGTGATGCGGCCCGTGAGAGCGCCGGACTGGTCGATGTAGCCGACGGCCTCGGAGGAGCCCATGGCGACGCCAAGGATGCCCTTCTTGCCCATCGTAATCATGCCGGCGAGAGCCGAGACGTCACCGTCGTTGTAGATCTCGAACGGAACGCCCCAATCCTTCTCGACGCGGAAGAACATGTCCTGCGCGACAGGATACTTCTCGGGGTTCTGCTCCTTGATGGCGCGGAAGAGCGAGGCGACGCCCATCTTCTTGCCGACGAGCGTTCCGGCGGTCGAGCCGCCGATCGCGTCCACGCGCGGCAGCGTTGCGGCAGCCTCCTTGAGGCCGGCGGTAAGCATCGAGTAGTGGTACTCGGGATCGGGGTTGTTGCGGGGATCCCACGGGAACTCCTTGGAGAAGACGACCTCGCCTTCCTTGAGAGCGGAGATCTTGAAGTCGCTCGCGCCGAGGTCGAAGCCGATGCGGCAGCCGTCTGCGACGGTCTTGACCTTTGTGAGGGTCTCGTGCATCTCGGGCATCTTCTTGAGAGGAACGACGACCGCTTCGACAGGACGACCGTAGAGGTCGGAGAAGAAGCCATAGTCGAACTTGCGCGCGCCCTTCTTCGTATAAGCCTTTGCGACAGGCTGCACGACGGCGTCGGGACCGGCAAGATAGAGCTTCCAGCCGCCCGCAGACCAGACGATGAACTTCGCGATGCGGTCGACGACGTGACTCACCTTCTTGGCGGCCTGCGGGTCGAGGCGCTGCGGAATCGGCAGGTCGTAGCGGAAGACCTTTCCGTCCTCGCGCTCCCACGCGATCGCAACCACATCGGACTTGGCGCCGATGCCGTCGTAGACTTCCCAGAGCGCGCTCATCGGGGCGATGAACTCTGTATTGCATTTGCATTTCTTGCTGCACGAGCATGCCATGGCCACTTCTCCTTCTTTTTGTTTTTATTTTGCTTTGAATTGGCTCACATGGAAATTGTATCAAACTTCCCTCTCTTCGGCAAGCGCGAATGCGAAGCGGACGAGTGAAGCGGCAAAGAAGCAGATTACTAAAACCGTCATGTCGGCGACAAGACCGAGGCGCACGCCAGCGACCAGAAGGATCGGATAGACGATGTGCAGAGGCACCAGCCACTTCAGAAAACCGAAGCGTCCGGCCGAGACTTCGGCGTTGGTGCAGAACACCTGACACGTCGTAAGCGCGCCGGCAATCGTAAGCCACGGCATGTACGGCGCATATGCCGCATAGTCCGCGCCATGTGGCAGAAGAGCGAGGAGCCGGGCACCAACGCATGCATAGACGATCGACATCACAGCGGCGGCGACAAGCGTTACCGCCATGCACTTCACCACGTAGGGACGCGTAGAGCGGTTGTTCGCCGCGGCAGTCGCCGCATATGGGAACATGACCAGAAGAAGAGGGAATGTGAGATACGAAAGAAAATCAGAAAAGCGCGAAACCATGTAGTAGCCGGCAGAGTCGGTTGCAGAGAGAGATGTTCGCATCAACGACTGCTCTACGAGCGACGCCGCCATCGGGACGCCCTGGTAGACGAGTATTGCGGTGAAGGCCAAGCCGAGCCTGCGCACGGCAGACATGCTCCAGTAGGGTTCTCCCTTCACGGCCAGATCGCGCCGCATGGCGATCAGGCTGCCGACGATCCTGAACGCAGGCAGGGACGACTGCCCTGCAAAATATCCGGCAAGAGCGCGCACAGGCATTGCGATCAGCATCGTGACGAAGCGCACCGACGCGCCAGCGACCTCGACAACCGCAAGCTCACGAAACTTGCGAAGCGACTGTAGCGCGTCCGTGTAGACCGGCGCGACACATCCGAGAAACGCCGCCGCAACAACAAGAAATCCGACTGATGCATCAGAGACGCGCATCGCCCCAAGGAATCTCGGTACAGTGACGGCGGCGACCGCAAGCACGACGACGAGCGCGACGGCGACGGCGACGAACACACCCAAGAGTAGGGACTTGACGCGCCCGCGCTCGCCCTTAGCGGCAAGCGCGGCGGACTCTTTCATCACCGCCATCGCAAGCGCAAATACAGGAAGGGAGATGAACGTCGCAAACGAAGCGACAGGGAGAACGGCACCTATGTCCTCAGACGAAACATAGCGCGGCACAAACCACATCCCCGCTGCGAGGTTCACGACGTCGCCCATGCGCAGCGCGATGAACATCAGCAGCGCGCTCTTCGCGAACGCCTTGCTGTCGCCTCCGGACATCACGAAGGTTTGCCCCCGAACAGCGACTCCGCATATCTGACGAGACACATAGCATCCTTGGAGTAGTTGTCGGCGCCGATCTTCCTTGCGTAGTCCTCTGTGAGAACTGCACCGCCAACAGTCACAAGGCAGCCGGGGACGCGCTCATGCACGAGGCGCACTGTGGCCTCCATCGCGCCCACGGTCGTAGTCATGAGTGCGGAGAGCCCGACGAGCTTCGCCTTCTCTCGAAGAGCCGCCGCGACGACGGTCTCCGGCGGGACATCCCTGCCAAGGTCTATCACCTTGAAGCCGTAGTTCTCGAGAAGTGCGCGGCAGATGTTCTTGCCGATGTCGTGTATGTCACCTTTGACGGTTGCGATGACGATCGGTCCCTTCACGTCTGCATCTTCCTTCGCCGGCATCGAAGCGCGAACGACATCGAACGCCGCGCCAGCTGCCTCCGCCGCCATTAGGAGCTGTGGAAGAAACACCCTCCCCGATTCGAAACCTTTGCCTACGACTTCCAGCGCAGGCACGATTTCGTCATTGACGATCTCAAGTGGATCTGCACCGTTTGCAATCGCTGCTTTCGCGAGCGAGGCGGCGTCGGCCTTGAGTCCGTGGCGAATGGCGGAAGCAAGTGGGCGTTCCTCAATCGCTCCGTTAGGCACGGCGGGATTGTCAATGCTGCGCGGCGATTTCACAGCAACAACCCGAGCAGGGCTCGTTTCCAATTTCTCTGCGTGAGCAATCCATTCAGCACAGTTCGAATCGCGGGCCGTGAGCGCACGGTAGGCTCTGTATGCAGACATCATTTCGTCCGACAACGGGTTCACTATGCCGGCGGAGAGTCCTGCCGAAAGAGCCATCGTGTAGAACGCGGCATTCACCAACGGGCGAGCGGGGAGTCCGAAAGAAATGTTAGAGACACCAAGGCATGTGCGGCAGCCCAGCTCCTCGCGAACGCGGCGCATCGCCTCTATTGCGACGTTCGCGCTCTCCGGCCCGGCACTCACCGCCATGCAGAGAACATCCACAAGGAAGTCGTCTGAGGTCAGTCCGAAATCACGGCCACGTTCCACAATGCGACGCGCAATATCGACGCGCCCTTCCGCCGTCGCCGGAATTCCGCTCTCGTCGAGAGTGAGGGCTACGATGACACCGCCATACTTCGCAACAATCGGAAGAACAACATCCATCGACTCGCGCTTGCCGTTCACGGAATTGACTAGAGGCTTGCCGTTATAGTGGCGCATTGCACGATCCAGTGCGACTGGATCGGAAGTATCTATCTGGAGGGGAAGGTCGGTGACACTCTGCACTGCCTGCACGGTCGCATCGAGAACAGCTGGTTCATCGAGTCCGGGAACGCCAACATTTACGTCAAGCACATGTGCGCCAGCATCCGCCTGCGAAACCGCTTCACGAAGAACGTAAGCGACGTTGCCTTCCTGAAGCGCCGCACGCAGCTTTTTCTTTCCTGTCGGATTGATGCGTTCGCCGATTATGATTGAGTCGCTGAACGGAATGTCGACAGAGCGCGAGCCGGATGTGATGACGGCTTTAGGCAATGCGTGGTCTTCAAGGGAGTGCGGCGTTTTCGTCGAAACAGCCCTGCATGCCGCTGCGATGTGCGTGGGGGTTGTGCCGCAGCATCCGCCCACTATCGTCGCGCCTGCCTCCACAAGCTCTGCGACTCCCTTTGCGAATTCATCAGGGCCGACGTTGAAGACTGTCTTACCTTCCACGACCTTCGGGAGTCCAGCGTTAGGCTTAACAGCAATCGGCAGTGATGTGCGGGCGCGAAGGCGCTTCATGAATCCAAGCATCATGTCGGGTCCGAACCCGCAGTTGAAGCCTAGCGCGTCGACGCGGAGTCCCTCAAGCAGCGCGGCTACGCAATCGACATCCGCGCCGGTAAGAAGCTTTCCGTCAAGTCCGAGCGCAACAGTCGCAATGACCGGCAGGTCGCAATTCTCCTTAGCGGCAAGGACTGCGGCCTTGAGCTCGTAGAGATCGGCCATCGTCTCAATGACGACGAAGTCGGCGCCTGCCTTCGCACCGGTCCGAACAAGCCCCGCGAAGGCATCGTACGCCGCATCGAACTCGAAGTCGCCAGCGGGCTTTAGGAGACGTCCCGTCGGGCCGACATCAAGCGCGACAAACCTTTCGCCGCCCGCGCGCATCGCAGCTTCGCGAGCGACGGCGACACCAGCAGCGACAACATCCTCCAGCGGAGCATTGCCGCGGTACTTCGCGGCGTTCGCTCCAAAGGTGTTCGTGTAGATGATGTCAGAGCCAGCAGCGAGATACGCTTCGTGAACAGCGCGTATGTCGTCTGGCCGAGTAAGGTTCCACAGCTCCGGCTCCTCTCCTGGCTTGAGCCCGCGCGCCTGAAGTTCAGTACCCATGGCTCCATCCAGAAGCAGGACTTTGCCGCGGGTGAAGATGGCATTTGTTTCTGTGTTCATGTCGACTCCTCCATCTTGACGCCTATCACGGCGCTTACCGATTTCGATGGAACCATCATAAGGGTATCAGTGAGCGAAACGCCTACATTGCGCGGCGCATCGAGAAGAGACAACAGCCTCCTCTGCGCGACGAGTGGATAGTCACCGTATCCTGGCGAATAGCGGTCTACAAGCAACTCACCGTCCTTCAGTTCGCGGCGGATCTCGGCTTCGGTCTCGTCCATCCACGCCTCTATCGCCGCAGCGCCTATTGCCTGCAGCACGAACGCGTCCGATGGCGATGCCGCCGACGTCTTTCGCTGAAGCGCGTCGAACGCGGCGCCTATCGTGCCGCAAACGAGATATACAGCGTGGCATCCCGCGAGATGCTTCCTTAGCGATTCCGAATCGGATCCGCCCGCTGCAAAGATGTCGTCAAATCTTCGCCACGTCCGAAGAGGACGCATCGTCTTCTGCGACGCTTCGAGCATCGCATCTATGCGCTCTTCCAGCGCCGCGCCGGGCTGGCGTCCATAAAGCCGCAGATAGCGGCAGACCTGTTTGACGTCAATCGTCAAGGATGCCTCGCAGATTCCGCATTATGCGTTCGGCTACTTCAGGACGGTTCATTGTGTATACGTGCACCGCGTTCGCGCCGTTGGCGAAGAGATCGACTATCTGCTCAGTCGCATAGGCGACGCCCGCATCAAGCATGGCCTGGGGAGTGTCCCCATAGCGATCGACTATCGACTTGAAGCGGTTCGGAAGAGAAGTGCCGGATAGTCGGCATATGCGCTCAATCTGACGTCCGTTCGTCACAGGCATGATGCCAGCTATGACAGGTACAGTTACGCCGCGGTCGCGCAGTTTTGCGAGGTAGCGGAAGTAGACGTTGTTGTCAAAGAACATCTGGGTTGTCAGGAAGTCGAGCCCTGCGTCAACCTTGTCGCGAAGGTAAGCGATGTCTTCCTCCATGTGAGCACAGTCGGGGTGGCGTTCGGGATAGCACGCCCCACCAAGGCAGAAACCGGATGGACGCAGCGCATGCACAAGGTCGACGGCATGACGGAAGAACCCGGGCGGCGGCTCGGTGGAGTCCTTCGGCATATCGCCGCGCAGGCATAGTATGTTCTCTACCGATGCTGATCGCAAGGCTTTGATCTCGTCAGCTATCCTGTCCCGTGACGATGTGAGGCATGTCAAATGCGCAAGTGCGCTTATGCCGCACTCCTGTACGAACGATGCAACCTCTACAGTGTTGGCGCACGCATTGCCCGAAGCTCCATAGGTAACAGACATGAATGCCGGCTTCTGCTGAGCAAGGCGCGAGACCGTATCACGTATTCCGTCGAACGGCATGTCGCGCTTAGGCGGAAATATCTCAAACGATACACTCGGACGACCCTTCGCCAGTATGTCGCTTATCTTCATTTACCATGAGTCTCCAAATTGGATATCTTCTTTATGTCTGCAATCGGAAAGCAACGCTGTATGCCAGGCTTGGTCTCAATGACGATGTAGTCGTACGTCTTGCTGACGAGCACTCCCTTATATGTTGCGCCATTCGAGACGACCTCGACATTCGGTCGAAATACGCGATTGACTCGCTTGTTGACTGTTGCAGTCTTACCGGCATGTACCTTTACCGGTACAGTAAGATCCTCATATCCGAAACGTTTCATCACAAGAACATGATCGCCAGCAGGAACATTATCAACTACAAGCGCCTTGCTGGCTTCGCCGCCTTTTGAATCGGGCTTGGTTGTTCCAACAAAATCGCCATCCAGCTGCACACGCACGTCCGAGGGGATCGTCTTTATCTTTATGCGCCCCACACCATTGTATGTTGCCTTTTTCTCAATAGCTGCAGTCGGCAATGTATCACCGGACTTCTGTACATCAAGCGGCGAAGAATCCGCAAGCGCAACAAGCGCTAACGAGTTCATAACAAATGTAAAGATACATAATGCTACTTTCATATCGCATATTTTACCAAATTTTGCAGATGCTCGGGTGAAGCGCAGTGCACTCAACCCAGTTCGTCGAAGGCGGCGAGAATGGCCGGGGTTACGTCAACAAGCGACTTAACTCTATCGCGGATGAACGATGCGCGAGGACCAAGTGCTATGAATGGAACCGGATTCGTGGTGTGTCCACGCTCAGTCATAGCCTCTATGTTGCCGTGATCGGACGTCATGACAAGCGTTAGCCCTGCCGCCTCTATGAACCGGACAAGTGCAGAAAGGAACAAATCGTAAGCACGCAATACGGAACACGCGCGCGCATAGTCTAGAGAGTGTCCCGACACATCTGTCTGAAAAAATTCGAATAGAGTGAAATCGCTTTCGCGAGCAATGCCGAAAAGATGTTCGGCGGCGCGCTGTGGTGTTATTACAGGAATGTCGGGATAACGGTCCTGTATCGTTTCGCGCGTTATATCCTGCATGATCGCGCGGTTCTGCATAAGGTCTTCTGAAGTCGCTATCGTCTCAGGCGCAGTTAGCGCCATTACGGTTGTTGCGGACTTGAAGCGACGCACCTTGAGGTCGTCTGGAGAATCGATAAGGTAAGCATCCGCAAAACGTACGGTCTTGCCGCGCTTGCGAAGTTGAAGAAAAAGATTGTTCTCCTCTATTATGGAGCGAAGCGCCGGACTTGGAAACCCTTCACAATGGCGACCCATCGCCTTCGAACAGTTTACTCCTGTGAACATCGTAGCTTGTCCCGTAGCCGACTGCGGCAAACCTTCGACCCCAAGGCATGCGTCGATTGGAACAGAACTCCCGGATATGAGACGACACAACGTCGGGCAGACTTCCGAGTTTACCGGATTATCTGCCGACGGCTCGCGTAGCCCCACCCCGTCAATAAACAGAAACACAATCTTCACAACGGAGTATTATATCATAAACCACGCAAAAAAATCCGTGGTTACATGGTTATGTATGGCTCACCGCAAAACGAGCATACCGCACCGCTGTGTACAGTGGCTCCGCAATTCGGACAACGCCTCTCAAGTATTTCACCGCATACTGCACAAAAGCGTCCACCAACCGGATCGGCAGTCTCACGATCTGGACGTGCAAGCCATCTACCATCTACTTCATAGCGGTGATTTGAAGGACAATTCGCATTAGGGCAAAAACCTGAATGCGAATCATGCCTGATATGAGCAGACAACAATGAATCTGAACCAGACTTGTCGTCTCCTTTTGATGATATATCTAGCCCGAACTTTTTTGCGATCTTACCAATGACTTCATCGTTCAGCTTTGTTCCATCCCCTTGTTCAAACATGGAAATGGCCGATTGTTTGCAACCGACTTCAGCAGCAAGCTCACCTTGCGAAATCTTCGCTGCGCGCCTGGCTTCTCTGACCTTAAAGCAGAACTCTGGACTTAGGTTTGTCACGGTGGGATATTATGGACTTTATTTTATCAACTGACAAGGGGTATGTTATCAACACTATCAACAGAATTATAAACTTATATACAGTTGTTCATTAGTTTGTTGATAAATCACTTGATATTATCAATACATCCAAGTCAGGATTTCTGACGGAAGCATGTATTCTTCGCCCTTCTTGTGCGGAATACCATATTTTGAAAGTTCTTCCAGAACAGGACCTGAAAGTATATTGCCATTATCTTTGAAGAACTTTTCAAGAGCTGCACGCTTATTTACTAGATTGCCGCTAGGTTCATTTGATACAAGAACACCTTCCAAAAGCTGTGCACGTCGTATGCGTCCATCAGATTCGGCTTTATCTCTAGCTTCTTTTACGACTTCGAGGACATGATCGCGTGTTTCTCCAGGAAAGCGATCTGGTAAATCTACATCGCGGTCAAGAAGTGCCAATGCATTTGGATTTCTTTCCTGTTCTTCAAAATGACGCTCTTGTTCAATTGCAAGCTTATCTTGAAGTTCGGCAACTTGCATCTTGAGAACATTTATCTGCTCTTTTGATGACTCAAGTTCAGAGATTACAGAGTCAAGCTTGGACTTAAGTGAATCGTTGGCCTTTTTGAGTTCCTCTTCAGACAACGAGACAGACTCAAGAGTTTCCAGTTTTTTCTGAAGTGTCTCTACCTTTTCTTCAAGTTTTGCCTTATCTACGGCAAGTTCCTCAACTACCGCCTTTTGCACATCCAATTCTTCAGGAACATGCTCTTCTTCTGCAACATTCTCTTCTGGTGAATTTTCAGGAACTTCACCAGCATCGCTCTTGGCGGCGTTTAGTATGGTCTGGGCTAGAAATTCTTCCATTCTCATGACACATTCTGTCCTTTCAATTCGCAGCCTGGATATATGAATAGCCGGCAATCGATTGGTCCGTTGAAGAAAGGGACTCTAATTTTGTAATACAAATTGACAAGACGCGCAAGATCAGGATTACCTGTTATCAGTCCACCAGTCCATCCTCTGCACTTCTCATTCATGAAAGTACCTATACGTTCGTATACAGGAGCAAGCTCTTCGTATGTACCAAGTCGTATTCCGTATTCAGGATTGAAAAATACGCACCCGTTTTTGTCAGGGATAGGCGAATCTGCAAAATCGCATGCCTTAAACTCTATATAAGGAGCTACTCCAGCGGCTATGGCATTTGAATGAGCATTTTCGACAGCATCAGGAGATATGTCCGTCGCGATTATCCTAGGCATGTCAGTGACATTCTCTTCATCCTTCGCCTCGAGAACTATTTCTTTCCAAATCTGCTCAGGCGTTGCACCTGCCCTCTGCCTGGGAGCGACACGCTGCGCAATCTCACCTGGAATAATTCTATTATATCCCTTAACAGATTGAAAAGCAAAATGTCCCTTCAATGTTCCGGGAGCCCTATTCATCGCCATCATGGCAGCTTCTATTGCGGGAGTTCCGCTGCCGCACATAGGCGAGAGAAACGGATCCTTTTTGTTCCATCTCATCGCCATTATACATGCTGCAGCGAGAGTCTCCTGCATCGGAGCCGATCCAGGTATCTTTCTGTACCCGCGCTTTGAGAGAGGTTCTCCAGAGGTATCAAGATATATGATTACTTCATCACGTTCCCAATATACGAATACGGCAGAACCTATGTTCTCTCCACCTGAATCTGGGCGCCTATGGCACCTTTCGCGCATCCTGTCGGCTATGGCATCCTTTGTGTACAACGATGGAAGACGAGTATCACGTATTGTGTTGTTGTGGACTATTGATGAGACAGAAAAATATCCATCAACTTCAATGAGATTCTCCCAGTCTATTGAAAGAGCAGATTCGTAAAGATCACGAATATTGCGACAACGGGTTCTAAGAAGAGGTACCAGAACACGATGGGCAGTACGCAAACGAAGGTTAAGCTTCATCACGTCTCTCATTGAGCCGCGAATTACGACTGTGTTTTCGGTTACCTCTATCGGTTTGTATCCTAAATTAAGAACCTCTATTTCAGTCCAGCGCGAAAGTTCCTTCGCGCAGGATATTATGATAGGGTAGTTTTTGTCTGTCCAAAGTTTCATCGGTTCACCATTGACCTTTTGCTAATCAGATTACTTGTTTAATTTATCCTAAGAGGCATAAGCACATACAGGAAAGGTATGGAACACTTTATCACAGCAGGTGAATGTCCATTGTTCATGTTTATTGTTATTTCATCATCATCTATAGCCTTCAGAGGATCCATGACGTAGCTTGGATTAAACATTATCTCTATGGTTTCGCCAGCATACTTGATCGGAACCTCATCCTTTGCTTCACCTATTTCGCTTGCAGCTGAAGTAACGGTAAGCCTGTTGGCATCAAATATTAGCTTTGTAGAATGAGCTTCATCCATCGTCATGACGCTTGCGCGTTCAAGTGCATCAAGTAAAAGCTGACGATCAACTGTTATTGTGTGATTGCACTCGGTGGGGATTACCTGACGATAGTTCGGATATGCATCGTCCATGAGCTTAGAGTAAATCTGCACCAAGCCAAGGTTGAAGCTAACTCGTGTATTCTGGACGTTTATCTTTACATCTCCTTCACCGGAAAGAAGACGTTGCAGCTCCTGAACAGCCTTGGAAGGCAATACAATATCACGCTCGGAAGTTTTCGGAAATTCCATCTCCCTTTCGACAAGGGCGAGGCGACGTCCGTCAGTTGCAACCATCGTGAGCTTGGAATCCTTGAAGCTCATTAAAACACCCTTGAGTGTTCTGCGAGTATCGTCTTGCGATGCCGCATATGCAGTCTTACGAAGCATTTCCTGAAGTGTCTGACGCGGCATCGTATAGTCGTAGCTGTTGTCCTCAACTCCTGGCTTAGGAAAGTCGGACTCGGGTTTTCCGTTAAGCTTGTAGCTTGCGCTGCCTGCGCGTATCACAGCCTGCTCGGAACCGTCTATCTCAACTTCAACCTTTCCTTCTGGAGCCTTGCTTATGAGATTGAAGAGGAGCTTAACAGGAAGAGTCGACGCTCCTTCTTCGGTAACTTCGCAAGGAACGGTGCTCCTGATCGATATGTCTAGGTCGGTTGTCGTAAGCTTTATGTCGCCGCCGCGAGCATCTATCATTACATTCTGCAGAACAGGAAGCGATCCTTTGCTTGCAACTATGTTCTGGACAGGCTTCAATGCTTCGATAAATTTTGAACGCAAGATGCTAAACTTCATTTTCTTTCCTTTCTCATCCCTCATTAGGCTTTGGGTTGTTAATTGTATCAAATACTTGTAATAAGATAAAGAGGAACTTTATATTATTATTAGGTGTGTTGACAGTGTAAATAACTCATCAAACGCTTGTGGCACAAGGCTTTCATTGACATTGCCCTGTTCACTTCGATTTTAATTTCCGGTTGATTGAGTTTCATAGCTGCTTTGCTGTGTTGACAACTTCAGTTTGATCCACATGTTGTTTACACCAGTTCAACAGATGCGATCTTCCATAGTGTAGCCAAACTCGGATATGATTGAGATGAGGTTTTCCTTTAGTTCCGGCTCCACATCCAACCGTTTCTCGATAGTCTTTACTCCATGCAGGATCGTTGCATGAGTCTTTTCGAACTGTTTAGCTATTTCAGGAAGGCTTTTCGTGGTGAACTTTCTTGCTATGTACATCGCTAGTTGCCGCGGAGTCACGAATGATGCAGTTCTCTCTGACGAAAGTATCTGCATCATGGTAACCGAATACTTTGCTGCAACTGCTGTCTGTATTTCCTCTATGGTAACTTTCTTTTGCTTCTTTTCCTTCTCTATGAAATCTTTAAGAAGGTGGGAAAGAATTTCGTCATTGAGTTTTATGGACCTGTCAAGCTTCATCATTACATTGACTTTACCCAATGCTCCTTCCATTGCCCTTACATGGCTTTTTATGTTATGTGCTATGAACTTCAAAGTCTCTTCAGGCACGGATGTATCCATGCTTTCGGACTTCTTCTTCAAAATTGCAAGTCTCGTTTCGTAGCTAGGCTGTTCAATTTCTTGAACCATACCCCATTCGAATCTCGAAATAAGTCTCGATTCTATTCCTGGCAGATCCTTTGGTGCCACATCGCTTGTCATAACTATCTGCTTGCCGTCGTTATGAAGCGAGTTGAAAGTGTTGAAGAACTCTTCTTGAAAGTCTCTTCCTCTACTCATGAACTGTATGTCGTCCACAAGAAGAACATCTATCTTTCTGTACCGTTCCCTGAATTGCTGCATTGATGAACTCGTCAATGCGTTTACGTATTCATTAAGGAATCTCTCCGCGGTAAGGTAGCATACTGAAGCATCAGGTTTGTTCTTTTTTATCTCGTTTCCGATGGCCTGCATTATATGAGTCTTGCCAAGGCCGGTTCCACCATGTATGAAAAGAGGATTGTATCCTTTTTTGCCGGGCTCCTTTGCAGCACCTTTAGCCGCCGCATGAGCCCAGCTGTTAGAAGGCCCTGTGACGAATTCATCGAACGTATAATATTCGTTCAATGGCATTGTCGAAACGAAATGAGCAACCTTTTCAGTTGCGTTAGTGTTTTGCCTTTGCTGTTGAGGAACGACTATTGATGGTTTCGCGCTTTCGTCAAACATGAACTCAAGGGACTGCATGTCTCCTGCATCTGAAAGAAGTAATGCATTCTTCAGCTTTGTCCCATATTTTTCTCTCAACAATTCTGCTGCAAACTTGTTGCCTGTGTATACGGTATAGTGCCCCTTCGACTCGGATATAGAAGTCACCATGGAGAAGTGACGCTTTGCCTGTTCCTTCTCCTCTTGTGTCGAGAGTGTTGACACATATAGATCCGTAGCCCTCTCCCAGGCTTCTTTTGCGCGTGCTTCTGATGTGTCGCTCATTATCTTTCTTCTTTCTCAAAGGTTGCGAAGTATGATATCATAATTTTCATATGGAGGCAAAAATGAGAAGTATTCATAAGTAAACAAGTTATCAACAAGAATATGTTGATAAATACTAATCATAATGACTAATAATATTATTGTTAGATTTGATTGGTTTAAATATGGCCACGCTTTATTATTATTGCTAGAATAGCTATATCACTAGGATTGACTCCAGGTATCTTTGATGCCTGTGCCAATGTTTCTGGACGAAACTTCTTCAACTTTTCACGACTTTCAAACCGCACAGCTGTGCACTTGTCGTAGTCCAACCATGATGGAATGGCAAGCTTCTCGCTTTCTTTAGCCCGTTCAGCTTCCTTCTTTTCTTGCTCTATGTAAGGTCTATATAGTCGTATAATCAATAGCTCTTTATCAAGATATTCATTAGATACTGAGATATGATCATTGACTAACGCCTCATCAAGTATTTTAATTTGTTCTCTGATTTTAGCTATGTAGCTTGTACTTCTAATTCCTATTCTTTCCGCGGCATCGATCAAGCGGTACTTTGCATTGTCTTGCCTTAACAATAAACGTCTTTCTGCACGACTAGTGAATATTCTATAAGGTTCGTCAGTTCCTTTTGTAACCAAGTCGTCGATCATTACACCGATGTATGCATCCTGTCTGCTCAATATAAGGGGACATTCATTTCGGCATTTGAATACAGCATTTACACCAGCAATAAATCCTTGCGCAGCAGCTTCTTCATATCCAGTTGTACCGTTGATCTGTCCGGCAAAGAAAAGTCCTGATATTCTTTTTGACTCTAGTGAATGTTTCAGTTCGCGTGCATCGATTCCATCATATTCAATTGCATAGGCGTACGCGAGAAATTCGGCTTTCTCAAGACCAGGTACGGAATGTACCATTGCCTCTTGAACATCTTTTGGTAAACTGCAACTTAATCCATTCGGATATATGACCGTACATGACGAATCTTCTGGCTCTAGCATAACATGATGTTGCTTAGCATCAGCAAACCGTACAACTTTATCTTCGATCGACGGGCAATATCTTACGCCAGTGCCGGTAATTGATCCTCCGTACAGCGCAGACTTATTCAAGTTTGAACGTATTATTTCATGAGTCTTTTCGGTAGTATGAGTCATCCAACAAGGTAACTCTTGTTCCACGTGGAACATATCGCTCATATTTCTATCGCCACTGTTGTTGTGGTGGCAGTTGTTGCTTCCAACAAAAGCATTAGAACAAATATCTGAAAGAAAATACTTTATGTCGGCATTGTAAACTGGTGGCTGAGGACAGTTTTGTATTGGTGATTTTCCATCATTACACTTGTACGGTTGTTCACTCAACGAAGAGGTAGACGATGGTGTGTTTGTGTTGGAAACGGTTGGGGTATGGATGATTATTGTATCAGGCGATGATGAAACATTCTGATGTGAAATTACATTGCCTGACGTAGGTTGTTGTTCCACGTGGAACATTGTATCACTGGTTGTAGATTGCAATGCTTTAATGAAATGATCATCATGAAGCTGTCGTGGCTGTAGCTTGTTGTCTATTGTCTTAGTAATCCTCGTCTGTTGAGAAGGATCGACAGTATCTACATTATAGTCATCAATACGGACTTGACTGACATTTGATATACAATGTGCAATGCACTCATCATTTGTTGTAGTGTCAATTGCTGAGGTATCATTTGAGGGGAAAATAATACTTACTGAAGGTGAATCAACAGTAGATGTTTCTGTGATGCCGTTTGGTTTTAAACATGTATCTGTGTTCGGACTTTGCGTTGACGAGTCTGAAATATCATCATTGTGTTCCACGTGGAACAATGGGCGCGGCTTTTCGCCGTCTTGTCTTTCGCAAACGGAGAAATTGCAACTCGAAGCCTTTAAACGTGGTGGAGTGCCGGTTTTCAACCGAATGAGTTGAAAGCCAAGTTTGCAAAGCGCATCCGAAAGTTTGTTTACAGATGGACGTCCGTCGCCACCACTATCCTCTGATTCATTGCCTATCCATATTTTACCGCGTAGTGATGTGCCTGCTGTTATTACAACCGATCTAGCATTTATTGAACCATGCTGGGTCGTGCATACACCAGTGCAGCGTGATTGATTTTCTGATGAATCATCAGACTCGATTATCAAATCTATTACACTGTCCTCTATGACCGTAAGGTTTGGTTGCTGGTCAATTACATGTTGCATTCGGGCAGCATATTCTAGCTTTGCACATTGTGCACGAGTTGCCCATACGGCTGGGCCACGACTCAAGTTCAATGTTTTGGACTGAAGCGCAGTTACATCAGCATTGATTCCCATTTCGCCGCCCATTGCGTCGATCTCATAGACAAGGTGGCTTTTGGCGAGTCCGCCAATGGACGGATTACATGGCATCCTCGCTATTGCACTCTTGCGGGATGTGACAAGAAGAGTGCTTGCACCCATGCGAGAAGCGGCTAATGCAGCTTCGGCACCGGCATGTCCTCCGCCGACTACAATTACATCAAATATTGAACTATTCATAATGCTGTGAAAAGTATACCAAAATTATCTACTGTATTGTAAACAAAAAAATCGTATTGGTTATACGACAATACAAAGCTGAAAAACTCAAAAAACCCTTGTAAAAACGGGAGTTTGTGAAGATGGTGAAATTTGTCAAGGGGAAAATTATGAACTTATGTCAACAATTATTAAAAAGTTATCAACAGGCCAAAGATATTAGATGAAAGCAATAAGAATCAGCCATAAGCTGGGGGTGAAGGCTCACGAACTGGCAAAAAATGCCACCCCCTAGGGTCGTGGCCGAAAAACCCCCTAGAGGGAGAGCGTGCAGGTTAGGGGGTAGCACCGCGCTACCCCCTAGGATACGCCTCGCGAGCCCTTAGCCGGCAAACGGCAAGGCCGCGGCAAAGCCAGCACCGCCGGCATCATGCGCATAAAAACGGGACTGTAGACAGTAAAGGGTATATTGTGGTATAATGCCAACATCACTTGATGAGGGTTCAATCATGGCGACATTTCAATACATCGCAAAAGACGCCGCGGGCAATGAAACCCGCGGTCAGATAGAGGCTGGCGACCGCAATTCGGCGATTGCCGCAGTACGTGCGCAAGGTCTCTTGCCGACGGCACTCGGCGAGGTGAAGTCCGCGCCCGCTGCGCCGCCACCGCAGAAAGGCAGCAAGGCGAAGAAGCAGAAGGCTCCGGCGCCCGCCAAAAAGTCCGGCGGTCTGAACAAGGACATAAAGATAAACATCAAGACGCCGGAGTGGATGCGCGGCAAAGTGAAGACGAAGGTCCTCACTCAGTTCACCCGCCAGCTTGCGACGCTTGTTAACGCAGGTCTGCCGCTCATGCGCGGCATCGAGGTCCTGAAGCGCCAGATGAAAGACCCTCAGATGGTCGATGCCCTTACAGGCATAGCCGACAACATCGCTTCGGGCGGCACGTTCTCGGAGTCGCTTACCCAGTATCCAAAAATATTCGACAAGCTCTACGTCAACATGGTCAAGGCCGGCGAGGCGGGCGGCGTGCTGGAAGTCGTTCTTGGCCGACTTGCCGAGTTTGCGGAAAAGTCGGAGAAGATCAAGAACAAAGTGAAGGGCGCCATGATCTACCCGATCGTGGTCCTTTTCGCCGCAGTCGGCATAACTGGCTTTCTGCTTGTGGCCGTAATTCCGAAGTTCAAGCAGGTGTTCAACGACATGCTTGGCGGCGCCGCACTGCCCCCGATAACCGAAGCGGTCATGCAGGCTTCTGAATTCGTGCAGCATAACGGACTTGTGATTGTGGCGATAATTGTCGCATTCATCGTAATAAAGAAGATTGTAGGCAAGACTGAGGCTGGCGCTTACTTCTACGACGTCTGTTCGCTCAAGGCCCCGGTGACCGGCACCCTTGTGCAGCGTACGGCAGTATCGCGCGTCACCCGTACCCTCGGCACTCTTCTCGCATCGGGCGTGCCGATTCTGCAGTCGCTCGTGATCGTGCGCGACACGACCGGCAACAGAGTCGTTTCGAAAGCGCTTCAGGACGTGCACGACGCCGTCAAGGAGGGCGAAGGCATGACCCAGCCCCTGGCGCAGTGCTCCGTGTTCCCGCCCATGGTCGTCTCGATGGTCGAGGTCGGCGAGGAGACCGGCGCTCTGGCCGACATGCTTACCCGAATCGCGAACACGTACGACGACGAGGTCGACAACGCCGTCGCCGGTATGACCGCCGCGATAGAACCTGCGCTTATCATCGTGCTGGCCCTTGTCGTCGGTACTATCGTAATCGCCATGTTCCTGCCGATGATCAAGATCATCTCGTCCGTATCCGGAGCTGGAGCTTAAGTGAAAAAAGCCTTTACACTGGTTGAAATGCTCATCGTCGTGGTCGTGCTCGTCACGCTCATGTCGATGGTGTTCAGGCTCGGCTCGGTAGGCGGCAGTTCGGCGGCGCGCAACCGCACCATCAGCAGACTGCAGCGCGTCGAGAACTGCCTGTCGGGCTATTACGCCGCTTTCGGCACCTACCCCCCCGTGGCGCTGCACGGCTCGCGCAACATCTATGCCGCTGTGAACAGCCACGGCATACAGAGCGATACCCAGGTAAACAACAATCTCGTGTGGGAGCAGGTCGACGCCGCGTGCCGTTCCCAGCCGGTCGACGCATGCTTCCCGTTCCCAGACAAATACTCCTCATATGTGAGTACGGTAAGCAGGGCGCTTCAGGAGAAGGCCAACAAGGGCGCCCAGGGCGACGAACGCTACAAGAAATACGACAAAGAAACCCTCAGGCAGGGTTTCGACGACGCCTCGGGCCAAAACATAGGCCGCTTCAATCCCTATTCAGGCGAATCCGACTGGAAGAATCTTCAGCTCTTCAAGTTCGGCCTCATGAGCTATCTGCTGCCGCGATATCTGGTAATGATAAACGGCGACGAGGCTTTTCTTGACTTCGACCAGTGGACCAGCAACAACACATTGCCGCGCGACCCTCTAAACGACGACGAACTTACGTGGAACCAGGTGCGCGAATATCAGCAGAGCGAAAATGCGGAAGACCGCGCGCGCGTATCCAACATACCGTCGCAGGCCGTAACCGCCCGCTGGATGCCGAACCTCGAAGGTGTCGTAGCCAGCCAGCATACCTGGAATCTGTACGGCATCAATGTTTCCTCCACCGACGACAGCGAAAAGAACCTTAGCAGCGACAACCCTAACATAGATATCTACGAGCCTGGCGACTTCAACAAAGATTCGCACAGCCAGCAGTATGTTCTCGACTCCGTTACCGTTCTCGACGGGTGGGGCAAAACATTCTACTACTACTCGCCTGCGCCGTACCAGAGCTATGTGCTGTGGTCGGCCGGTCCCAACGGCCGCACGTTCCCGCCGTGGATTCCCTTGAATTCTCAAACACTCAGCCCGACCGACCGCGAAACCGTCGGCTCGTGGGTCAAAGACGACATAATCCAACTAAGCAAGTGACATGAAAAACACATCTGCAAAAAACGGTTTTACTCTGGTCGAGATGCTGGTCGTCATCGGCATCATAACACTGCTTGTCGGCGCTTCGATATCGGGATTTTCCAAGATGCGCGCGACCGCCGAGCGCGCCAAGGTTCAGGAGCTTGTGAGCAACACGGCGACAGCCCTCGCCGCGCTCTACCAGAACGAGGGTGCGTGGCCGAGGCGCCTCGCGGCAAACGGTGCGAGCGACGGCGTGCTCGACGCAAACGCCGCGCTTCCGCTCGCCAAGGGCGGCTACCTTTCGCTCACGATGAACAGCGAAGGCACGGAGCTTGACGGTCTGGACAAGCTGGGCGTGGCAGATCCATGGGCTGTGGCCGTAATAAAGCGCAAGGGACGCTCCGCCTCCGAGTCGGACATAGTGAACGGCGAGTATACAATCAAGGACCACCTACTGCACTACGCGCTCGACATGGACGGCGACGGAGTAGTGAACGGTGCTTCGGTCGGCGGCGAGTCGGTTAGCGTGAGAGCTTCGGCCATCGTGTGGTGCGCCGGCAAGGACGGCAAGATGGAGCCGTACTCCAAGGGACTCAAGAAGGACGACCTTTACAGCTGGACGCCCGGCATGGCGAGAAAGGCAGACTGACAGATGCGCCGCAAGGGTTTCACTATCGTCGAACTGTTGATGGTCGTCGGCATCCTCGGGGTGCTGATGACTATCGTGACTACCGCCGCGACAGGCGCGATAAAGCAGGCGCGCGCGCGCAGGGCCGATGCGCTCGTGGCGATGGTGCAGTCGGGCATAGCCACGTATTACGCGCAGAACGACGAGTGGCCGGACTTCGACCCGGAGGGCAAGCGCGGCAGCAGTTCCGACAATCCCGACATATATGTTCTCACCAACGACGAAAGCAACCGGGTCGTGCGCGAACTCGTGAGAAAGTCGGTGCAGGGCAATAATCCTCTTCTCGACATAACCGGCCTCTTTGTGGCTGACGCGAGGAACAGCATAAACGACAGAACGTATGGCATGGACTTCAACACTGCCATCCACGGCACCAAGAAGCATCCAAAGAAGCTAAACCAGGTAACCGCGATGGCATTTGGATATCCCGACACCGAAACCGGACGCTTCCGCTACTTCAAGATGACCTACTCAATTCCGGCAGACCAACTTACGGTATCAAAGCAATGACACGCAAAGGCTTTACACTTCTGGAACTGCTCGTGGTCGTCGGCATCATGGGCTTGCTGGGCACCGCCTCGATAGGTGCGTACCGCTCGATTACGCGCGGAATGGAGGAGCGTGGCGCATTGCAGAACGCGAGCCAGTTCATGCATGCGGCGTTCCAGCGCGCAATGATCGACCGCCAGCCGACGGCTGTGTACGTTTGGAACGAAACATTGCAGTCCAGCACGGCCGACCAAAACGAGATCGTCGTCGGCAAGGCCGTCGCAGTGAGAAGAGCCGGGCGCATAACCGGCATAGACGGCAACTACCTGCTAGACGAGTTCGCCGACCTAAATCTGACATATCCTGTAAGCGAAGGTTCGCAGAGCGGTTCTACAATGTTCCTGTATCAGCTCGACAACGTTCAGGACGGGCTTAAGCGCAGCCGGGTATACGATTCGGTCCGCAAGAGTACCGCCAACGAGATATATCTGCTCGACCCGGTCGGCGGCGCCGCGGAACAAACGACCGGTGCGTTGCCTGCGCCTCCCGGCAGCGGCGCCATCGACATATACGGCTTCGAAATCGAGAATCAGAACGGTGTCACCTGGGAGGTCGGCAGCGCATACGGTTTCGAGTTCATGTCGCTCGAGCTGCCGCACAACTTCATCTTCGGCAACAGCCAGGGCGATTATTCAAACGATATCTCCAATCCGGTCGCCGGCGAGAAGAAGCTGGTCTTCGGCGGCGGCGCCGGCGGCTACGACAGCCGAAGCCAAAATACTAAAGGCGATAAGACAATAAAGATTTCAGCCTTGCGGCAGGACCAGTCGGGCAATCTGAAACCCGTCGAAATCGGCACTACTGCGGACCCAACCGAGGAGGCAAGCTGACATGAAGCGCGCATTCACTCTTATTGAGGTAAACCTCGCCATTCTGATAATGGCGGGCGGCATTCTCGCCATGGTGTCGCTCTATTCGTTCGGCTACCGCGAGAACAGCCAGAGCAGGGAGGATGTCGCCGGCGCCGCGATCGCCGACGCCGTAATGAGCCCGCTGGTGATGGCATGCTGCTCGACAAACCTGAAGTGGAGCGTGTTCCGCAATGAGTTCAGCTACCCGGGCAAAGGTTGGGCCAGCTACATGGATACCAACACTGGCCTCGTCACTAGAGATCCCGAAAGCACGGCCGAGGGCGCTTTCAGCGACACGCTCAGCCAGATGAGCAGCGCGGCGGATGGCTCGCTGGACGTAAAAACGGACTTTCCTTCTGAGGCGATCAGCGGTACGGGCATGCGCTGCGGACTCGTGGTTATACACAAGAAGGATTCCCCTGTTGTGAAGATAGCCTTTCGGGCGACGCACAAGCCTGGAATGCTGCTTTCGATGCCTATCTACTACACTGAAGCGAGATTCCAGGGAGACCCCAACCAATGAGAAGAGGCTTCACGATACTTGAACTATTGGTGGCGAGCCTTCTTCTTGGAATGCTCGTTACGATACTTACGATGGTTTTCAACCAGTCGTCGATTGCATGGCGCACCGGAATGGCGGGCGTCGCCGACCTTGACGAAGTGCGCGACAACATCGCCGAAATCCGCGAGGAGGCCGACAACATTTTTGTGCACGGCGATAGCGCCTACAGGCTCACCGGCCTTTGGAAGACGGATGGTTCGCTTCGCAAACGCGCCTGCAATGCGTCCGACGCCGAAGCCGGGGATTCGATCGTGATTCTTACTTCGGTGAAAGGAACGACCAAGGGCAAGGACATCACAGTCGAGCGTGTCGGTTCGGAGAAACCAGACTCTGGCAAAAAGACTTACACAGTAGGCGTCACATCCTGGGGACCAGACCGGCGTGTGAATGAGAGCACCTATGACGACATCACAACCTGGCCGGACGAGATAGAGCTATGAAAAAAGGGTTTACGCTAGTTGAGCTGCTGGTTGTCGTCGCAATGATTGCGATGCTGATCGGCGCCGTAGGCTCGTCGGTTACGAGCGCGCGCGAAAGGGCGCGCGTCATGAAGGCGACGGCCGAGGTCAAGGAGATGACAAACGCCATTCTCGCTTACGAGAACTACGCAAAAAGCGGCATAGGCTACGGGCTTGAGGAAATGGAAGTCGATGCGACCATAGACAAGGTCGGCTTCATACTCGGCAAAGGGGAGACAAGCGATTCCGGCGAAAAGATACCTGTTCTGTACAACGGGTCGGTCGGGGCGGACGGCGTCATCCGCGATCCTTGGGGCAATCCATACAGGGTGAAGATAAAGGCAGGAACGGTACCTTCGGTTTCTTCGACCGCCTCGGGCAACATGCACACCGGCTACATGCTGCCGAACTTCTACAGACTTTCCATGGAGGAGCGCAACAGATGAAAGCCATACGTTCCAGAAAGGGCAGCGCGCTTCTCATAGTATTGGGAATGCTGTCGTTCATAGTGGTTTCGGCCATCGCGTTCGCCGCCTATATGCGCGCTTCGAGATTGCCATCGAGCTATCTGAGGCGGACGGCTGCGGCGCGTCTGCTCGCCAAGGCCGCGATGTCGGAGGCCATCGAGGAGATAGATGCCGCCATAGGCAACAATACGTATCCCGACCAGCGCGTAGGCGAGGGTGTCCCTTCCCAGAATCGCATGGCAAATCTCGGCAAGACGGGCGGCGGTTGCCGCAACTATTGGTGGCACAATGTCTTTATCGGCGACAAAACATGGCTCGACCCGAGCGAAACGGTCTCGACGCTTACGCTCGAGGGTCTTGCATATATTCCGCCGCCGCTCGTGAACGAAGCCCGCCGCTATTCGAGGATGTCCCACGCCGCTACATGGCACAATCTTGGCTTCGATTCGGGTCGCTACGCCTTCTGCGCGATAGACGTTACCGACTGCCTTGACGTAAACAGACTTGTCGCCAATGGTCGCCGTAATTCTGGGCGCCGACGCATAACGCTTGCACATATGTTCGAGAAATCCGATCATACGTCTTACGAAAACCAGCCGTCGTCTTGGGAGTCGTTCATGGAGAAGTTCCGAGTAAAGCTCGCCGACGATCAAGAAGACTCCTCCCCAAGGTTCGTCAACTCGAAAGTGCCGCTTGTTTCGGTGGCCGACTGGAACCTTGCAGTCCACGCCGAATCGCCGGCCGGAATGACGAGTCCGTTCTGCAACTACATAGAGAACTACGACGGCAGCTTCTATGGGCTTAGCAACCCAGAAGGCTCACAAGCCGACAAGATTCGGCAGATGCGGTTCGTCACCGACAGCTATCTGCCGCCGCGTACCCTCGAGAGCGATGAAAAGAACCTGGCGAGCGGCGACGGTCAGCCCTTTGACTCCTTCAGCGAAAACACTACTGTTATGCAGATCGAATCAATGGGCGAGAAGGGCACGCCTGGCATGCAGCGCCTTAACAAGAAAGTATGCAAGTTCGACCTTGTGGGCCTATACGACTACCTTGACGACAACGATGTGCCTGTGTCGCTTACGGTTCCAACGACTGAGCGGGTGCCTATGGTGTGTTCTGTAAAGCCTACGTTTAGCTCGACAATTGCTCTTAAAGATGGTAAGCCTACCGTTGCCAATTCAGAGGAAAACGGCAGCACGGTAACAGAGACCCTCGAATACAAACTTGACAACAAGCTTCTTGGCTTAAGTTACATCCAGACACTTATTGCTTTTCCGTTCAGGCGAGACGACATCATCAACAGCGATAACAACTTTACTTACGACGGCTGCTTAAGGCTGTTCCTTGCGCCGGCGGATATGGGCTTTCGCCTTCCTCAAGGCGCCATTCGCCCGACAAGCGATAATGATTTCACGAAGGACGATGTATGCGAAAACGGCGTATTCAAGGTAAAGCTTGTCGCTTCCCAGCCGCCGAACTTTTCTAATATAGACGATGAAGAAAGCGCTGTAAAGAGATTGGACTTCCAGATAAAGCCTGCATGTCTCAGAAACGCGCTCTCTACGCCGATATTCACTGTTAAAGCACAGTACAAGAAGGATCCAAAGACTGGACTTGTCGATAGGACAAATCCAACGTACATTTCGGCCCAGTGCAACATTCCTCCGCTTGACAAGAACGGAAAGCCTTTGGATTCCTATAAGGACCCAGACAGTTTTCGCGGGTTGATACAGAACAAGAGCGGTGCGGAATTGGTGTTGCATGCCGCCGTATACATTCGCGTCAAGAGCGGCAGCAAGACGGTCGATCTGGTGCCTGCCTGTGCAGCGGACGATTCGTTAAATAACAAGAGCACAAAGTTGCTCAGAGAAGAAACCCTTGTCTGTGGCACGACAGGTCCTGTCCTGCGCTTTAAGGCGAATACGCCCGTCAAGTACGACATCGACGGGCTTAGCAATCTATCTGGCGATGCGCTTGAATTTTCACCCAAAGGGATAATATGCCCCGACCCCCGCTTCAACCATGCGCCGGAGAACTGGATGGATGTCGGATCCAATGAGGCCATCGCCACGACTCCCAAGGAGTGGGTGGATGCCTGCGGCGCCCACGAACGAGATGGCGACATATTCATGTTCGTTTCAAACCAGGAGTATCTGCAGTCCATATATGAGCTGGCGTTTCTGCCGAACCTTAGCGAACTCGACCGTTCTGGTTCCATCACTGTTGGTAACCTTGACCAGTTACCAGATAAAATGACAGAATATCCAACCAGCATCAGTGGCTGTGCAAACGGCAGACACATGTGGAACACGTACCGTTGTTATGACAACAAAAATGGCGCGCGTCACAACTTCGAGGATATCGGCCTTGTCAATAACGACTCCTCATATCGCGTTAATCCGTATGTGCATTCGACAGACGCGTTGATGGCGGCATTCGCCAACACTCCGTACGACTGGTGGGCGGCGTCGACGAACAATCAGGATATCTCCGTATCAGATTGCGATGACGCTAAAACGTTCAACTCGAAGTACGCATTCAGCGCGATGAACAACGATGCGAAGTTCGCGTGGGATGATTTGAAGTCTATAGCGGAGAACTTCCGCGACAAGGTGCGCTCCAGCAATGGCGACTGGGAAGCAGCTTTCGACAGTCTTGGCTGGAACGGCACAGAGGATACTTTCTGCGGCGTTACTCTCAGTAGCGAAACCGATGATCTTTACGGCGTTGACCGCAAGTTCCTCTACGGCTTCTGGCATGATGCGTTCGCCAACCGCCAGCAGCTGTTCCTGGTCTTCGTCCGTGCGGAGCCGATGATGATGGGCGGCGGAGCGGTCGGGCAGACGCCCCCCTCGCTTGGCGCACGGGCCGTCGCGCTCGTTTGGCGCGACCCGGAGGCGCCGGAGCCCACCACCGGGACCAGTCTGGACGCGCCTCATCGCACGCGCATACTATTCTACAGACAGTTCGATTGATAATGAAAGGTTAGGTTATGCAGGCTAAACTTGCAAGAAGAGGTTTTACCCTCGTTGAGCTTCTCGTAGTGATCGGCATCCTCGGCATTCTTGGCGGTGTGATGCTTAGCGTGTTCGGCGGCTCTACAGAGTCGGCGCGCTCGGCGAAATGCCTTGCCCACATGCGCAATCTGGCCACCGCCTGCCAGAGCTACGGCATGAGCGTAGGGTGCTATCCACTGGCGGCATCTCTGGAGTATTCGACGCTTGACGAGTCGGGGGGCATTCGCAACGTGAGGGAGATATTCCACGAGCGTGCGGGCTGGATATCGTGGGCTTCGCAGGGAGCGTACGGGGGCAGGCCGACAAGCTCGGTGGCGAACAGCGGCTGGTTCACATCCGCTTACGAGGCCAACGAAGATGTTGCAACGCACTGCCTTACGAACGGCGTGTTGTGGCGCTACGTGGCGGCGAACGAAGAGGTCTACCTTTGCCCGTCCCACGTCAAGGCTGCGCAGCGCAAGGGCAAGAAGGCCCACTGGAGCTACGCGATGAACGCATATTTCGGCGGCGACGTGGCCATGAAGGGCGAGACCATGGAAGATTACGGCATCGGCTACGGCGGCCTCAAGAGGGCCGACCGCATACTGCTCTTCGCCGAGCTGCCTTTCTACGAAGGAATAGACGATTCTCTCAAAGCGAGCGATCCAGTGCTTCAGTACAAGGGACTGGCCGGCTACGGCGGCAGCACCGACACGCTTGCGTTCAACCACATGATGGGCAAGCAGAGATGCGCCCATGTGGTCTTCGCCGACGGGCATATCGACCGCCTCATGCTACCGCGCAGCGGCGAAGTGAATTCAGAGGAGCTGCTGGAGTGGCTTTGCGAAGGCAAGGATATAGGCTTCAGCGGATCCAAATACGAAAAGCTCAACGACTGACGGCAGTCGCGATATTACATGAACCGGATTACAGAGAAAAGGCAGCTGTCCGACAATGTCTTCATGATGAAGATCGAGTCTCCGCTCATCGCGCAAGAGCGCAAGGCAGGGCAGTTCATAATTATAATGGTCGACGAAGAGGCGGGCGAGCGCATACCACTTACGATTGCCGACGCCGATGCGGGGGCGGGCACGATAACGATCATTTTCCAGACGGTCGGCGCTACGACGATCAAGCTCTCTCGCCTGGGCGTAGGCGATTCGCTGCCGGCGGTGCTGGGTCCGCTCGGCCGTCCGACGGACATTCGCGGCGCGAACGGCGAGAAGCCCGGCCATGTGGTCTGCGTAGGCGGCGGCATAGGCGTAGCCCCGATGCATCCTATCGCGCAGGCGCTCAAGGCGGCGGGCAACCGCGTCACGATCATCATGGGCGCGCGCAACAAGAGCCTCTTCGTCATGGAGGACGAGATGCGCAAGATCGCCGGCGACGACCTTGTGCTGGTGACCGACGACGGCAGCTCCGGACGGAAGGGGCTCGTTACCGAACCCCTGAAGGAGCTTTGCGAGCGTGGCGCGGTCGACGAGGTGATAGCTATCGGTCCGCCGATCATGATGAAGTTCTGCGCATTGACGACAAAGCCATACGGCGTGAAGACCGTGGCCTCGCTCAACACCATAATGATCGACGGCACGGGAATGTGCGGCGGGTGCCGCGTATCGGTCGGCGGAGAGACGAAGTTCGTATGCGTGGACGGGCCGGAATTCGACGCTCACTTGGTCGATTGGGATCTCATGCTCAAGCGCATGGGCGCCTTCAAGCCGCAGGAAGCCTCCGCCAAGGAGCATGTCTGCCGCTCCGGAATATTCAACTGATCCGTCCTACTCGTCTTACATTCCAGTTATATGACACCGAAAGAGAAAATGGCGATTCCGCCGCAGGCGATGCCAGAGCAGGACGCGAAGGTGCGCGCCCACAACATGAATGAAGTCGCGCTTGGCTACACGCCCGAGATGGCGATGCGCGAGGCTTCGCGCTGCATGCAGTGTCCGGCCAAGCCTTGCATGCAGGGCTGCCCTGTGGCGATAGACATACCCGGCTTTCTGGCCAAGGCGGCAGAGGGCGACTTCGAAGGCGCACTTGCGATAATACGCAAAACGTCGCTTCTTCCGGCGGTCTGTGGACGCGTCTGCCCGCAGGAGAAGCAGTGCCAGAAGTTCTGCACGATGGGCAAGCTTCTTAAGGATGTAGACAAGGCTGTGGCCATCGGACGCGTCGAGCGCTTCGTGGCGGACTTGGCCCGCGAATCCTCCAGCACGACAGGGAAGGGTGCGTCGAAGGCGCCGTCCGCTCCATCCACCGGCAGGCGCGTTGCCGTCATCGGCTCAGGTCCGGCTTCGATCACATGCGCGGCGGACTGCGCCC
Source organism: uncultured Verrucomicrobiota bacterium (assembly GCA_947305775.1). Taxonomy (GTDB): domain Bacteria; phylum Verrucomicrobiota; class Kiritimatiellia; order RFP12; family UBA1067; genus UBA1067. Next base: position 37,148 of record CAMZEN010000002.1, read on the forward strand.
GCGCGGGACATGAGGTCACGATGTTCGAGGCGTTCCACAAGCCGGGCGGCGTGCTTGTCTACGGCATACCCGAGTTTCGTCTTCCGAAGTCTATTGTGCAGCAGGAAATAGACGGGCTTAAGGCGCTGGGCGTGAAAGTCGAGCTCAACTATGTGGTCGGCCGCACGAGGAAGCTGAAGGACCTTATGGCGAAGGACGGCTTCGACGCCGTCTTCATCGGCACTGGCGCCGGCCTGCCGAAGTTCATGGACATAGAGGGCGAGAACCTTGTCGGGGTGTTCAGCGCCAACGAATACCTTACGCGTGCGAACCTCATGAAGGCTTATGACGAGGGCGGGCACGATACTCCGTTCTGGCACGGGCGACGGGTAGCGGTGCTTGGCGGCGGCAATGTCGCGATGGACGCAAGCCGCATGGCCTTGCGTCTTGGCGCCGAGAAGGTGTACCTGGTCTATCGCCGCAGCGAGGCCGAAATGCCTGCGCGCCGCGAGGAGGTTCACCACGCCAAGGAGGAGGGCGTAGAGTTCCTTATGCTCCAGAACGCAAAGCGCGTTCTCGGCGATGACCAGGGCAGGGTCGTCGGTCTTGAGTGCCTCAAGTACGAGCTTGGCGAACCCGATGCCTCCGGACGCCGCAGTCCGGTGCCGATTGCCGGTAGCGAGTTTACTCTTGACGTCGATACCGTGGTCGTCGCCGTCGGCAACGCCTCCAACCCGCTCATACCCGCCACCACCGATGGTCTTGAGATCAACAGGCGCGGCAACATTGTGGTCGATCCCGAAGCCAACATGACGTCCATACCGGGCGTGTTCGCCGGCGGCGATATAGTCCTCGGCGCGGCGACGGTAATTCTTGCGATGGGCGAAGGACGTCGCGCCGCGGCCGGGATAAACGCCTATCTCGCGGCGAAGGGCAAGTAGTCCGTCGTGCGGGCGGTGCTGCGATGAAGCGCGAAAGACTTGCGAGCAGGTTCGGCTTTCTGATGTTGGCGGCGGGCTGCGCCGTCGGCCTCGGCAATGTTTGGCGTTTCCCGTTCGTCGTAGGCCAGAACGGTGGAGCCGCATTCGTTCTCGTGTATTTCGCGTTCCTCGCGTTGTTCGGCTTTCCTGTTCTTCTAGCCGAACTGTCCGTCGGGCGCGGCGGCAAGGCGGGCATAGCCGGTGCTTTTCTCGCGCTTGGCGGCAAATGGTGGGGCCGCATCGGTCTCGCCGTCTTTGCCGGCAACATACTGTTGATGGTCTATTACACAGATGTTGCGGGTTGGCTCGTCAAGTTTGCCGAGGCGTATGCCGTCAGCGGCGCTCCGCCAGCAATAGGTGCGCTTGTGGCCGACAAGCCAGTGTGCCTGACATACATGCTCGTCGCAGTGGGGATCGCTACGGCGGTATGCGCCGTTGGTGTTCAGCGCGGCGTGGAGCGCGTTGCCAAATGGATGATGGTTTCGCTTCTGGCGCTTATGGGCGTTCTCGTCGTAATGGCGCTCACGCTGGAAGGTGCGGCGAAGGGACTCGAGTTCTACCTCAAGCCCGACTGGCGTCCGCTGATTGAGCATCCGGGGCGCGTCGTGTTCGACGCGATGGGCCAGGCGTTCTTCACGCTTTCAATAGGTGTAGGTGCGATGACGATATTCGGCAGCTACATCGACAGGCAAGAGTCGTTGGTGAAGGAGAGCGCGTGGATAATCGCCATCGATACGTTCGTCGCCTTCACTGTGGGGCTCGTGATTTTTCCAGCTTGCGCAACGTTCGATGTTGATGTCGCTTCGGGGTCGCGCCTGTTGTTCGCCGCGCTTCCAAAAGTGTTTGAGGCGATGTCCGGCGGAAGGGTATGGGGCTGTGTGTTCTTTGTCTTCCTTTCGCTTGCGGCGCTGACGACCGTCATTGCCGTGTTCGAATGCATCATCGGCGGGCTGATAGATATGACGCGTCGTTCGCGTCCGTTCGTTTCGCTTGCCGTCGGTCTGGCCGTCGCCGCGCTTTCACTGCCATGCGTGTTCATCGACAAGGCGCTCGACTTCGAGGATTTCATATTCAGCAAGTTCTGGCTGCCGATCGGCGGACTCGCCATCACGACTTTCGTATCGTATCGTATCGGTTGGGGCTGGGACGCATTCCGCGAAGAGGCTTCTGCCGGACGCGGCATCGCGCTTCCAGCTTGGACGCGTCCGATTTTCCGCTACATCGTACCTGCGATGATCGTCATAGTGATCATCACAGGCCTTGCCTGACGGCAACACTGCACCTTCGTCGCGGCTTGCCGCCACGCCTCGCTCATGCCGCATGAAGCATATATACTTCATGTCCTCCCCGGAACACATCCCGACTTCCCGCCACAGAGTCTAGCAAGTTTTGGCCTGTGACAAGAAACTTGCTTCCGTGGCATGGAGAAGTGTCTAAGCCCTACACTGGGAGAGCGGACGTCTCGTCCGCTCAGAAGTAAGAGTTAAGCCTCCTTATGAGCGGGCGGGACGCCCGCTCTCCCAAGGAACCGCTTACACGCAATTGATATAGCCTTCCATCTCTCCCAGTTAGCGAACACCCATCTTCACTTAGTCACTGATAAAGCCTTCCAGCTCCCTCAGCGAGACGAGCAAGCCGACTGGCGCACAAGAGGTCGCCGATTTGTGCGAGCTGTCGGTTGCTCGTCTCGCCCTTCGCCATGCATAGCGCGTCAAGCGCACGGAGCGGATATATGATATAATACGCGCATATCGCTGGAAGGTTGGCGGAGTGGTTGAACGCGGCGGTCTTGAAAACCGTTTAGGGTGCAAGCCCTACGGGGGTTCGAATCCCTCACCTTCCGCCATCGCCGGTTTAAAGAGTGAGAGAGGTGTAAAATGGCGCTAGGACAAAAGAGGAGTCCGTTTGTACGTGATGTAATCGATATAGTCATAATCACGCTTGCGTGTCTTACATATGCGGCGTCATGGTCGGCGTTCATACTGCCGTACAAGATAGTGTCGGGTGGCGTCACCGGCCTTTCGAACCTGCTCTTCTACACGGCCAAGATTCCCGTGGCCCTGTCGTATGTCTTGATCAACGCGATCCTTTACATCGCCGCCCTGAAGTTCCTCGGCTGGCGCTTCCTGGCGAAGACCATCTACGCGACGGTCGTCCTCTCGTTCTTCCTCGGCATCGGCCAGGTGCTTGTCACCGATTCGTCCACCGGCGAGCTGATAAGGATACTTGGCGACGAGAAGTTCATGGCTCTCCTGATCGGCTGCGTGATCTGCGGCGCGTCTATAGCCGCCATGTTCAACACCAGCGGCTGCAGCGGCGGCACGGACATAATCGCGGCCATCGCCAACAAGTATTTCGGCGTATCGGTCGGCTACGTGCTCATGATCGTCGACCTCATGATAATCGGCAGCGCGCTCGTGATTCCGTCGTTCGGTCCCATGATCGAGCGCGTGCGCTTCGTCGCCTTCGGCCTTTGCGCGATGACCGTCGAGTGCACCGTCATAAACCACGTGCTCGCACTGTCGCGGCGGTCGGTTCAGTTCCTCATATTCTCCGACATGTACGAGAGGATCGCCAAGGAGATTGCTCGCGTAACCGGCCACACGATGACTCTCTTGGACGGCAGCGGCTGGTACTCTGGCAAGAAGACCAAGGTCGTGTTCGTGCTCGCGCGCATGAGCGAGAGCGCAATCATATTTTCTATCATAAGGCGAGCGGATCCCAAGGCGTTCGTCAGCCAAACTCGGGTAATAGGCGTCTACGGCGACGGCTTCGAGTCTCTTCTCCGCCACAAGAAACGGTAGTTGCTATAGCCGCCATTCCACATTGCGGCATGATTCGCCGCAACCGTGCTCGCTTGCGCCGCATGAAGCAAACGTACTTCATGTCCTCCCCGGCATACTTGGGAGAGCGGACGTCTCGTCCGCTCAGAAGTAAGAGTTAATCCTCCTTATGAGCGGGCGGGACGCCCGCTCTCCCAAGGCACCGCTTGCAAGCAACAGATAAAGCCTTCCAGCTCCCTCGCCCTCTGCACCCTCTTGACTTTCATCGGCGAATATGAGATAATACACCCCGTTTTCACCTTATGGGGATATAGCTCAGTTGGTAGAGCGTCTCAATGGCATTGAGAAGGTCAGGGGTTCGACTCCCCTTATCTCCACCATTCGATGTCACTTTCGATATCTTCCCCACTCCCCGTTTCACAATTTGGTATAATACGCCTTTGGAGTTTAAGTTACGAGGATCTCAATGAATAATCTGTACAGAAGCAGTGACGACAAGGTAATTGCGGGCGTTTGCGGCGGGCTTGCGCACAGGTTCGACCTTAACGTTACAGGATTGCGTTGTGCTGTGGCGCTTGTTGCCCTTTTCCTTTCGGGCGTTCCCGCCGTATTGTACGCCATACTTTGGGCCGTTCTCAAGGAACGCCCAACCGGCGGAGTTATCGATGTCGTTATAGATGTGTGAGAAGGAGACAAAGCATATGATGACTAAAGAAGAAGAGCGCGCCGAATTCTGGCTGCTTACGAAAGGAATCCTGCAAGATTCCGTAATAGACGCCTCCGAGGCGCGTGTGGTCAAGCGCTGGCTGGAGGAGCATCAGCGCGGCGAAGAGCATGCGCTTCTCATATCCAAGCTCGAGTCCTTCCTTGTCGACGGCCACATAGACCCTCGCGAATCAACGGTGATCGCGAACGCGATAGGCCGCACTCTTGCGAACATGCGCGAAACCAAGTAGATATGGGGGGACGGAGTATGTCGGACTTGTTTACGGTTGACAAAAAGAAATGCGTGAAATGCGGCGCGTGCGTGCGCGACTGCGCGTTTCGCGCTTTGCGAGCGGATGTGGACGGGAGGCCGGTGTTCGAGTATCCGGAGCTGTGCATGCGCTGTCAGCACTGTTTGGCCATTTGCCCGTCTGGTGCGGTCGTTTTCGACGGACGCCGCCCTGAAAACTCACTGCCGACGAAGGGGCTTGCGCTGCCTAGCGAGGAGTCCGTAGAGAACTGGATGCGGGCCCGTCGCTCCGTAAGGCGCTTTGCGGCGGAGGATGTCGACCGCGCCTCCCTCGATCGCATACTCAAGGCGCTGGGCAATTCGCCCACCGGCTGCAACGCCAGGGGGCTTACGTTCACGTGCTTCCCCACGCGCACCTCTATGGATGGCTTCAGGCGTGATTTCATCCAGGCGATCGAGCATCACCGCAACGGAAACAAGCTTTTGCCGCGCTGGCTTGCCATCCCGGCGATCAAGCTCAGAAGGGGAGAGGAGGATGTGTTCTTCCGCGGCGCAAGCGGAATGCTTGTCGTGTCTTCCGACGAGACCACGCCCGGCGTCACAACGCCCCGCGAGGACGTCACGATCGCGTGTGCGCATTTCGAGCTTTTGGCGAACGCGGCCGGCATATCCACATGCTGGTGCGGATTCCTCAGGCTTGTGCAGGAGGCGATCCCGGAGCTTCTCGAGGAGACCATCGGTCTTCGCAGGAAAACTCCGTTCTATGCCATTCTCTTCGGACGCGGCGCCGTGCACTATCCGCGCACGGTCCAGCGCGACGCCTACGCCAAGATCGACATGCGCGGCTAAAGGGACGATGCCATGAAGATTGTCTTTATGAGCGACATCCACGGTGTTCCGTCTGCGCTGGACGCGGCGCTCGCCGCGGCAGATTCGCTTGGCTATGACAGGCTCGTCCTGCTGGGCGACCTGCTTTACCATGGCCCAAGGAACGGCGTGCCGAGCTTCTACGACCCGGTCAAGGTGGCCAAGACGCTTAACGGACGCAAGGATCGCATAGTCGCCGTGCGCGGCAACTGCGACGCCGAAGTGGACCAGATGATGTTCGAATTCCCGATGATGGCCGACTATGCCGTCCTGGATGCCGGCAAGGAGAAGTTTTTCCTGACGCACGGGCATCTGTGGAACGAGTGGCGCCTGCCGCCTTTGGGAATGGGAACCGTCCTTGCGCACGGACACACCCACATACCGGAGCTCAAGAAGCTGGAGTGTGGAATTTCCATATTCAATCCCGGTTCGGTCGCCCTGCCAAAGGGCGGATCGTCCCGCTCGTTCGGCTACTTCGACGGCACAACGCTGAAGCACTACACTATCTAATGCGACTTGGCGCGCCTTCTTGACTCGCAAGGTGTATTTAGGTATACTGTCTTAAACTACTTTAAACTCAACAATCCAACAAAAGGAGATGCATAAAATATGAGCAATCAGGAAAAGAAGGGTGGCAACCTTATTGGCATCCTAACGATGTTCGCACTGTACGGCATGTGCGGTTTTGTTACGTTTCTTGCGGCTCCCGCAGGCGATATATGGAAATATCAGCCGGGCCTCGCCGGGTCTAATGCGTTGGGCATGATGGGATTGTTGATGAATTTCACGCCTTACCTCTTCTTCGGGGTGATCGCGGGAAATCTGCTGCTCAAGCTGGGGTACAAGAAGATGGCCCTTCTGGCGGTCGGCTCGGGGCTTACCGGCATTCTCCTTCAGTGGGCGTCAAGCGTGTTTCTGGTCGACCAGACCGTTGGCGGCTTCCCGGCCAACTGGTTCATCTACCTCGTGGGCGCGTTCGTCTCTGGCGTTTCGAACTGCTTCCTCAACACCGTCATCAATCCGATGCTCAACACGCTCGGCGGCGGCGGACTCAAGGGCAACCGCCTGAACCTCGGCGGCGGAACCTTCCAGGGCATCTGCATGGCTGCGTGTCCCGTCCTTATCGGTTCGTTCGTGCCTGATGCGGCCACGGCGAAGTTCTCCCAGATCGGTGCGGTGCTTCTCGTCGCGGCGGCGGTCTTCGCCGTCTCGCTCGTCGTCATCGCATTCCTGCCGATCGAGAACCCCACGGCCCGTCCCGCGAACCTCGTGTTCGAGCGCTCGCCGCTCGCCTTCCGTCACTGCCTGCTCGGCGTTATCGGCATCTTCCTCTACATGGGCATCGAGTCCGGCGTGGGCGCCGAACTCAAGCAGTGGCTTTCCGATCCGCAGATCAGCCCGCTCCTCAACACCGAGGTCTACGGCAACGTCGAGCTCGGCGTCGTCGCCGGCAACGCGATGGGACTCTTCGGCCTCATGATGCTCGTCGGCCGTCTTCTCGGCACGATCTTCGGCGGCAAGGTTTCGCCCCGCGCGATGCTCATCACCGTCTCGGGCCTCGGCGTCGTCTGCGTCTCGCTCGGCATGACCCTCGGCGCGAGCTCGGTCGTCACCCTGCCGCTCTTCGCCAAGACCCAGTTCGTCATGACGAAGCTGCCCGTCGGCGCGCTCTTCTTCATCCTTTGCGGACTCTGCGCCTCCGTCATGTGGGGCGTGATCTTCAACCTCTCGGTCGAGGGCCTCGGCAAGTACACCGAGAAGGCGTCCGGCCTGTTCATGATGATGGTGGTCGGAGGCGGCATCCTGCCCACGATCATGGGCAAGATCGCCAACGTGAACTTCATGGCGTCGTTCGCGATTCCGCTCGTCTGCTTCATCTACCTGCTCGCGTACGCCCTCTTCTTCACGAAGAACGTCAACACCGACATCAAGGTTGACTAACGTGGCGAAACGCGCCGACTGGGCGGCACAGTGAAGGCTTGGCTTCAGCGCGTCAGCGAGGCTTCGGTTGACATCGGCGGCGAACGCGTCGCCGAAATCGGCCGGGGCCTTCTGGTCTTGCTCGGCGTGACCCACGGCGACACCGCCGAGGCTGCGGACAGGATCGCCGAGCGCATCGCCGTTCTGCGCATGTTCGAGGACGCGAACGGCGCAACCAACCTTTCCCTTGAGGACGTCGGCGGCAGCGTGATAGTCGTTTCGCAGTTCACCCTCTACGCCGATACGTCGCGCGGTCGCCGCCCGGGCTTCTCCAACGCGGCGCGTCCCGATGTCGCCGAGCCCCTCTACGAACGCGTCGTGGCAAAGCTGCGCGATCGGCTTGGCGCCGACAGGGTCGGCACCGGACGCTTCGGCGCCGAGATGAAGGTAAGGCTCCTCAACGACGGACCGTTCTCGCTGGAGCTTCTGGCATGACGATCCACCGTAAGGATGCAACCGACTCGACAAACATAGATGCACGCGCTGGTGGCCCGGGCGATGTATTTGTCGCCGAGTGGCAGCGCGCTGGACGCGGACGCCTCGATCACGCATGGCATTCCGCCAAGGGCGAGAACCTCATGTTCTCTGCTGTTCTCTCATGCGGGGACAGTCCCCCCGCCGAAGTCGCTACGCTTCCGCTCGTCGTGGGCTTCGCCGTTCTCGATGCGCTTCGTCCCTTCGTTCCGGCCTCCGTCGATCTTGCCATAAAGTGGCCGAACGACGTTCTTGCCGACGGACGCAAGATCGTCGGCATTCTCTGCGAGCGCCACGGCGACAACGTTATCGCCGGTGTCGGCGTCAACGTGAACGAGAGGTCTTTCCCCAGCGACATCGCCGCGCGCGCAACCTCGCTCGCCATTCTCGCGCGTCGCCCCCTCGACCGCGAAGCCGTGCTTGCAAAGATCCTCGATTCTATCGAGCGCTTTCACGCGCGCTGGCTAGATGAAGGCTTTGCCGCGATGCATCCCTTGTTCGCGTCCGTCGATTTCCTGAAGGGACGCGTCGTATCGGTTTGGCAGACGGATAAAGACCCCGCACCGCTTAAGGGCGACTGCGGCGGCATCGCCGCGGACGGAACGCTGGACGTCGGCGGCGTGAAGGTGTTCGCCGGTGAAGCGCATGTGGAGCTGTAGGATGGCGAAGCGCGCGGCAGAATATCCGTCGGTGGACATCCTCTTCGAAGACGACAGCATCGTAGTCGTCTCGAAACCGGCGGGGATGATCGTGCACCCCGCGCCGGGACACGAGCAAGGCGCACTCTCTGACATTCTCCTTAAGGACCGCCCCGGGATGGCGTCAGTGGGGAGTCGCGAGCGTCCTGGCGTAGTGCATCGCCTGGATATTGAGACGAGCGGTGTAATGGTTTTCGCGAAGACGCCGAAGGCTTACGCAAAACTCCGGGATGCGTTCGAGTCGCACCAGAAGGTGAAGAAGACCTACCTTGCGGTACTTCACGGTGCGATCAAGCCGTCCGAAGGAACGCTCGAGACGACCATCGGCCGCAAGCCGTGGGATGCGAAGCGCATGGCGGTCGACGTGCCGGACGGCAAGCGCGCGGTGACGCATTGGACCGTGCTTGAAAAGCATGGACCGCTCGCGCTCGTCGAGTTCGTCATAGAGACGGGCCGCACCCATCAGATACGCGTGCACGCCGCGCATCTCGGACATCCGATCGTCGGCGATGCGCTCTACGGCGACGCTGAGAAGGATAGGCACATGAAGTCGCCGCCAAAGCGGCAGCTCCTCCATGCCGTCCAGCTTGAATTTCCACATCCGGTCACGGGGCGCATGCTCAGCTTCGCCGCGCCCCCGCCGCCGGACGTGTTGTACGCACATTGAAAAGGAAAGGAAGAAAGACATGAGCGAAGAACTTTGCAGGAAGGCCGTCGATGGCCTCAAGAAGCGCGGCTTCGAGGCCGTCTTCGTAAAGACGCCCGAAGAGGCGGCCGCCATTATCATGAAGGAGGCCGAGTCCGCAAAGAGCGTCGGCTGGGGCGGTAGCGAAAGCGTTAAGGCACTCGGCGTGCGCGAGATGCTCGCCGAGGCCGGCAAGGAGATACGCGACCACGAGCTTGTGATGGATCTCTTCCTGCTGAGCGCGAACGCTCTCACCGCCGATGGACGCATCGTCAACATCGACGGACGCGGCAACCGCGTTGCGGCGTCCATCGCCGGCCCCGGCCGCGTCATATACGTCATCGGACGCAACAAGATCGTCGAGGGCGGAGTGGACGACGCGATCGCGCGCATCAAGCGCTGCGCCTGTCCGCCCAACTGCCGCCGCCTCGGCAAGAAGACGCCCTGCGCACTCACGGGCGTCTGCGCCGACTGCGACTCGCCCGACCGCATATGCAAGGTTACGGCGATATTCGACCGCAAGCCCACTGGCATCTCCGCGCTCGCGATAGTGGTCGACGCGGACCTTGGATATTGATCGACATGAAACGACCCTTGCTCTTATCTTCGCTCGCGCTCGCCGCCATGTGCGCGCTCGCCGCCGATCCAAACCCGCCACCACTGCGCGTGGCCTACAACTACTGCACGCTCTCGTACACGTTCGCCTACTACTCCGACGCCGAGTGGGAGCGCGAGATCGACCGCCTTGCCGATGCGGGCTACAACGTCGCGCTCGTTGCGGACGGCACCTTCAAGGTATGGCAGGAGGTGCTTCGCGAACTGGGCTACGGCGAGGACGCGATCGCCGCGTTCATCCCCGACGAATGCGCCAGGGCATGGTGGCTCATGGCGAACATGACGGGCGAGGGCGGTCCTCTCGACCAGCGGACGATTGACGACGACGGCGCGCGCGGTCGCTTCATCTGCGCGAAGATGCGCGAAAGGGGAATCGAGCCAATCCTTCATGGGTATGTCGGCATGATGCCTCTCGGCCACGAGAGCGCGATGGTGCAGGGTCCGTGGGGACCCTACGAGCGCCCGCCGATGCTCGACCCCACCGGCGCCGAGTTCGCGAAGGTCGCCGAGGTTTGGCACCGAAAGCTCGAGGAGGTCTACGGAATCAAGCCCGCGTATCTTGCGGGCGACCTCTTCCACGAGGGCGGCAACACCAACGGCGTTGACATAACCGCCGCGACGCGCGCGGTTCAGGCCGCTCAGCAGTCCGCATTCCCTGGCGTTACGTGGGTCGTGCAGGCGTGGCAGGCGAACCCGATCGCCGCGGTGCGCGCGGGGCTCGACCCGCGGCACACGCTAATCGAAGCGCTCGTCAAGGACATGAGCGCATTCGCCGCGGACGACTCCGTATGCAAGCTCGCGTTCGGCGACCTGCCGTGGGTGTGGTGCGAGGTGCTCAACTTCGGCGGCAACCACGGTCTCTACGGAAACCTCAAGACGTTCGCCCGCATGGGACGCGCCGCCAAAGGCGTCGGCGCGGCGACCTTCCGCGGCTATGGCGCGCTATCGGAGGGCTTCTTCACGAACCCCGTCTGCAGCGACCTCTTCGAGGAGATGATGATGCGTCCCGTGGGCAGCGAGATGTCCGACGAAGAACTCGCGGCATGGCTGGACTCGTGGGTCGACAGACGCTACGGAATTTCAGACGAACAGCTTAGGGAAGCATGGCGCATTCTTGCCGACACCGTCTACGCCTGCCCCAGGTGCCAGGAGGGAACCGTCGAGAACGTGATATGCGCGAGACCTGCATGGACCGTCACTAACGTCAGCGCGTGGGGTCCGGTGAAGGGGCCGTGGTACGATGTCGCGAAGCTCAAAAAGGCGCTGGACCTCATCGACACCAAGTGCACCACATGCGGCGTTGAGCCCGGCTCGTGCGCCATTATGCGCGACCGCACCGACCTCGTCCGCCAGATATATGCGGACGAGATGCGCGCGATACTGCCGCGCATCAGGGCCGACGGCTATGCGCGACGCGCGTTCCTCTCCATGGCTTACGCTCTTGGTGAAACGCTGCTGTCGTCGGGCGTCCCAGAGTTCCGTCTGTCCACTTTCGAGAACCGTGCGCGCGCACGCGCCGGGGAGCGCGGCGCGAAAGCATGGCGGCGCATGGTGACGACATGGGCGAACCCCGCGCTGGGCGCAACGACTCTCGACGACTACGCCAACCGCGAATACGCCGAGCTCATCCGCGACTATTACATTCCCCGCTGGCTCAAGTTCCTTTCAACCGATTGTCCAGAATGTGAAATGTGAAAAGCACACTCCGCAGTCCCGAAGGAAATATGGTATAATGTAAAGTCAAATTTTGCAAACCAAACCGAAAGAAACAAACCAAAGGAGACAGAAATGGGCGAGGTAATCGGCGCAGGCGAACTGCACAAGGGCGTTAAGCTTCTAATCGATGGAGAGCCGTGGGAGATCACGGAGTTTGACTTCTCCAAGCCGGGCAAGGGCCAGGCGATCTACAACTGCAAGCTCAGGAACATGATGACCGGTACCGGAATGTCCAAGAGCTATCGCTCTGGCGACAAGTTCGAGAAGCCCGATCTCACCCAGCAGGATGTCACGTACTCCTACGACGACGGCACCGCCTTCGTCTTCACCGACGACAACTTCGAGGAGATCCGCGTCAGCTACGATGTCATGGGCGACAACAAGTACTTCCTCATGGATGAGATGTCCGTCAAGGCGCTTTTCTTCAACGACAAGGTCATCGGCATTCAGCTGCCTCAGCTTGTCGAGCGCAAGGTTACGAAGGTTGAGCCGGGTGTGAAGGGCAACACGGCGTCGGGCAAGGTCACCAAGCCTGCGACTGTGGAGGGTGGCTACACACTTGCGGTGCCGCTGTTCATCAACGAGGGCGACGTCATACGCATCAACACGGAAAGCGGCGAATACAACGACCGCGTCTCCACGAAGTAACGCTCAGGAAGATTCCGCTTTGTTGGACTTTCTGAAGACCGTACTGAGGTGGTTCAAGAACCTTGCCATAGGTTGCTTCACCACCTTGGTTATTCTTGCCGTGATAGGCGTGTTGCTGCCGGACTCGAAGGACGGCGGCGACAAGGCCGACCCCGACAAGGTTAGCGAATCTAAAGGCGGCGGAGCCGGGCAAAAGGCCGACGACTCCGCGCCGTACGACGCCGAGGCAGAGCTAAAGAAGGCCCTTGACGAGCTTGATTCGCTCGTCGGGCTAGAGGGCGTCAAGGCGGAGGTCAGGAAGATCATCAACAAGGAGAAGGTCGATGCAGCCCGCCGCGCTGAAGGTCTGCCTGTTGCGCCGCGTTCGCTGCACATGATCTTCACAGGGAATCCTGGCACGGGCAAGACGACGGTCGCCCGCCTTCTCGCCAGGATATTCCGGGCTCTTGGAGTGGTGGAGAAGGGCCAGCTTGTCGAAGTAGACCGGTCCGGCCTCGTCGGCCGCTACATGGGCGAAACGGCCACCAAGACCAGCGAGAAGGTGGACGAGGCGATAGGTGGCGTGCTTTTTGTGGACGAGGCCTACCAGCTATGCACGTCCGATACGGACGACTACGGCAAAGAGGCGATAGCGACGCTCCTCAAGCGCATGGAGGACGCCCGTGACAAGCTGATCGTAATAGCCGCAGGCTACACGGACGAGATGCGAGACTTCCTCGGGGCGAACTCTGGCCTTGCGAGCCGCTTCGCCATCAAAATAGAGTTTGCGGACTACACTGCGCCCGAGCTTGCGAAGATATTCCGCCAGCAGGCTGCGAAGAACAAGTACGTCCTATCCGCAGAGCTGGACGAGGGGCTTAACGCCGCGATGGAGAAGCTTACGCGCCATCGCGACAAGATGTTCGGCAACGCCAGGTTCGCAAGGCAGCTTTTCGAGGATGCCACGGGCCGTCAGGCCGATCGACTTGCGGAGGCGGGCACGCTGGAAGGCCCGGCGCTCGCAACGCTCGAGATGAGCGATCTTGGTCTTGGCGAGAAGGCGGTTGATGTGCGCGCGCCGACCATAGAGGAAGTGCTTGCCGAACTGGATGGACTCGTCGGCATGCAGAGCGTTAAGGACGAGGTGAAGCGTCTCGTCGCGACTTGCCGCGCCAACAAGCTCAGGGAGGCGCAAGGCATAGAGTCGGCTACTATGAGCTACAATTTCGTGTTTACAGGCAACCCCGGTACGGGCAAGACCACCGTGGCAAGGATTCTTGCGAAGGCCTTCCGCGCACTTGGCATTCTGGAGCGCGGACATCTAGTCGAAACGGACCGGTCCGGTCTGGTTGCCGCCTACGCGGGGCAGACGGCCCTCAAGACTCAGAAGCTGATAGACTCGGCGGTCGGCGGAGTGCTCTTCATCGACGAGGCTTACCAGCTCAACCAGGGCCAGAACGATACCTACGGCTCCGAGGCCGTTGCGACGCTGCTGAAGCGGATGGAGGACGAGCGAGGGCGGATGGTCGTAGTGATAGCGGGCTACAAGGACGAGATGAAGAGCTTCTTCGAGCTGAACTCCGGACTCGAGAGTCGCTTTGGTCGCGAGCTGTTCTTCCCGGACTTCACCACCAAGGAGATGACTACCATATTCAGGCAGACGGCCAAGAAGAACAAATATGTTCTCTCGCCCGATGTGGAACATTGGATAGAACCCTACATCGGTCTTATGACAAAGGATCGCGGCAAGAACTTCGGCAACGGCCGTTGGGTGAGAAACCTCTTTGAGAAGACTGTGGAGCGGCAGTCGATGCGCATAGTGGAGCTTCAGGACCCATCTGCCGAGGAGCTTGTCACCATACGCATGAAGGATGTTGGCATATCCCTCAAGGACCCCAACGCCTCCGACGAAGATTGAATGAAACTTATATTACTTGGATGTGCGTTCGCATTCACGGCTTCGGTTTGTGCGGACGATTTATGCAGCTACGTTGATCCTTTCATAGGCACCGCCGGGTTCGGCCACACCACTCCCGCCGCGTGTGTTCCGTTCGGCATGGTTCAGCCAGGACCCGATACAGGCACTGGCGACTGGGCCCACTGCAGCGGCTATAGCTATGGCGACGATAACCTGCTTGGCTTTTCGCAGACGCACCTAAACGGCACTGGATGTCCAGACCTCGGCGATGTGCGGATTTTGCCGTTTGACGGGACTGATAATTGGGGTGTCGGTTTTGACAAGTCGAGCGAGGTTGCTCAGCCCGGATACTACGCAGTTACGCTCGAAGACGGCACTAGGTGCGAGATGACGGCTACTGAGCGCTGTGCGATATATCGTTTCAGGTTCGCCAAGCCAAAGGTGGAGGTTCTGCTTGACCTCGCTTCCGGCATAGGAACGGCAGAATGGGGCAAGTGGGGTTCTGTTGTTATGCACGAGGCGTCCGTATCGGATGACGGAACGAGTCGCGTATGCGGTTCGTTCGTGCGAGACGGATGGTCCACTGGGCGCATAGTAGCTTTTGATATTCGCTTTGGTCATCCTTGGAGTTCGCTTCGCAGGAGCCCTCCGGTCCACGAAGGTGAGCCGCCGCGTTTGGTAGCCTCATTCGACAACTTGGGCGGAGAACTGCTTGTGAAGATCGCGCTATCGTCGCATGACGAAGAAGGCGCGTCTCGCAACCTTGACGTAGAGCTTCCCGGATGGGACTTCGATGCGGTCCGGCTTACGGCGCGCCAGAAGTGGAGCGACCTGTTGGGCCGTGCTGTGATAGAGGGAACGGACAACGAGAAGAAGAACTGGTACACCTCGCTGTACCATCTGTTCATGCAGCCAAACGACATTTCGGATGTTGGCTCGAAGCCTTTCTATTCCACCCTTTCGACTTGGGATACGTTCCGCGCCGCGCATCCGCTTTACACGATACTTGTGCCGGAGCGCGTGCCGGGGATGATCGACTCCATGCTTGAGCAGGGGCGGATCACCGGATATCTCCCCATATGGGCCCTTTGGGGAGTGGAGAACCAGTGCATGATCGGCACGCACTCGGTGCCTGTGATAGTGGATTGGTTTTTGAAGTCTGGCGGTGGCTCGTCTTGGCTGGCGGCCTACGGACAGATAAAGGATGCGCTAACCAAGCGCCATCCAAGCCGCCTCAAGGAGCGCTGGGACCTATACGACAGGTACGGCTACTATCCCTTCGACATAGTGAAGGGCGAATCGGTGTCTCGCACAATGGAATGCGCTTACGACGACTGGTGCGCCGGTGTGATGGCCGAGAAGCTCGGCTTTGCCGAAGATGCGGCGTTCTTCTTCAAGCGCTCGGAGAACTGGCGCAACGTATTCAACGCGTCAATCGACCTCGTGCGCGGAAAGGACTCTAAGGGGAATTGGCGCGAGCCGTTTAATCCATATTCGCTGGGACAGGGCGCAGATACGGATAACGACTTCACCGAAGGTAATGCCATGCAGTATTCCTGGCATGTCATGCAGAACCCTACGGGGCTTGTCGAGGCTATGGGGGGACGCGAAGCCTTCGTGAGGATGCTGGATGCGCTTTTCCTTAAGCCTGAGACGGTTGAGGGTTCCGGGTTCTCGCATGACGTGACCGGCCTTGTAGGGCAGTATGTGCACGGCAACGAGCCGAGCCATCATGTCATCTACTTTTATCCGCAGGTGGGGCATCCCGAGAAGGCGGCTGAGCGCGTTCGCGATGTGTTCGACAGATTCTACATGCCCAAGCCGGACGGACTCTGCGGCAACGACGACTGCGGCCAGATGAGCGCATGGTATATTTTTTCGGCGATGGGATTCTACCCGTTCAATCCCTGCGGCGGCGAATACGTAATAGGCGCTCCGCAGGTGCCGAGGGCGGTATTGTTTCTGGGAGGGTCCAAGACCTTCACAATCATTGCCAGGAACCTTTCCCGCGAGAACAAGTACGTGAAGTCGGCAACGCTGAACGGCAAGCCAATCTCGGACTGGAAGATCAGCCACGCAGACGTAATGGCCGGCGGGGAACTTGTCTTCGAAATGGCTCCGAGCCTTTAGATGTTGGCCCAGGCGGGATAAGGGGTTTGAATCTCGACAGGGTCGTTTGTTGCGGGATGGCGGAACTTCGCGGCGAGGGCGTGCAGGCAGTGTCCCGCCATGTTCTCCACCGCAAATGCTCCATAGAGCCTGTCGTTTATTATGTGCATCCCCGCAAGCGCCAGCTGGGCGCGTATCTGGTGCGTCACGCCGGTGAATATGGTCACCTTCAGCAGCGTCCTTTCCTCGTTCTCCTCCATGACATGCCCGACGGGTGCGAACTTGGTCACGGCGTGCAGTCGCCTTAGCTTTGCGCGTTGCGCTAGCGTGAGCCTGTTGTGGTCGGCGTCGATCATCCGGCAGAAGGGGAGGGTCGGGTCGTGTACGAGATCGTTCTCAAGGGTTCCGCCTGCGGCGACGCAGCCCTCGACAAGGGCGAGATATGTCTTTTCAACGGTCTGCTCGGCGAACTGCGTACGCAATGCAGTGAACGCATCCGCAGTGCGCGCGACCAGAACGAGCCCCGATGTGTCCGCATCGATGCGGTGCAACGCCCCCGCCATGAGGGGACTGTCCCCGATCGTCTGGCACTCGGGATATCGTGCGACGACTCCGTTCATGAGCGTGGTCTTCTCGTTGCGCGAAAGCGGTTGGACGGGGATCCCGGCAGGCTTGTCGAGCGCCACCAAGTACGGATCTTCGAAGACGACGGAGAGCCCGATTGCCGGATTGGGCTGCACGACATTGTCGGAGAGCTCGGCAAGCGAGGAGATCGTCACGGTTTCGCCGCCGTTTAGCTTGAGGCCCTTCGCGGCGCGGCGTCCGTTCACTAGAACCTCCCCGCTTTCCACGGCCTCGCGCACGAAGGCCCGCGATGAGGTCGGAAAGGCGTTAAGCAAGGCGGCGTCCAAACGGACGCCGCCTCGTTCTATGTGAATCTGCCGATTCTCTATCATTCGTACCGATCCATAATGGAGGGCGCTATGGGCGCCATGCCCTCCCAAGATTGGTTTGAGGACCACGGCAGATTGCTGTCTTCCGCAGTGTCGGCGATGCATCCCGCAAGCACCGACACCGCAAACGCCGCAAAGAACGCCTTAATCAGCGAAGATGATGTCATTGGCGTTGATCTTATCCTGTTCCCACGAACCGAGTATGTCGCATACGACATACGGCTTGCCGTTGACTTCCTGACGCAGACGGAGACGGCCTACGAACTCGCCTGCAGGACCATTGAAGCCGGGCCTCTTCACGTTGATCTCAATAAGAGGAAGCGGATTTCCGAGGTTTTCGCCCTTAAGCTCCTTCATGGCGGTATCGGAGAACTTCACGATCGCAAACATGTTCTCGTTGTCTGCCTCCACTACGAAGCCCTTGTCGCCGGCAGGAATGGACGTGATGGCTACTCCGCCAGAAGTCGGTGCCGAGTTCTTGGTGGGGATCGATTCGCGAACGAGTTTCTCAAGCGTCTTGTTGCGCTGCTCGGCCTTCGCAAGCTCTTCCCTGACAGCCTCTGTCTCGTCCTTTGCGGTTGCCGCCTCATCCTTGAGGGAGGTAATCTCCTGATTGAGCTCTTCGATCTGGCTCCTGATCTTCGTAACCTGGTTTTCGAGATCGGCCTTCTCGCCTTCGAGCTTGGAGATCTTGGCCTCCTTTTCGGTGATGGTCACCTTGTCCTGGCGGGCGCTGGGCTTGAGCCTGTTGACTTCTGCAACGACCGACGAAAGCTTGCTGCGGAGGGTGACGAGCTCGGCGCGCGTCGAGTTGAGCCGTGCAAGCTGGGCCTTGGAAGATTCAAGGAGCTTCTCCAGCAGTTCGCTCGCCGTGCCGGGACCATCCATCTTGGGCTGGCCGAGGTCCATGATCGGCTTTCCTTCAGCATCAAGCTGGTAGATCATGCGCAGCTGGGAACGTTCCTTGTCGCTCCAGCTGTATGTATCGAGGTTGGCCGTCTCGAGATATGCGTTGTAGCCTTCAAGGACGTTCTCCGTGTTTGGCGAATCGACAAGGCGCGCTTCGACCGGGTCGGCGTCCATGTTGATCGGCTCTGCGGTGACCGTCTTGTCCGGCTCAGACTTCTCGATCATGCGAGCTATCTTCACGAAGTAGTCTTCTTGCTGCCGGTTGCGATCGGTCAGCACAGAACGCTTCGCGTTCAGCTGCAGTTCAAACCAAAGCGCCGCCGCGGCGAGCGCCAGAAACACGTAAACGAGGACGTGCAATGCTTTGTTCATGATGGTTTTCCTAGTTGACTGTGTTAATGATACATTATTTTTCTGAAAAACGCAACCGTAATTTTTGGGCAGGCCAATGTCGCCGCTCCGAGCCTTCAGGCGCACGTCGTCCGCACGTCTTCCTCTTTAGTATATGCAATTGCGCGACGCCGTGGGTTTTTGGTATAATGCACAACCATTGATTTGTTCTAATTAGGAGGAGAGGTTCAATATGGCAGATACGAAAGCGGCATTGGGCCAACTTGGCGAATGCGCAGAGCGGCAGGACTTCGAGGGCGCGTTCGCCCTCGTGAAGGCTAACCGTGCGGAGCTTGCGAAGCAGATGCAGGCCGAGGGAATACGGGATGAATTGAAGAAGACGACGAAGGATCGGCTTCTTCTTTCTTTTTTGGACGGAATCGATTTCGCCTCACGTCCGCTTGACGAGTCGCTCGTCCGTCTCGAAAAGCTCCTTTCGTTCCAGCAGGGTGCGCTCGTGCTCAACGAAACGTGGGGCCTCGGCACCGTGAAGCGCATAGACTACTTCTATCGCCGCATAACGGTCGACTTCAAGACGCGCAAGGGCCACCAGTTCACCTACGCCGCCGCGACGGATATGCTCGAGCGCGCGCCCGAGAACCACATACTGGTGTTGCGCCAGAGCGATCCATCGGCGTTTGAGGCGCTGTTGCGCGAAAAGCCGGGCGAGTTCGTGAAGACGGTCCTTAAGAGCTATGGCGACATGCCCGTGGTGAAGCTCGAGGACATATGCGTCTCCAATGGCTTCGTAAAGGCCGTCAACTGGAAGTCCTTCTGGGAAAAGGCCCGCGCCGAACTCCGCAAGGATGCACTGGTCACGATACCTGTCAAGCGCACCGAGCCCATACAGATAAGGGAGGCGGTCGAGGACTACGGCGACGGATGGCTTACGGCCTTCTCCCACGAGACGGACCCCAAGCTCATCCTCTCGTCGGTCCGCGAATACGTCGCGCAAGGCAAGTTCAAGTCGGCGGACGACGCCGCCAAGTCGAAGATCGAAGAGAGGCTGGTGTTTGCGGTGACCGCGGCCCGTAAGGTCGATGACGCGCTCTATGCGCGCCTCGCCTGCCTTGTGCGCGACCTCGGTCTCGCAAGGCCGCCCGCCACCGAGATGCGCGAGTACCTGTGGGACCGCAAGCGCTTCGTGAAGGCCGCCGCAACGCTGCCTGCGCGTGAAGTCGGTGCGATGATATCGTTCCTTTCCGTCGACGACGAGGCAAAGTCCCGCCTGTTCAAGGCGATGCCCGACTTCTGCTTCACCGCCATCTCCGAGATCATCTCGCAGTTTGGCGGCGACGAGGCCTGCCGCGTTGCAGTGGCTGATCTCATGAAGCAGCCTAAGGCCCCGGCCACTCTAACGACGCTGATCGTCGGCAAGTACGAGATGTTCCGCGACTGGAAGGAGCTTCCGCCGCTGATCACGATCCTTACGCACGCCATTGCCCTTG
Organism: uncultured Verrucomicrobiota bacterium; assembly: GCA_947305775.1. Lineage (GTDB taxonomy): Bacteria > Verrucomicrobiota > Kiritimatiellia > RFP12 > UBA1067 > UBA1067. The sequence continues at coordinate 57,234 of CAMZEN010000002.1, forward strand.
GCGAGGGTCGGCAGGGCGGCGAGACGCTCAAGATGCAGAACATCGTGCGCCGCCTCTTTTCGGATACCAAATGGCTGGAAAAGATCTACTCCTGGCTGGACGATGGCGACAAGGCGCTGTTCTTCGAGCGCTTCCAGGCGTCCATCGCGTGGGATCCTTCGACCCACCACACCATCGTAGTTAGGATGACGCACATCGTTCCTTCGCTGGAGACTCACGTCGTAAAGGTCGAGAAGAAGCGCGATTACGCCCGACTCACCAGCTACCGCAGCTTCGCCATGAAGAAGGCGGAGTACCTGAAGCTCATCAACGAGGAGATGCCGGAGAACGTCCGCAAGATCGAGGAGGCCAAGAGCTACGGCGACCTCAGCGAGAATGCGGAGTACCAGTACGCGAAGGACGAGCAGCGCACGCTCATGCAGAAGCAGACGCTGATGCAGGCCGATCTTGAGGCGGTCAAGCCGAGCGACTTTGCCGATGCGTCCGTCGAGTCGGTTATGCCCGGCGTCGGAGTTGTCGTGGACGCTCCTGACGGGGAGCACGTCTACTACGTTCTTGGCGAGTGGGACAACGCACCCGAGCTCGGCATAATCTCCTCCAAGGCGCGTCTTGCGCAGAACATGCTCGGCAAGAAGGCCGGCGAAGAGTTCGAGCTGCCTGGCGGCGACGGTGCGACGCGGTTCGCTCGCGTAGTGCAGGTGAAGCCGCTCCCGGACGAGATACGCGACTGGATGAAGCTTCCGCCGGGAATGCAGATTTGATATAATAAGACTGAATTGAACTGGAAGGAGGTTCGTCATGGCAGAGAAGAAGAAAACACCCAGCAAGTCCACGTCGAAGAAGTCCACACCTGTGAAGAAGGCCGTCGCCGACAAGCCCGCGCCGATCAATGAGGCTCCCGCCAAGAAGCCGGCGCCCAACCGCGTTCCTCCGCGCATCATCCGCAAGCCGCCGATCATAGCCAAGCCGGTTCCTCCGCCTATGCCGGAGATCGACACGGCGAAGGCGGTCGCGTTCGCGATGTCTATCGCAGAGGAGATGAAGCGCGCCGCAGCTGCCGAGGCTGCGGAGAAGAGCGGCGAAGCTGTAGCCATCAAACTGTCGAAGCGTCCGACGACGCGCGAGAAGGGGCAGGAGACCGAGAAGTTTCCCGAGAGCGATCTGAAGGACTTCCGCCGTCGCCTGCTGATTGAGCGCGAAAAGGCTCTCTCGGGCGTGAACGCGATGAAGGCGACCGGCTTCAACGAGTCCGACGACCACGAGGCCGACGGCGGCGACGGCACCAACCAGACCCTTCGCCTGCAGGCGCTCGGACAGATGGGCACCATCAACCGCACCATCCAGCAGATCGAAGAGGCCCTGCATCGCATAGACGACGGAACGTATGGCGTGTGCACAGTCTGCGGACAGCTCATCCGCAAGCCGCGCCTCGTGAACCAGCCGTTCGTGCAGACATGCATGGAGTGCCAGAACGAGATGGAGCGCAGCCAACGCCAATGAAGCGCTTTCTTGTGACGTTCGCCATCGTTGCGAACCTCTGTCTCGTCGACGCCGTCACGAAGGAACTCGCCGCAGGCCTCCTCAAGGAGTCCGCGGCGGTTTCCGTCATTCCCGGCTTCCTCAATCTCGCCTATGTGGAGAACAGGGGATGCGCATGGGGAATGTGCCAAGGCGCCGTCTGGCCGCTTGCGCTCTTCGGTGTGGTTGCGCTGGCGTTTTTGATATGGAAGCGCCGCGCAGTGTTCGGCGATGCATGGGTTACGCCGTGTCTGCTCTACGCCGGAATAGCCGGCAACCTCATAGACCGCGTATTTCGCGGATATGTCATAGACATGATCGACTTCCACTGGGGGGCAAGCCATTTTCCCTGCTTCAATTTCGCCGACACTTGCATATGCGTTGCGGCAGGGCTGCTAGTGCTTGAGTCGTTTCTGCCGCACGGCGGCAGGAAGGACGCGTGATGACGCGCGAAGCGTACTTGCTCGCCGGTCCGACCGCAAGCGGCAAGAGCGCGATCGCGGCGACCCTGGCGCGTCGGCTGGGTGCAAGGATACTTAGCGCCGACTCCATGCTCGTGTATAAGGGTATGGATATCGGCACCGCCAAGCCGCCGCGCGAGGAAATCGAGGAGTTCGGCATGGGCGGGGTCGACATAGTCACTCCTGCCGAGGAGTTCTCTTCCGGAGCTTGGCTGAGGGCGGCTGCTGAATGGGTGCGGACGGTTCCCGATGACGTTCCCATTGTAGTGGTCGGTGGAACGGGCCTTTATTTCTCTGCGATGCTTCGCGGTCTCGACCGAAGGTGGGTAAAGCCGCCGCCTGAGTATCCCGTGATCAAAATAGATCGCGCGCTCGTGCGCGAGCGCATACGCGCGAGGCTGGACGGCATGTTCATGGCCGGGCTTGAAGAGGAGAAGCGCCGCTTGCGCGAGCGATATCCAGAATGGTCTCGAACGGCATCGCTGGCGATCGGCTACCGCGAAGGCGACGACGCAGAAAAGATCTTCGTTCGGACATGCCAGCTTGCGAAGAGGCAGGATACATGGTTCCGCCACCAGGCGACGCCGCTATACGTCGAGCCCGATGTGGAGTCGGTGTGGGCGATGTGGCGCAGCAGGGGGCCGTGGCCCATCACCCTCTGAATGCGCCCAAATATGCTATAATACCCCATTCAAGGAGCAAAGATGGCAGACAAAATCAGTTTCGAGGCGCCGCGCGGCATGCGCGACTTCTATCCAGAGGACATGACCTGGCGCAACAAGGTGTTCGACGCCTTCCGTGCGTCCGGCGAGGCGTTTGGATTCGAGCCCTACGATGCCTGCGTGGTCGAGAGCTATGAGCTTCTCGCGCGCAAGGCGGGCGAAGAGGTCGGCGAGCAGATATACCATTTCTTCGACAAGTCCGAGCGTCACATCGCGCTTCGCGCCGAAATGACGCCGACTCTCGCGCGAATGGTCGCGCAGCGCCAGAAGGAGCTTCGCTTTCCGCTGAAGTGGACGACCATCGCGCAGTGCTTCCGCTACGAGCGCATGACCAAGGGCCGCAAGCGCGAGCACTACCAGTGGAACCTCGACATAATCGGCGAGGACTCCGTCCTGGCAGAGGCCGAGGTCATCGGCGCGGCGGTCGACGCCTTGAAGCGCATGGGCCTCACGACTGCGGACTTCAAGGTTCACGTCTCGTCGCGCAAGTTCCTCGGTGAGCTTCTCGCCAAGAGCGGCATCTCGCCCGAACTGCACGCGCAGGTGTTTCTCGCGCTCGACAAGCGCGGCAAGATGCCCGACTCCGAGATTGCGGCTATGCTTCGCGACGGAGGGCTTTCGGGCGATGAAGTCGCCGCCACGTTCGCGATAATGGATACAAAGGACTACTCCGGCTGCGCAGAGCTCGAGGAGCTTTTCGCGCTTGCGGAGACGGCGGGTTTCGCCGATGCGCTCCAGTTCGACATATCCGTCATTCGCGGTCTCAGCTACTACACCGGCGTCGTCTTCGAGTGCTTCGACACCAAGGGCGAGTTTCGCGCGATCTTCGGCGGCGGCCGCTACGACAACCTTCTCACCACGATCGGCGGCGAGCCGACGTCCGCGGTTGGCCTGGGCTTCGGCGATGTGGTGGTGACAGAGCTTTTGAAGTCGCGCCTCGGCGAGAATGCCGCCGCCGCCAAGAGGGGTGTCGCCGTCGGCTTCATGTTCCCCGAGCAGCGCGACGCCGCGCTTCGCCTCGCTTCAAAGCTTCGTGCCGAAGGCGAACGCGTGGATCTCGCGCTCCGCGCCCAGAAGCCGAAGAAGTTCTTCTCCCACGCGGACCAGAGCGGCGCGGCGAAGGCCGTGTTCCTCGGTCCGGACGATTTGCAGAGGGGTGTCGCAAAGATCAAGGACATGGCCGCGCGCGAAGAAAAGGAGATTGCGCTCTGAACACATCTGCTTACATTGCCGTTGCGACGGTCGCGCTCGCGCTCTTCGCGCATGCCGCGCCGATTACGCAGACAGACGCGATAGTGGGGCTGCTCAACTCGCGTTCATCGCAGAGCCCCAAACGATATGCTGAAGCCGCGGACCGCGTCTCCAGGGACGCTAAGGCCGGAATGCCTCTTCAGCAATACATGCTCGCCGTGCTCCAGGGCCAGGGGGGGCTGCCGCCTTCCGCGCAGCTCGACGAAGCCACGCGCGTGAAATACCTTGAAGGCAGCCGCAACCGCATACGCGCCTTGGCCGAGAGGCGAGGCAACCCGCTTGCGCTCTATCTGCTGTCGATGGAGAACAACGATATGGATCTCCTTAGGCGCGCGGCGGACGGAGGCAACGTGCAGGCGTTGAACGCGCTCGGCACGGTCCTTATCGAGCAGGCTATGGCCACCGACCCGGCCGACACGAACTCCGTGAAGTCGCTTCTCAAGGACAGTTTCGAATGCTTCAGGCGCGCGGCGGACAAGAAGGACGCCAACGGACTCTTCAACCTCGGCATGTGCTACATGCAGGGATTCGGCTGCCGGGCGAATGGGATGCTAGCCTTCGAGAGCTTCAGGACGGCGGCCGAGGCTGGGCACCCAGAAGCCATCAACAACATAGGCGGATGCTACCGCGACGGACTTATCGTTCAGCAGAACTTCGCTACTTCCGTTCGCTGGTTCGCCAAGAGCGCCGAGCTCGGCAACGCCTACGGGCAGCTCAACTACGCTCTCGCACTGCAACGCGGCGAAGGCGTGCCCAAGGATCTCACGAAGTCCATAGAGCTCCTTAAGGCGTCGGCCGCCCAAGGCTGCGCCGAGGCGATGGACGTCTACGGCATGTGCTACCATGACGGCATCGGCGTCGCGAAGGATTTTGATCTCGCCGTTGCGTGGTTCAGCAAATCTGCTCAACTCGGCTTTCCGTCCGCCATGGAAAACCTCTCGTTTTGCTACGAGAGGGGCGAGGGCGTGGAGCGCAGCGAGATGCGTTCGATGCTTTGGAAGATGCGCGCACGCGCTGCGCGCGGAGACAAGGCCGCCGCAGAATGGCTTGAGTCGGATGCCGTCCCCAAGGAAGATTGACATGAAGATTCTGTTCATAGGCGACATCGTGGGCAACCCCGGTCGAAGGATTCTGAGGCACGAGCTTCGACGGCTGCGCGGCGAGCTCGATCTAGGTGCGGTGGTCGCCAACGCCGAGAACGCTGCTGCGGGATCGGGCCTGACCGCCGCGCTCGCAACCGAGCTCTTCGACGCCGGAGTGGACGTGATCACACTTGGCGACCACACTTGGGGACAGAAGGAGTTTGCCGGACAGATCGGCGCCCTTGAGCGCGTAGTGCGGCCCGCCAACTACCCATCGGAGTGTCCCGGCCGCGGCTGGTGCATGGTTACCGCGCCTACATTCCGCTTCGCCGTGGTGAACATGCTGGGGCGCGTGTTCATGCAGCCGGTGGACTGTCCGTTCAAGGCCATAGACAGAATCCTTTCCGAGGTACCGAAGGATGTGCCGGTCTTCGTCGATTTCCACGCTGAGGCGACGAGCGAGAAGATAGCGTTTGCGCATTATCTCGATGGACGCGTGGCGGCGGTCGTGGGCACCCATACCCATGTGCAGACGTCGGACGCGATGCTGCTGCCGAAGGGCACGGCCTACATCACCGACCTCGGGATGACAGGGCCCTACATAAGCTCGCTTGGTCGCGACCTGAAGCCCGTGACCAAGAAGTTCATAACCGGCATCCCCGCGCGCTTCGAGGTGGCGGAAGGTCCGTGCGTGATAGAGGGCGCGGTGGTCGAGGTGCGGAATCAGAAGGCGGTCGGCATCGAGGCGTTTCGCCTGCGCGAACCTTACGTGTCTGCAGATGGAGGAAAGACCGCATGATGACGCTTCCGCAGAGAGTCGCACACATAGTCAGGCATGGCATGGCGTTCCTGCATCCGTGCGTGTACGGCGAGCTGAACGCCAAGGGCGCCCTTGAAGAGATATCGGCGGACCTTGTGCGCGAGATATCGTTGCTCTGTCCAGACCGCGACGCCGGCGAGATAGTCGCCGAGTTCGTGAGGCGCCTGCCCGAAGTGCGCCGCCTGGTCGAAACCGATGTGTCCGCAGCATACGACGGCGACCCTGCGGCGACGAGCAGGATGGAGGTCGTAATGGCGTATCCTGGCCTGTATGCCGTCACCATACATCGTCTCGCCCACGAGCTGTACAAGCTGAAGGTTCCGATTCTGCCGCGGGTCATGAGCGAGCTCGCCCACTCCAAGACAGGTATCGACATACACCCCGGCGCAACGATAGGCGAACGCTTCTTCATCGACCACGGCACGGGCGTAGTCATAGGCGAGACAACTGTTATCGGGCGCAACGTGCGCCTCTACCAGGGCGTCACCCTTGGCGGACTCTCGTTCACCAAGGACTCTGGCGGCGCTCTCGTAAAGGGCCTCAAGCGCCATCCCAACATCGAGGACAATGTAGTCATCTACGCGAACGCGACAATACTTGGCGGCGACACGACCATCGGCCACGATTCCGAAATCGGCGGCAACGTGTGGCTCAAGGACTCCGTTCCGCCAAACTCGCGCGTCTACAACAAACCGCCCGCCCCGACCATCAGGTCGATAGACTGATGCTGAAGGCGCTTTTAGCGGCGGTGATCGTCGGCACGTGGAACGGCAACTGGTTCCCGTCGGGACGAGCCGAGCACCGCGCACATCCGGAAGTCGAGGCGGCGACCATAAAGGCCGTGGGCGCGATGTTGCGCAGCGGAATCGACGCAATGGATCCGGCAGGGACGAATGACGTGGTCTTGTGCCTTTGCGAAATACGCAACAAGGAGGCGGCGCAGGCGCTATGCTCGGCGATTGGGCGCACCAACCTTGCGGTCGCCGTCACCTCCGGATATCGCAGGCGCGACCGCTTCGACCAGCAGCAGAATGTGATAATGACGACGTTGCCGGTTGCGGAGGCGAGCTGGAGCGTGTGGAAGTCGTCCAGAGGCGTTCGCCCGCCGCGCGGCTATGCGATGGCCAAATTGGTGGTTGCGCCGGCCGTGACCTCTGTCGTGTATTCGGTCCACCTGAAGGCGAACTATGGGGCGACCACCGAGGAGATTCGCGCGGCAAACAGGAAAAAACGCAACCTCTCGGCGAAGCAGATGGTGGAGATGACGGCGAAGCATGAGAACCCGGTCATAATCGCGGGCGACTTCAACACCGACAAGTGGCGCAATGAGTTCGCTGAGGACAAAATCTTTTCGCTGCTCGAAGGTGCCGGCTACGTGAACGCGATGGCGCTGCTGCAGGAAGGTTCGCGCGGCACCCACGTGAACAGGAACAGGCGTCTAGGCGACAGCACACTCGACTATATATATGTGCGCGGATTTGGTTCGGTCGGATCGCCGAGAATATTCCCGGCCGACGACCTCTCCGATCACAAGCCGGTATTCGCGATCATAACCCCCTGACCCATAATCGCCCCATTGCTCTTTCCAGGGGCGGCTGGTTTGGGCGCGTAGTCGGTTGCGAGGCTCACCTTCTTGCGCTTTCGCGGAAAATATGATATTATGCTAAAACCTCTGTAGAGTAGAAGGAGCGAGACATGAGGAAAAAGCTATTGATGTTGAGCCTAACGGCCTTGGCGCTTGGCGCGTTTGCGATACCGACTAACAAAGTCGGTTTCGAAGGCCATGCCTCGGGCACGCGCGCTCTTGACATGAAGGAAGATACAGCAGGTGTTGAGGATGGTGTTTTCTGGTACTCGGGCGGTGCGGACGATGATGACAGCACGATTGCCGAATATGGTTCCGGCGATAAATACCAATACAATGGTGACGTGCTTGTGCCGGGCGGACCTGGCAGCAAATACCTTTCGGTCGACGCTCCTTCGGCTGCGCTCTACCGTTCCATTCAGGACAATGGCGGCAACAAACCAGTTTTTCTTGATCTGGAAGGCGATGTCGTCGTAGACGCGCTAGTTCAGTTCACGCCCGGCGATGCCGAGGTTCCTACTCTTGATGAAGATGTCAAGTTCGCCATTTCGCTCGCTGCGGAGGAGAACGGTCCAACAAATCTCATAGTGACCGCGGCAGGTCGCGGCACTTATGGCAAGTACTATGGAGCGACCAATTACGTCCTTAATGTAGCCAACATAGACCCCGACGAATGGTATCGCGTTACCATACGCGCCGTTGCAACCTTGGGTCAGGATGTTGCTCGCAAGGATGTCGGCGTATTGGGTTTTGTGGTCTATATAGATAAGCAAATCGTTTCCTGCGCCGACGACGATTATGCGGATAAGCTCCCCGTGATTGAAGATGATCTGAACGCGACTTGCCAGTACCTTATTGAAAACAAGCAGCTCTTCATAAGCCGTGTGCGCAAGGGTAGGGATACATCCCTAAAGCTATCCTCCGTTGGCTTTAGCGGAACCGGCAGCATCGATGACATAACCCTTTGCAATGCAGACGAGGCGGAATTTGCCGCCATACCGGACGTGTTTGAGATCATATGGCGTACCGGTATTACAGGCTTCAGCTATCAGATTGACGATAATCCGGCTGTTTCGTATGAAAACACTTCGGCAAAAGCAGGTAGGCTTGTCATACCTGTTGCAAGCGGTGCGAATAGTGTCTTCATAACCAATATTGTCCATGACGCGGAAGTCATATTACAAGCTGAGTCATTTACATTTGCCGTTGCCGGCGGTTATGGCGAAATCTTGTCGTCGCGCAAACACGACAACTTCTCCATTGGCGATGCACAGTATTCATCGCTTGAAGAAGCAATCGCGGTGGCCAATTCAACCGGCGGCGTGGTAACCCTCAATGCGAATTATACAACTCCGATGTTGGACTGGTTTATTGTGGTAACAACCAATATCGTGCTGGATTTGAAAGGAAATACGCTTACGGTTGATGCAAACGGATATCAATTCTATGTGTCCGACGACTATCCTGGCGCCTCGCTTACGGTAATAACTTCGATTGCTGGCGGCAAACTGGATTATGGCGCTGATGGCAGTGCCGTATTCTGTTCCGACCCCGACAAGACGTTCCTGGGCGCCGTCGAAGGCGATTTTGGCGTAAAGATTGACAAACGTATTGGCAGCGCGACCATTATACGCGGATATCTGAAGGATCTCAAGGATATCGATGATTCGGCCGCCTTCATCGCCGAGGGCTCGGTGTGCTCTGAAGAGGTGGATGGCCACGGTTATTGGGTAATCGAGCCGGGTACGAAACAGCTTCTGGGCGCCAAGCCGACAGAGGATGAGAATGCCGGTCAGTCGGCTGGGCCGGGTAGCCAAAAGCTGTTGGCGCTGAAGATATATCTGGATGATGGCGGTTTAGTCAATTTTGATGATGCCAACGCGGCAATTGAGGCGGCTGCGGTAATCAACGGTCAAAAGGAGGACTACATCGTCCCGTCCAATGAGATAGTTTCTAACAGAAGAGGCCTATCTGCTAGTTCCAACTCCAATTACAACTACGACTATGTCGCGGCCACAGCCCAAGGCAATGATGTGGTTATCAAATTCACCAAAGAAGGCGAATCGGCTGCGCAGGATAGCGCGGATACTGTCGGGGAGCTGTACATTGGTGACGAAACCGCTACAGTTTCCGCCGATGCAACGGTTCCTGGTTTCTACTACTCTGTGGTCAGCGGTACCGACCTTGACGCAATTGAAGAGGAGAGCCTACCCCGTGTTGTCGGAACTGGCATGAAAATTTCGCTTGAAGCGCCTAACAAGGGGCCTAGGGGCTTCTATAAGATCAAGGTAAGCCCGGTGAACAAGGCTAAAGCTCTGCCGTAGAGCAGGAGTAACCAGTCTGGGTCATCGAACAATTCGCTGCGCAGCAAAAGTCGTTCCGCTGTGCAGCGTTCGCTTTATGATGCGCACCCCGTTACTCCGCTGGTGTGCATCCAGCATGTCAAAGTAGGGGGTACTTTACGCATAAAATAGGGAGTATTTTACGCGCAAAACAGGGGGTATTTTACGCGTAAGATAGGGGGTGTTTTGCGGTTCGCCCTAGGCACCCCAGCAAGCGGCGGTGCACATTAGTCGTTGATTTGGTAGAGGGGGCGGGCATCTTGGTAGGGGGGTAGGTACCTTAAGCTGGTAGAGCGGGCATCTCGCCCGCGATGATGGAAGAGATTATTTTCCTTATGAGCGGGCGAGACGCCCGCTCTCCTAAGATGCCGTCCGCACTCATGAGCATCGCCAGACCTGCGTGCCAAGGTCTATGTTCTTGACGACGCCGTTCCGCTTCCTTTATGAGAGGAACGAGCAAGACGACTGACACCCAATATGACGTCTTCAACTCGCCGCGGTCTCCTTAAATAACCCACTTGCCATTTGTGGGCTGTTATGGTATTATACCACCAACGACAGAAAGGTCAGACGTCGTCACGGTTACGAAAAAGAGAAAGGTCGTGGCTTGAAATGATGGTCATCACGAGCAAAAATCTCGTGGCGTTTGCGCTCGGCGCAATCGTCATAGCGATGTCTTTTACTGTTGGTTGCTCACGCGATGAGGAGCCTCGCGAGGCTTCGGGCGAGCCCGCTGCAACTGAAGCGCCAGCGACCATATCGCGACTTTCCGATCCGGAGTACAAGGCTCGGCTTGACAACAATCTCGCAAACCAGAACGATCTGCGCAAGGTGCAGGCGCGGCTTGTCGCGCAGCTTCGCGAGAAGGTGAACTCCATGCGGGATTCGCTCGGCACCGATGACGAGGCGGCGCTCAACGCCGCGCTGGAGAAGGATCTCGATTTCAAGTCTCTGCAGTCCCGTCTCAACGATGTGGCAAAGGCGTTGCGGGATGAGCAGCTCCACGCCGCCGAAGTGGTGCGCCAGAGGATCCTCTCCGACATTGAGAAAACGAAATGACCCGTCTCACACATAAGCTCGCTTCATTGCGAAAGTCCATGGCGCTTGCCGCGCTCTGTTGCGCCGCGCTCGGGGCGAACGCCGCGACGGTCGACAAGGCGGCGTTCAGCGACCATGTGACCTTCACAGTCAACGGCTCCGGCTCTGCGGAGCTCACGAACTTCCCGATGCTGGTTCGCCTAAGCGAGGTGGAGCTGCCGGGCTTCAGCTATGGCCGCGCCAACAAGGACGAACTTGCGTTCGCCGACGCCGACGACAATCTTTTACCGTACGATGTGGATACATGGAACGAGTCCGGCGAGTCGCTCGTTTGGGTTAAGGTGCCGAACATTCCTGTCGGCGGCACCGAGGTAACGATGTATTGGGCTGCGAACGGTTCTTTCACGGCCTACAACACGCCCGCCGATGTGTGGTCCGACTATGCCGGCGTCTGGCACATGGGCGATGGGGTTGATGCAACCGCCAAAAGCGAGACCGGCACTGTCGGTTCGAATGCCGAGGTAGTCGATACCGGCGCGTTCGGTTCCGCCGTTAAGGCGACGGGCAACGGTGCGCCGCTTCTGACCGCAAAGGCCAGCGCAGACGTAAACAATCTCACCAACGGCACTTTCACTATATCGTTTTGGACATATCTTAACGGCACGGCGGACGTTTCCGGGTTGCAGTATCTTTTTTCACGCCGCGCGAATTGGTCGGGCGAACCAGGGTATGTGCTTCGTTTAGCAACCAGGGCTCCTGTCGCGACAAACCAGAGCTGGGGCTTGGCGTGCGGCCGGTCGGACTTTGTTTACTCAACGTTTAGCGGAGCCAATGGAATAAGCGGTCTTAAGACTGATGGCTGGATACGTCATGATGTGGTGTACTACACAAACGATGATGGGTCGAGCAAGCGATTTTACTGGTACATCAATGGCGAATTAAAGAAAGATTACGGGCTTGCGACCAATTTCGGTCCGTTTATGAACGGCAACACAGATATTATCGCGATCGGTGGCCGAGTAAACGCTACAGCCGAGAGTCTCAACGGCGCGATGGACGAGTTCCGTATGAAGGCCGGTATGGTCGATGCAACAGTATTGGCCGCCGAGATGTCCAACATATCGCAGAAGAACTTCTATGGAACCACCATTGCGGACGGTCTCTTCCTTTTGCCAGGCGCTGTTGTGACCAACGAGTCGGTCAAGGTCGACTATTGGCTTTCGAAGCCCGTTATCTCCAGCATGTGGGAAGCGTACGGCAAGCCGGCCGTTATTGAGATTGGCGAGCTGAGGAGCGGCGGCACGAGCAGACTGTATCGCTGCTTCACCAAGGATACCGGCGATTTCGTGGTGGAGTTCACATCTGACGACGACTTTGCCAATCTGGCGCCCGGCGACTACAGGCTTTACGTGGCTAGCGCCGATAGCCTGGTGGACGAAGAGGTGGAGTTCGAGGTTACCGTAAACGCCAATCAGATAGACAACTTCAACGACCATGTGACGTTTGCGGTAAAGGGGGCCGAGTCAACTGCGCTCTCGAACTTCCCGCTGCTCGTTCGCATCAGCGAGACCGAACTGCCGGGCTTCAGCTATGGCCGCGCCGACAAGGACGACCTTGCGTTCGTCGATGACGTCGGCAATCCTCTAAGCTATGATGTGGATACGTGGAACGAGTCCGGCGAGTCGCTCGTGTGGGTGAAGGTTCCGGCCATCCCTGTCGGCGGAACCAAGGTAACGATGTTCTGGTCCCGCAAGGCCGGCGAACCGGTTGCCAACACCAGTACCAATGTGTGGACCGACTATTTGGGCGTGTGGCACTTCAGCGAAGAAATATCCGGCGGCAGCGCGGCGACGGCGGTTTCGGCCGACTCCACGGCAAACGGCTTGGATGCCTCGCCTTACGACACGAGCGCAGGCGATCTGGCGCAGATGGTAAGCACTCCAGGTATAATAGGCAACGCGCGCGTAAACGCAACCGCCTCGGTTGACGGCGGCAACAGGCTTTGGGCACCCGCTCCCGCCGCAGATATCGACCCTGGCTCGAGCTTCTCCTTCTCCGGATGGGTGCGGGTGGATGGTTCGCCCACCGACTCAAACAAGGCGAAGAAGGTTCGCATAATATCGCGCAGAGATAGCCTCGATTCCGCCGACGGCTGGGAGATTGAAGTCAGCGGCACTACCGTCACCTCCAATAAGCAGATGACGTTCTACGGCAAGAACGGTTCGGCCGACTTTGCGTACACGGATGTCTCGGACTATCGTTTGGACCAGCTTGCAGACTTCACCTACGTAAACGCGGCATACGACGGCTCGACGCTTTGGGTATACGGCAACAACAGGAAGTCGGACGCGAAGACGGCCGAAAAAACCATTGCCGAAGCGACCACCAACGACCTTGAGTACGCTTTCGGCTGCGACAGCGGCACCAACTGCAATTACACGTCGCTCTGGGGCTGCTACGACGAATACCGCATACGCCGTGGCGTGGCGGCGGCCACCAGCGCCGAGTTCTTCGCCATTGCCGATGCGGAGTACTCCAACGCCATCCAGACAGACTATCGCGGCGCAAGCGAAGAAGGCGGCAGCTTTATCGTTCCCGGGCTTGTGGTCACGAACGGAACGGCCGAGGTCGACTACTGGACAGAGAGCCCGACGCTTTCCAGGTCGATTTGGGTATACGGCAATATTTCGGCTGGCGACATCGCGCTGCCGACAGGCGTGCTGCGCAGCGGCAAGACCGCTCGCACCTACAGGGTGGAGAATCTGACCGCGGGTGGCTCGGACTACATAACCACCACGGACGAGCTGGTGGCTTTGCCGGTGGGCAGCTACATCCTCTGGTGCGAATGCCCCGACTCGACCGCCGAGACCGCAAAAGTGAATTTCACCGTCCAGGACGAACTTGCGAACGTATACTCCGACCATGTTACGCTGACGCTTAACGGGGTCGGCGAAACGCCCATAACCAACTACACCATGTTGGTGCGCATCTCCGAGGATCTGCTGCCTGGCTTCAGCTACAGGCGCGCCGAGGACGGAACGAAGATCAGGTTCGCCGATAGCGCGTCGGGTTGCGCCCTGCCGTTTGACGTCGACACCTGGAACATCCGCGGCGAATCCCTTGTGTGGGTAAACGTGCCCGTGGCCACCAATGGAACCAAGGTCGTCTTCTACTGGGCGCTGAAGGAAGGCCAAACCCCGCCGGATAACGACAAGGCGAACGTCTGGTCCAGCTATGTCGGCGTGTGGCACATGAACGACGCCACCGACGCCACCGGCAATTCGGCGCAGGGCGAGTTCGACAGAGAGTCGGTAAGGCGCAGGGATGGCGCGATTGGCGCGGCCAGGGGCAGAACCGCCACAGGAATCAAGGGGCCGATAGCAAGCATGCCGGCGAGCGGTGCGATGGACGCGTTGACGGCAAGTGGAGCGTTCACCGTCTCCGGCTGGATCAGGCTCAACAGCCTTCAGACGGAATGGGCCTATCTCTTCTCGCGCAAGGAACGCAACGATACGGACGGATGGGGCGTCCAATTCGATGGCGGTTCCGACGGCAGCGCCTCCAAGCTCAAGGTCTATTCCGACGGCAGAAACTCCAAGGGCATTTCGACGAACGGCAGGTTTGAGGCTGGCACGTGGGCTCATGTGGCCGTCGCCTACGTCAACAACACCGTTCAGGTGTTCGTGAACGGCAGGGCCATCGGCGACCCGACCAGCGCGTACAGCCCCCTTGCAGGCACAGACAACCTCTTCATCGGCGGCATGTCGCCCAGCTCCAGCGCTGAAGCCGGCGCCGGAGTCGGCTGCACCCTCAACGGCGATATGGACGAAGTGCGCATCTACGCGGGAGCAACTTCGACCGCACGGCTTCGTGCCGAGTGCGACAACGTGGAGTTCACGGACTACTTGAGCGCCGTTGAAGGTACTGACGGTGGCTTTATAGTTCCCGGCAACGTGGTCACGAACGACAGCATCGCCGTTGACTACTGGATGGAGATGCCTGCGATTTCGCCCGTCATTTGGGAATTCGGCTCCGACCCCGAAATCAAATTCAACCCCGGCAAGCTTCGCAGCGGACTATCGACGACGAACTGGTGCGAGAACGCCCTTACTGGCGAGCTTGCGACCAACGAGGTTACCGCGGCATCCCTCAAGGAACTTCCTGCGGGTAGCTATGTCATCTATTATAGAGGTGATAATGTCGCGGATGCGGCGGTATACTTCTCGGTCACCATGGATTCCGGCGTCGGCAACATCGGCGGAACGGTCGAAGGCCGAGTGCTCCTGATGAACAACGACTGCAAGGGCTCGAGGAATTTCAAGGAGCCCGACATAAACTACCAGGCCTGGTACAACATCGATCCAGGCAAGCCGGCGTTCTGGGAGCATTCCAACGATTACGACGATACCGACAAGGACAACATAATGGCCGGCACCGAGTCGATCCTGTGGACCACCAACCACGCAGCCAAGCTTTGGCACCTCGTCGACTGCAGGCACGGCAACACCTTCCCGAGGCGCAACTCCACGGAGCTTTCGGCCAACCAGAACTACCTGTCCTACTCCGACAGGTCCCTTACGATCAGGCAGAGGGTCTATGTAGCCACCGACCGCTCCGGCGTCGGCCAGCTGCTGATGCGCAACACGACCGATTCTGTCGTATACTCGCCCTGCTACACCAACGGCATCGGAACGGTATACTTCGACGCCGTGAACGGCTGGAACGACAACATCGAGGAATACAGCGGCGACAACCCGAACTCATATCAGCTCATCGTCGAGATGGCGACAACAAACAAGTTAGGCGAGGCCGCCACGGACGAGAACTGCTTGACGACCGAGATGAGCACTGACAGTGTAACCGGTGACGAGGTTGTCACTACAAACTACTACGGCAACCTGACCGATGCCTGCTGGACGCCCTGCACCGCCTATCCCGTCAGGGTGCGCGGCGGAAGTTCGCTTTCGAACGAGACCGAGACTGCCGTCGTTTCGTTGGCGGTTTCGGACGGCGGCACAATGGGCGAGTTCTACCGCATATACGTGCCCATCAACGTCTACGGGCCTGTGAGGTTCAGGATAAGGCGTGCAAGCATCGTCGAAGACAACGACGAGGATACCGAGGCCTACATCCTGATCGACAACATCATCGCCTCGCCTCCGCCGATGAAGGCGGACATCCTGCCGGCGGGCCGTCCTTACGACAAGTCGCTCAGGGGCAAGTCGGTTCTGGGCCAGGAGTGTGCGTTCACCAAGCCTTTCCCGGCTGTCGGCGAGGATATCTACGCCAGGGCCGTCGTGAAGTTCTCGGATTGTCCGGTTGAGGAATGGGCCGACCTGGATACATCAAATTTTGTGGTGTCGGCGAAGATGCACTACCGTTGGCGCTACCTGAACCAGATCGTCGGCGATTGGAAGACCGTAGAGCTGAATCCGAGGGACGGCTTCAAGTCGTTGACCCCGCTCGACCTGCCCAACGAAATCGGCGACGTGGAATTCAAGTTCGATGCCGTCCTGCAGACCCCCCACTACAACTATGTGGACTATTCGGGCTTGAGCCTTGAAGATGGTTTCTCTGCGATCTATTCCGAGAACGTTCCGGCTGCCGCGAACGAGGCGAACGCAGCCCCGGGCGAATACCCGACGTTCGGAACCGACTGGTTCGTGCGCCTCAGGAACTCCTCAAGCACCAACGAGCTCTGGCGCCTGCACGTAAGGAAAGCGGACGGCAGCCCATACAGGGTTGACGACACAGGTGCCAGCTACGCCGACTTCGAGCTGACCGACGACGGCACCTGGCGCTGCTTCGTAAGGACGCCTTCGGTGATAACGAACGGATTGCTGTACCGGGTGGAGCAGTTCAACCCGCAGGTGGACGATGCAGACGTGTTCGCGTACTCGACCAACCTGTGGAAGGGCGTGGTGGCGCTCACCAACGACGTGCGCAGCACCCAGCTTGCCGCGGCCGCATCGTCCGACGAGTGGGCCTGGACGTACTGCCCCGGCACCACGGGCTATCTGATGTTCGAACTTGACGAGAGCGGCGCCTATCCCGTCTTGTCGGTCAAGTGCGCCGACATGCAGAACTTCAACGGATGGAACGACGCGAACAAGCAGGACGCGGTCTTCGTGGGCACCTCGGCGGAGGACGGCGACCCGGACAAGAGCGGGGTGTCGCCCAACATGAAGACGTTCGAGGAGCGCTTCGCAAACTGGGAGCCCTGCGTGGCGACCAACAGGTTCTGGACCGAGAGATTCGTGGGCACCGTGGTCGAAGGGGCCGTAACCGAGTCGAACCAGTACAGGGGCTACGAGCAGTTCGACGAGGCCGACACCCCCAACGGCTGGAAGGCGGGCGGCGGAATGTGGGTGTTCGAAAAATACCGGAATGAAGGCATGGCTTTCCAGATGCAGGGCCGCGGCGCCGGGTACATGACGTTCCAGAACACCGCCGTGGCGCCTCGCGGCATCGAGAGCATTTCGTTCACCACGCGACTTTCGCAGTCGATGACGCCGGACGACATCTACCTGAGCGATGTAGCCCCGTGGAACGGAGCCAACAAGACGCTCACAAATTACACGTTCGTGGTGAATGCCGCGATGTCGCCGGTTTCGGCCCCCTCCGTCAGCCGGTGGGACTCCAAGTTCGACGGCGCGGGTCAGATATCCGTATTCGGCGGCTACCGCTCCGGTCGCGGCGGCTACGAGTTGAGGCTGATGCGCATACAGGAAAAGCGCTACGAGGCCGCGCTGTACAAGTGGAACGGCTCGAAGGCCGTAAAGCTCACGTCGTGCGGCGGCTCTCACAACTACGCCAGCCTGCCCATAACGATCTACAGGGACAGGTATCCGATGATGTTCATTTCGGTGGACTACCGGCCCGACGGCACGTGCAAGGTCGTGGCCGGCATAGCCTTGGGTCTGCAGGGGGCCGGCAGCGCGAGCGACGCGGTAAACGGGCATTCCAGCCTCGGTGAAGAGGTCCCAAGTTCATGCGGCGTGCTGAAAATGTGCTATTGGGATGCGACCCCGCCTTCGAAAGGATGGGGTTCGTTCGGCATTTCTTCGGCGAACTGCCCCGCAGTGTTCGCCGAGCCGCGCATATACAAGTCGGCGATACCTTTCCCGGCCTGGGCCGACGAGGGTCAGACCCATGCGGTTGCGCCCGGCGGCGCGGCGGAGTGGGGCGGCGACGGCGCCAACATGTGGCACAATACCACTACGCCCTATACGTCCACGGTTGCGGCCAGGGCGGCGTTCGGCTTCAACGGCGAAAGGATAAGCCTCAAGAATCTTGTCGAAGAGGACTGGACGACGGAAAACAACAACTTCATCGTGAACGCGGAAGATTCCCACAAGCGCATCGAGGCGGTGGCACCCACGCAGCCCCTTATCGTGGAGTGGGCCCCCGACGGCAGCACGGCCTGGCAGCCGCTGGCGACGAATTACGTAAGCGGGTTTACGCTTTCCGATACCTTCACCGTGCCCGTGTACAAGAAGGTCAACGCGGCGATTCGCCTCAAGCACGGCGGCAAGACGATCGACGACAACTGCGTCGACGTGACCATCGACGATGTTGTCGTAAGGCAGCTGCGCGGCGACGACTACGACAACGCCAAGATGTACAATGGCTACACCTTCCCCGACAAGAGCTACGGTTCGCCGACCAATTTCGTATACACGTCGGCTTGGGTGAACGGCGAGGGCAGCGTAGAGCTTGCGCCCATGAGAACCTCGACCAACGCGGTTTCGTCCATACGCACTCCGCTCATGGACGGCGACGTGGAGTCGGGCCGCGGCATAGGCCTCGGCATGTTCTCGTTCGCCTACACCAATGCGAACGAGCATGCGTGGCTTAAGCTGCAGATGGCGACGAACAGAAACGTCGGCATAGCGACGCTTGCCGGGTACACCAAGGAGATGCCAGGCAGTGTGAACTGGGTCGATGTCACGAACTTCGATTTCAGGGTGATGAGCCCGGCGCAGCGCGCAGGCGGCGTGCTTTCGCACTACCTCGGCCTGCACGGGCAGAGGGGCGTGATGCGCCTGGTCGTGCCCGAAGAGCTTGTGGAGGCCGCCGAAGGTTCGGGCGACATCGCCTACGGGCGGGTGTTCGTGACGGGGGCGATCTGCCGCGACGAGCCGGAGCTCGGCACCGGCAGCTGGTGGGGCTGGAACCTGCGCACCGGCACCGGGCTCGTGGAGGCCGACGACAAGGGCCTGATGCTGCTGGGCGACTATACCGACTCGAGCGACGCAAACGCCGGCATGTCGGCCGCGCTGAACAACTCCATCGCCGACGGCATTATCGCAAGCGACTCCGAGACCTACAGCAAGCATCAGCCGTTCATACAGACGCCGACTTTCACGAACGGCACCGAAGTCGGAGAAATCTCGATAAAGGCGCGCCGCTACGACCAGCTTGCGGGCGTTACTCCGCGCGTAAGCGTGTTCGGCGCGAGCCCTGTCGGCAGGCGCCAGAATATCGAAGACGACGGGGCGTGGACCTATGTGACGCACTTCGACGTTACGAACGAAACCTACCGCACGTACAAGTTCAAGACCAAGGGCGGACAGTCGTTCGAGGTGCTGAGGTTCGTGGTGGTCGGCGTCGACGGCGTGCAGAAAACGCACGGCAAGGCCACCGACCCCGCATACATCGACCTCGAAAAACCCGTCGTGCGCGTCGCTCTCGACGACATCGTGGTCACCGAGGCGCTGAGGCCGAAGATGGCCTTCAGGAACGTATTCGCCTTCAGGCGCGAACCCAATACGCCCGAAACCGACTTCCTCGCCCGCTCTTTCATCGACGGCTACGGAAAGATGGCGATGCAGCCGCTCGCAGGCGAAAACTGGGGCGTGCAGGCCGAGGTTTACGCAACCCAGCTGCCCGACGAAATCGACTTCAGCAAGGGTGTGGACGTTACGCTGTACTGGTACGACGGCGGATACGTGCCCTGGGGCTTCTCCAATTGGGAGGAGTACGCAAAGCCCGTGAAGCTCGCCCCCTGCGAAGACGAACCTTTGGTGTTCCGCAGCACGTTCGCGGACGGCTATACCGCCTCCGTGCTGCCCGAACGCGACGCGGGAACGGTGGTGCAGTACATGCTGAAGCTCGAATACCACACGTTCGACTCCGACGATCCGCTGACCGTGTGGATGGGCGAAACCGACTGGACGAAGCCCGCCTGGTACCGCGGCATCGACTACAACAACAAGGAGTTCAAGGCCGCAGATTCGTTTTCGGCCTATTGCCTCTTCGACTCGATAGCTCCGGGATGGGCGTGGATAAACGAGGTGAACGTAGTCGGCGGCCTCAGTCAGGACTACGACAACCTAGACGAAAACAGGCAGTACTTTGAAGTTGCCATGCCCGCGGAGGCAGACCTTTCCGACTGGTGGGTCGATTTCATATCAATGGACGGAACGACAAACACGGTGTGCAGGTTCGGCGACGGGTTTGACGCGCCCGGCAAGAAGAGCGCCAACGCGGCCTCAAACTGCGTATTCATGGTGGTGTCGAGTCCCTCTTCGCGCAGCGAGCTGGCCAAGCTTAAAGTCGACGGCAAGGATGTCCAGGTGGATGGCGTGTGGCATTTCGACCATGCCAACGGCTGGACGTTCGGCGAGGATGGCGCGCTGGGGCACTGGTTCCCGGTAGCCGCAAGGCTGGTGAGGCCGTCCGGCATAATCGAGCACGAAATCGTTTTCGAGGGCACCAACATGTACGCCGAGATATCCGAGGAGCTCGGCCGCGAGTACTCGGCCGCCGCGCTGGCGGCAGAGCTCAACGCCCTCGACCCGGACGGCGCTTGGAAGGCCGTCGGCGACGACAGCCTTTACGGCGACAGATCGCTGGGCGAGACCGGCCGCTCGGCGGACGAGACCTCGCTGTGGCTCAACACGATGAAGAGGACGCCGGGCTTCATAAACCAGTATCAGGTGATCGACCCGCTGCACCCGACGCCGAACGGCACGAGCTACATAATATACGCCTCGATCGATCCTTCCGTCGGCCACATGACGCAGACTTTCGGCGACAAGACGAATACGACTGAAATGGTGGCGGCGGTAGTGCAGAACGGCACCTCGGCGGAGATCGTCTACCATGTCGAAAACTGGTACGAGCTCGACTCCGTAAACGTCAACGGCAAGGATATGGACCTGCCCGCAAACCGCTCCGGCGATATAATGCTCACGCTTGGAGGAGCTTCGACTTCGAACAACCTGGAGGTTGTCGCGAGCTCGCGCGTAAACGAGACTCTTGCAAGCATCTGGGGCCTCACGAACCGCTACACGTCGGCGGTCGTGGACTGGCTGAACAAGGGCACCACTCTGCGCGGACCGTTCAAGAATCCGAAAGGACCTCTTGCAGCCTCCAAGTTCGTGCCCCTTTCGCTCAATCCTGCCGCGATGAGCCCCATGAGCCTCACAGACATGTACTGGCTCGACATAGACCCGACTGACATCGACGAGACAACCGGCTCGAACAAATGGTGGTTCGTGGCGGGCATGATAAAGCCGCCGAGCCCGGTCGTGACGACTCCTGAATTCAATGCGGACCACAACGCAGAGAACAACGTGGAGATGGGCGTGTACATGTGCATTACGAACTGGGAGAGCGGCGAAAGATTCGCACCGTACGTGCTGCGCGGCGTAGCCCCCGGCGAGACCTCGTGGGCGTACTCGGCTGGAGAGATTAACTCGTGGACCGGCGCGAGCTTCAAGATCACGGCTAATCTCGCCAACGGACTTCCCTTCAACATCGGATGGGTGCCGCTGAGGTGGTTCGTGTTCGACAAGAATTCGTTCAATCCTGCGGATACCCCCGAAGAATTCCAGAGCAGCATAGAGGTTTTGGATCCATACTCCACCGAGTCGCCGGGCTACGCCCACGGCTGGAGCAAATGGCGCGACAAGGCGAATGTGTTCTTTATGTGGACTTTGGAGGACGGCCGCAGCGTGTTCAGCATTGACGTGCTGTGCCCGACAAACAGGATTTCGTACTGAGGAGACTTTGCGCAATGAACAAGATTTTGGTAAAATCTAAGACGATGTCGAAAAAAGGGAAAAACATGAAGAAGAAAATTCTGCTTCCTATAATTGGGTTGCTGTCGTTCGCCGCCACTGCGGCAGACCCTGCCCACATACTGGAGATAAAGCCTTGGTACTCCGACGGCACCCAGGGGTATGTGACAAACTACAGCTACTCGGCAGAAAACCCGGCTCAGGGTGGCGAGAAGCTGTGGTTTGTCATAAGGCTTCTCAACAATGGCTGGTCGACCGGGACGCCTCCCTCTACGGCATGGACGTACCCGACGTACAGCGGAACACTCTTTAGCAAAGACTCCGCTGCATGGGTAGCGAGCGCGCCAAAGATCGGCATTGTTGTAAGCGGCCGAACAGTTGGCGCGACGATAGAGGCGATCGCATCCGATACGATTCTCAACATGAAGCCTGGTACGAATTCAGGCTATATAACGGATATAGTCTGCAGCTACACCGTGCAGCCTGGCGACTTTGCGCTGCCCATAAGGCTTGCAGCCGACGGCAAAGGTACCCCGATAGACAGGACGGAGACGATGGGCGGCTTCACCCCATTCATAATCAACGGCAACCTGTGGCAATGGACCTTTCCCGGCGGAACCGACGAGATCGTGTGGGAATGGGCCGCACCGACCGGTGTATTGTCGACCTATACCAACGTACCTGAAGGCGGAAAGAGGACGACGGACTACGACCTTACCGGCGCGGGGATGTTCGTCAAGACGGTAGACTTCACCAATCGCGGCAACGAGGTGTCTCTGCCGCGGTGGTATGCCGCCGGCACCTGCTGGCGCGGCGTGCACGAGAACAGTCCCGATGCCGAGCCTTCCTTTGCAACGCTCACATTGACTGGCGTTTCGACCAAGGAGGTTACGCTGTACGTGTGGAGCGAGAATGACAATGTGATAAAGATGGGGTCGGGCGAGGGCGTGACCATGAAGTCAAAGGACGGCTTGTCCATCACTAATAGCATTGTCTACACAGTGACGTTTGCGGCGGGCGAAACCACGAAGAGCCTTCCGCTCCAGGCGGTCGGGCTTGAAGGTGCCGGAACAAATCTCGTGCTGAGCGAGTTCAAAGGCTTCCGTACACTTGACGACGGAACGCCGGAAGAAGACTACCTTACCATACCGGTCGCAGTCATCGAGAAGAAGAAACCCAGCGTTAAGGTGCAGACGACAACCGACAGATTTGCCGTACCCGCCGACCCCGATGCGTGGGTTACGCCGGTAGGCAGTGTGACTCTGACGATATCCGGCGGGTACGAAACCGTCAATGACACCCTTACCGTAACGCTTACGCCTTCGATCGTGGACGGCACCCCGGGTTGGAGCAATTACGTTCACATAGCGAGCGACGGTACGTCGTGGACGAAGGATGGACCGCTTGTGTTTACCTACAACAAGTCCGGCCCGTCCACCAACGACAGGAAGTTCGCCAACGGCGAGGATATAACCGAGACCGTGTACGTCTACGGTCTCGGCGCCGACCGCCATACGTCTGTCGGCGGAGTGAGGATAACACCCGTACTGGATGACGCTGCGGCGGCAAGCGACTACTTCCAGGCGCCGACGGCTCTGGACATATACCTCATGCCCGAAGATCCGGTGGTGAGCGGCGTCAACGCCGAGGCCGACGGCAACTTCAAGCGCAGGTTCGACATCCAGATAAGCGACAACCACAAGAACACGATCGACGACCGCGGCTACACGATTTCGTACATGGTCTCGAACACCGTCACCGGTGCCGTGCTGACCGACTTTGCACCCATGGACGGCAAGTGGAAGCTCGACGGCAACCGCATGCTTGTTTCGGTCGTTGATTCGACGACTAAGCCGGAGATCAACTACACGCCTGGCAGGTACGTTACGGTCTTCAGGGTGGCCACGCCTGAAGGGGACAGGTACAGCACGCGCGTGCTGACGGCGACCGACTCTGTCGAAGTCAACGTCGCGGAGCCGGCGCGCTCGAGCGCGGTGATCGTGCTGGACGACGGCACCACCGCCGACACCGGCAAGTACGACGAAAGCGACGACACCGTGATACCGGTGAAGGTCGTGCTCTCGGCGGCATATCCGGCGGCCAACGTCTGGGCGTTCCTTGCGCCTGTCGCGGGTTCGGGAACGGCCGAGCGCAGCGCGGGCAATATCGTCACCAACGCCGCGACTTCCATCGGCATGCTTATAGCGCAGGGCGAGCTCGAGTCCGAGCTCGGCGGCTTGCAGATTGTCGACGGGAAAGGCGGCACCGGCTCGGCGCTCAGCTACGACATAGTGCTTTGCACCGAGTCGCAGTTCGACCCCGGCAAGCTCATCCAGAACTACCAGTCCAGGACGCTCAGGATCACCGCCAACAACGTGGCGCCGGCGATCAGCGATGTAATGCTTAACGGCATTGGAACTGCAGAGTTCGACAACCATTACTTCACGCAGCTCATTCCTGTCGGCAGGACCAACTCGATCAAGCCCAATATCACCGACGTCGCGGCGGATATCAAGGGCAATATGGTCATCACGCTCAATGCAAGGTGCGAAACGGGCGACATACTGACGCCCATGACCATCACCAACACGACCGAGACCATGACGGCCGAGTTCAAGAACGTGGTGTTCAACACCGAGGGCAGGTGGACGGTAAAGGTGAAGGCCACCGACAAGGACGGCGGCGCATCCAACGAATACTCGTTCTCCTTCACCGTCAAGGAGCCCAATATCGGCATCGGCAACGAAAGCAACTACTTCGAGGACTACTTCGAGAACGACACGGGCGCAGTCTTGCCGATTTCGCTTTCGTTCTTCGACACCGCCACCAACCAGATCGTTGTGAAGGTGACGGTCAAGGCGCCTTCGGGGACCAATCCCGGAAGGTTCGTGTTGGCCGATACGTACAGGAAGGACATTGAGGGCTACCCGGCCCTGGCCGAAAACGAATACTATGTGCCGTTCAAGACCGCCAAGACGGAGAACCTCCGCATAGTCGATATGGACGGTACCGATCGCAGCAGCGATGCAGGTTTCGAAATCAAGGCCGAGGTCGTCACTGAGGGACTCAACACCGCGTATTCGAACGTGAGCAAGGTCGCTTATGTGAGGAACGTATCCCCCGAGTTCTCCGACTCCGTCATACCGCAGAACACCGAGACGAATGCGTTCCCAGTCGGCAGAGAGCTTACGCTGTCCGTGGCGACCAAGTACGAAGCCAAGTCCGACCTCACCAACCAGTGGACCGCCGTTGACCTTGCTGGAGCCTCGGTGACGACCAATGGTGTTCGCATTGCGATATCGGGCTGCGTGAATGCTGATGTATTCTTTATCGCCGATGCCGGGTCGTACAAGTTCAGGCCCGAGTTCGACAACAGCTCCTATGGCGTCCAGACGGTCATGATGACCATTGAGGACAAGGATGGTGGAAGCGGCGAAGCGCTTGTCTACTACTTCGAAGTGCCGCTGTCGAAGGCGCTCGTTACCGCGGCGAACGGTCCGGGGAGCGGCACCACGAGCATTCCGATTTCGTCGAGGTATGCAAGGCAGAAGGGCGTCGGTGAAGGCCATGTGTACGTAAGCGACGCCAGCTTCGAAAAGGCCGAGAACTTCGCTCTCAAGTGGAACTGCGCACGTTCGTCCACCGTAACCGCATATGCCTTCGGGTATGCCTTCGGGTACGTGGATGTCACTCGTGACGACGGAACTCTTGATGTTGTGGACGGCAAGGCGTACGACATCGCCATAAACGCTTACGGCAACAGGGCCCAGGGTAGCGGAAATCCGGCTGAACCTTATGAATACAGCGATGTGCGCAACCGCGACAGCTACTTCTACGGCTGGATTCAGAGCACTGAGCCCGGCGGCAACGAGTATACCATTGCGGTGAATCCGGAGGTCGGCAACAAGAGGTACGCCACGACAAGAATCGACCTGCCGTCGGAGGCCAACAAGGATGGCGCAGGATACGCAGAAACGTATGCCGAGGCCGTCTTCTCGAAGGAATACAAGGAATCCGACAACATGGGCGACATCAACGAGGATGGCGTTCCGGATTACTTTGCGATTCTTGATTATGCGAACGGCCGCCTGGCCGAACCCGATGGACAGGGTTCCGAACTTGGTGCCGTCAATGCGCTCAACGACGATGAGGACTACCTGCCTGGCGGTTCGCAGATTACTGGAGCCAACTTCATACCGGGCGACACAAGCGGTTGGTCTACGCGCGGCGCTCCTTTTACCGCACGCATGGAGATCCGCGGTTTTGGCGGTGCGGACGAGAGCGAAGGTGCCAACTCCACCGTATATGGCGGTCTCAACTACGGCATGTTCAAGTTCGGTGACGAACTCAAGCACGGCTGGATCTCCGATCTTGACCTTACCCAGAATGAAAAGATATCGCTTCTGAAACATGTGTTTGCTCGCCGCGACGCCATCTTGAACAGGCGCTATACCCAGCGCCCGGGCGTAAACAAGTTTGATGGCGGCGACTGGAACGTCGTCACCAACGTGCTCGCAACCCTTATCAGCAGCGATACGAGCTATTACGAGAACGGCTCCGATGCCAGGAAAGCCTATATTCCCGGGTTTGAAGACAAAGTGCCAAGCAATGCAGACGGATCGCCTAAAGATCCGGCAATCATCATAGACGGTTGGAACGAAGGCTTGGGCCACAAGACCTTTGTGATCGTTACGAACGTCGTCAACGCCGTAGCCAGCCAGCCCGAGCTGTACCCTGCTGTAACAAACGTCACGACCAATGTGTGTTGGGTCTCGGAGTCGTATGCCACTGCCAGCCTTGTCCCGAGAGCAATCACAAACACTGTCCAGATCGTTACCAACATCTACACTGAAGGCACGACGGTGAAGACGAATCTCTTCTGGCGCACTCCGTACGACAGAATAACGATTGCAGATGTCAACGTTAATGAATGGCTGGACCGCAAAGCTTCGGAGTCGGCGTTCTATGAGTCTCAGGCTGCGGCCAGGGCGTACATCGACCACATCTGGGGCCACTACCTCAACCGTGATACTTCTGAATGGGGGTGGACTTGCGAAAACCGTACCGACCCCACCATTGACGATACCGACGGGGACGGATTCTCCGATGGCTACGAGTATTATATATGGTACAGTGCGGTTGTTGGATTCAACGGCAATACCCTTTCGGGTTATAAGATTGACTTGAGCGATCGCGACAGCAGAGGCATACCCATTACATCTGCTGAAATTGCCAGCCTCTACAACCCCAATGTCGAAGGTAGCATAAAGCGCGATACGGATGAAGACGGCATTGCCGATTTCGAGGAAATGGTTATCGGCACCAATCCGTTCCATTGGGATACGGATGGCGATGGTTTGAGCGACGGCTATGAATTGACATACAACATGGACCCGCTATCCGCTTCGGGTGAGCATGGCTGCGACATGAACCTGGACGGCGACTTTATGGCGTTTGTTGATGTCGCCGACAACAACACGCGTGAGGAATTGGCGCACCTTCTCAAATACAAATACATATATACGGCTACAAACGGAACCGTCTGGGCGTTCTCGACCAACGTTGTGGACGAAATACGATACATCGCGCAGCGCTACCCGACGCAAAAGGTTTTTGAGCTTCGAAACGTCACAGCTTTCAAGGTTGGGAAGTACGGCGTTACGAAATATACCGACAAAGAGGGTGTCACCAAGTACTACGACGACTACTACATACCTGCCACGGAGGAACTTGACAAGTTGCTGGCGTTCTTGGATCCGTCCGCCACTTCATATGAGTTTGATTCGGCTTGGACCAACGCGTCCACGTTTGCGATAAATCCAAAGGCAGGGTCTGTCACGCTCCGTGATGAAAAGCGCGCAAACGATCCGGAGCCGCCGGCAGTGGCCATGGGCCTCTTCCACCATCAGGTGCACAATGCCTTTGGTTTCGATCCTCGTACAGGCTGGTACTCCAGCGGCAACGGACTCTCCAAGACGGCCCGCTGGAAGAACGGTTTGAATGCCGTAGTGCCTGGAGGCGCCGCACAAAACACGACCGCCTTCAAGGCTCGGTATGAATATACTTTGCCGAAATATCTCAGCATCGTCAACAGCGACATGGCTTGGGTTCCGACGAATCCGGGAGTCCCGTTCGAAACTACTTCAGAGAACGAAGACGGAACAATTGAACATCGGATGACTCAGCATGGCGCCGATACCGACGCGGACGGCGTGCCTGACGGATGGGAGCTTTACATTGGCGTAGATCCGGGCACGGCGTTCACTAGTGACGACGAAACTACCTACAACCGCATAAGAGATATTGATAAAGTTGACGGGCTTACGCTTGCCTATGAATTCGCGGGTACTGATTCTTGCGGCGTGTACTCGGAATGCGCCTCCATATACAAGAACCATCCGAGCCAGGATACCGGTACGATGAAGAACTGGTACAACAAGTTCTTCCCGACCAATCCTCGCGAAAGCGACTCCGACGGCGATTCGATATCCGACGGCGCGGAGGGCAAGAGCTGGAGAGGCGAGTTCGTGATCAACCGCATTCCGCAGACGGAAGATGGTTCCGTATCGATCAATTACTTCTCGATATACGGCTCTCCGTCCGATGACGGCACGACCTCGATTCGTGGCGGCGGCTACAACCCCTGCACGATAGATACCGATAGTGACGGTCTGCCAGACCCGTGGGAACGGCAGTTCACAGGTGTTCTCTTCAACGGCACCGAGATTTCCGACTCGGAAGATTATGATGTCTTTTACGCCTCCGCCGCAGGCCAGATCGACGAGAGGGTCCGTAAGGACATAAAGGCCGCACTGGTCGCATACGATATACCGACTAACGTTCTCGCCGGCGCTGAATTCTATCACATACTCATGGGTATGGACGGTACGGTTGCCGACGCTTCCACCAGCACCTTGCTTGGTGCTTCGGATCTCGACTGGGATGGTGACGGTCTGCAGAACTGGCAGGAGTACATGGTCCAGGCGATGCGCCTGTTCCGCTACGACGACGACAAGACGCCGCTTCTTGGCCTCGACTGCCCGAGTGTTGCGGCAGATGGTGAGAAGCAAGGCAAATGGAACGTCGACAACGGCTTCCTGCAGATCAGCTATACTGAGCCGTTCACTGACGTGCAGCTCGAGTTCATAGACGAGGAGCTTGGTTACCACAACTTCGCCGTGTGGGCGCAAAGGACCGAGAACTACATGAAGGATCTCGGCTACTTCATCGATCCGCCAATGGCGTGGGACCATGCGCGCAACACGCTCAAGCAGAAGTATATGTTGCCGCCAGCCAACATAAGGTATTATACCTTTGCCAAGGGTTCGTCGCAGGCTACCGACGGAAACGGCAACGCAATATACACATACGAGCTCGCCGGCAAGCAGTACGAATTCACAAACAACGTCAGTGGCGTAGTCAACAGCAGCGGCAACGCCCTTGTGGGCGGCAGGTTGCGCAAACTCACGGCCAAGATGGTCGACAACAGCGCGCTTGCGATGGACGCCTACACCGTTTCGCCCGGAAAGTACTTCTCAACCGACCCTCGCCGCTGGGATACTGATGCCGATGGAATGGATGACTATTATGAACTCTTCCATGGTCTCAATCCGATTCTCGGCGAGGTCGCTCGCGAGGCCGGCATGAACGGCAAGTATGTGAGAGGAAAGGACGTTATTGCCACGGCCACTGCCGGCAAGGTCAGTCCCGGCAACAACGCTTGGATTGGTTGGTCGAACGAAGAAGCTCCGGTGTACGATCCCATACGCTATCCGTGGCTGATGGGCGCAGGCGAGTGCGATGCCGACAGCGACGGACTGCGGAACTCCGAAGAGTCACTGCTTGCCAATGCGACATCTCCCAACGCGATGCATACGGACCCGACCCCGCTATGGATGACCGACGTGTCGGTCAAGACGCGCACTTCAAAGATATTCCGTACGACCACAACGCCAGTGATGGAAGATGATGGCTACGGCAATCAAGTGCAGCTCTGGGACTACAATTCGGAGACAGGCGAGGAATACCCTGTTTACGAGACGATAACTGTTAACACGGATCAAACGGTCAAATTTGTCGATACGCCTTCGTATGCGGCCCTCTTCTATAGGAACGAGCTTAAGGGCACGGGTGTGAACAATGTTTCCGAAATGTCTGCGCTCCCGTATGGCGGATGGCACCTCAGCTCTTCCGACTACGCCTTCTCGTTCGAGCAGAACGAGGGCTATGACACAGACAACGACTGGAGAAGCGACTCGGCAGAGCTGCAGAACAGCGCAGAACCTACGAGCGATCCGCTGGACTTTGCCGACCCGCAGCGCCGCCAGAGCGTCTGGTTCGGCGGTCCGGAAGACCAGGGTATGCTCGTCAGCCGCGAGGAGAGCAAGCGCAGTACAGGCGGCGTCGATCTCTTCAAGCAGTTCACGGTTGAAGCTTGGGTGCGTCCAGAGAACCCGGTCTCGGGCAAAGAACAGTACATAGTCAGCCGCGCCGTCTATTGCAACGCCTCCAGCGTCATCAACACAAATGCGCAGGTGCGTCTCGATTTCGCGCTTGGCATTAACACTAATGGTTGTGCCTTCGGTGAGCTCATGAATTCGGTGGATGCCGAGTACCGCAAGATCGGCACCGAAATTCCGCAGGATGAATGGACCCATCTTGCCGCCACATTTGATGGCTACAACTTCTCGCTTTACATGAACGGCGAGCTGGTGGATTCGGGCGTTACTACGCTGATATCCGCAAACGGCACAACGGCCATTCTGCAGAATCCACACTTCTCCCGCATGGAGGGTGGCGCTTACAGCCAGGATCCCAGCATAATGGCGGTTGGCGCACGTCCAGTGGGCGAAACGATCTTCAATGTGGCCAATGTGTCGTCTGCGACGGGGTGGAGCGACATTGCGACCGACTTCTTCAAAGGCAGCGTGGACGAAGTGCGGTGCTGGGATGGCGCCCGCACGGCAGACGAAATCAAGGCCGACTATCGTACGCGCTACACGCCTGAGCGCGCGAAGGAGAATCGCATCGCCGTCTACAATGCCTATGTCAATGGTGCCAGCCGCAACGATACGGCGGGCAGGTCTACCCTGCCGCCAGAGTTGATACACCACTACGACTTCTCCACCCTCGCGGGCGCTAATGACGCGGACTATGTCCAGAAGGTTCCCGCAGGTTTCGGTAGCAGGCTCCTCGCCTCCGTGTGCTGTCCCACTAACGGCATGCCTGTGGATAGCAGCCTGGTTAAAGTCGGGTGGTGGAGTAGAGTTGTCGGTAATGCCAATATCGGCTCGAAGGTTTATGTCTCTACCAATGTAGTGCCGTGGGTGGAAGATACCGTTGCACACTTGCCGAAACTCTGCGGCAGTGTTGCCGACAGTGTGTTCTGGAGCGAAAACTTCGCTGGCTATGTCCCCGCCGAAGATAACGGATTGTCGACATATTTGTTCCCGAATACGATGAATCCGTACACGGTTGTCGAAGATCTTAACGAGTATTCCTACCTGCGCTCCAAGCTTGCAAAGGTAAGCAATACTACGAATGAGACGGCGAATGCCTATCCTGAGCTGTCGCTCATGACGGAGGGGACCATATTCGGACGCTTCTATTACGACAATCGCCGCGGCTTCTCTGGCAACTCCGACCTGATTCCGCTCGGTAGCGCTTTCGCCAAGCGCCTTGCCGAATATTGGGACGGCATCGGCCCCGAGGACGCCTGGGCCATCACCTCCAGCGCCGGCGAAGACGACGGCGACCCCGACGACACCGGCATCCCCGAGTGGGCGAGGCTTAATGGATTCGATACCTACGCGAAGTACAAGAGTGCGCTTTATGACGGACTCTTGCCCACAAACGCCGATGACTACACCGGATCCCCGTACAAGACATTCGCCGGCAGCGCCGAGTTTGCCGATACGAACGGCAACAATATCCCCGACTGGTGGGAGATATTCTTCGGCATAATGGGCTGCGACCCGAACGAGGATCTCGACAACGACGGACTCTCGACCTACCAGGAATACTTCATAAGCTTTGGCGACTGGTCTGTCTGCTCAACGCAGCCGATAACGCTCGGGGACAGGCAGCAGAAGAACATAGGCATGCCGTTCCTCGACCCGACTGACGCGTATTCGACGGGTGACGCCGTGATCGACTACTTCCTCAAGCCCGACTTCACCTTGGTCGTCGATCCCAGCATTGTCAAGGACTCCTACCTTGGCGAGATAGTTGCGGATCATGACTTCATCGAAGACGGGCTCGAGACGCAGTATTCGACTGTCGCCCCCGACGGCAAGCTCTACGCCAACCGCTACGTGTGGGACGCGCTCCGCGACGCCGACGGCGACGGATGGGGCAACTGGTCCGAAGTCCGCGCGGGGACGCGCCCGAACAGCGTTTCCGCCCTTGACGTGGACGGCAACACCGACGCGGACTACCCGCAGCCCGTAGTGGCGCTCACGGTCTCCTACAACGGAAGCGACAGGTTCGACGCCCCGATCATGGTGCAGGCCTGGAGCGAGAAGTACGCCGCCGGACAGCCCGACGCCGCGTGGCAGATCGGCGAAAGCGCGGCGGAAGGCGAAGCCTCGGCCTCCGACGGCGACGCCGAAGGCTCCGTGACCATGAACACGCGCTACCTCGGCTTCAACACCGGCGACGTCAGGACGTTCTACATCGGCCCCGGCAAGGTGGTGCCCGGCACCGTCAGCGTGAAGTTCAAGGATCCCGAGTGGATGCTCTACCACTACAGCTACGGCTCGGACGGAACGCGCACGTTCTACGGCGGCGAGCGCCACAGCCTGCGCGACGCGACGTGGCAGGGCAACGTCCGCGACAAGGCCGACAAGAACGACCCGTCCATGGGCAAGATCTACTACTCCGGCACCGTCACGGACGATCCCGCCGACTCAAACGTGGTTGAGCGCGTGGTCGGCTCGATCAACTACTCGACCGGAGAGGTCACGCTTGACTTCTCGGTGCTCAACAACACCATCTACTTCGTGGGCAGCATATCGTCCGCCGCCACCGTGTCCTCCGACAACGTGGTGTCCATCGTGAACATGAGCGAGAGCTACGTGCAGATCGCGTGGAGCAGCGGCAAGACCGAGATCGGCACGCACTCCACCTACTACCTCGGCGCCCCGAACGCGACCGCCAAGGTGCCGAGCCTCGGCCGCCTGCGCGAGGGCGCGGCGACGTTCATCGTGTTCAGCGACTCCAACGGCGACGGCGCCTACACCGAGGGCGAGCCGCTCGGCGTAGCTAAGCACGTGATGGTCGGCTGGGACAAGGTGTCCGACCTCGTCGTCGAGCTTTCCGAGACCTCCCGCTCGGCCGACAGGTTCGTCGTCGACGCGATCACGAACGGCGTCGCGAAGACGCGCATCAAGGTCATGCGCACCGCGGTCAACGGCGTCTCCGTCATGCCAAGGGTAGTCTACGCGAGGACGCTCGACTTCACGAGCGCGCGCCTCTTCACCGAGGCCGACTTCATGGCGGAAGGCGACTTCGACTTCGACTGGAAGAGGCTCGTCTCCGACGCCGAGACGCTTGCCGAGATACCGGCCGCCGACATCCGCACCGTGGAGTACAAGGTCTACCTCGGGTCCGACGAGGGGCCGGTCCATGCCTTCACGCGCACGTTCGCGGCGGTGAACGCCGCGCCGTTCGCGACGGCCACGTACGCGGGCGGCGACTACCTCGTGCGCTCGGCGAGGCCCACCCTGCAGTGGTCCGGTTCCGACGGCGGCACGGCCTTCGCCCTGCAGATAGCGAAGGACGAGGCGTTTGGCGAAGTCGTCTACGCAACGACCAACTTCATGCCCGCCGCAACCGAGGGAGGCTATGCGTTCAAGCCCGAGGCGTACGTCGGCGAGGCGCTCGAGGACGGCAGCAACTACTGGTGGCGCGTCGCCTCGCTCAACGCCAAGTTCCGCGAGCCGCTCTGGAGCGAACCCGCCGAGTTCAAGACAGCCGTCAACTCCGACAGCGTCGACACCGGCTACGGCAGGCTGGGCGTCGAGGTCAGGTACTTCGGCCCGTCCGACGCAGACCTCGCGAACGTCGTAGTCGGAGTCTACGAGTCCGCCGACTTCGCCGGCGCGCCAGTCGCAAGGCTGCGCCTCGCGGGCGACGGCAAGACGACTTCGCTCACGAACGACCTCTCCAGGGCGTTCGAGGAGGTCTCCCCCAACGCGACGTTCGACGGCATCGCGCCCGGACGCTACTACGTGATGGCCTGGATCGACGTCAACACGAACGGCGTGCGCGACGCATGGGAGTCCTGGGGCTACGTGAACAAGGTCGCGACCGGCGCGTCCGACCTCTGGACGCCCGTTGCGACCGAGGTGGTCTCGACCAAGGCCGCCCTGCCCACGGCGCTGCTGGTAATGGAGGACACCGACGCCAACCAGAACGCTATTCCCGACTGCCTTGACGACCAGGGCGTGTGGGCGACGTTCGGCCGCACGGCGGACGAGCTCCTCGACACCGACGGCGACGGGCTTCCCGACGTCGACGAGGACGGCGCCTACGGCACCGACCCCTACATGTGGGACACCGACGGCGACGGCATGCCCGACGGCTGGGAGCTCCTCTTCGGCAGAACCGACCCGCTCACGGCAGACGCCGACTACGCGGCCGATGGCGATGTCATGGCCTATGCCGTCACCAACCTGACCGTGATCACGACGTGGGACGGCGTCGATCCGTACTCCGCGACGAATGTGTACGTTGTGGTGGACGAGGACGCGTCCGTGAGGGCTGGCGACGACGCCGGAGCGATCGTGAACCTGTGCGCCGTATACGACTACGGCGGGAAGTACGCCCTCGGCAAGCCGACATCCGCCTCCGGCCGCGTGTACGCGGTGGACGGAAATGCGGAGGTCGTGCTCGTCCACGGGCTTGTGTACGACTTCTTCGGGTTCAACCCGGCGACGGCCAACCCGGCGGCGGTGACGTTTGACGGCAGCAACTACGTCTACGGCGTGAACACCAAGCCGTTCACGGCGCTCGACAAGTACCTCGTCGTCCGCTACCTGGAGTCGCTTGACCTTGTCGACGAGGTGGACATGAACACCAACCGCCTCTGGGCGGCGTACACCCTGAAGCCGGGCGACGTAGACAACGACAAGGACGGTGTCGCCGACGGCTGGGAGCTCTACGTCGGGGCGTCCCCGTGGGAGTTCGCCGACAGGGATTCCGATGGCGACGGCGACGGCCTTCCGCTTGTCGACGAGTTCAACTCCGGCAACGAGCCCTTCGACCCGGGCAACCAGTACTCGGTCTACGAGAACTTCCTTGCGGCGAAGCTACTCCTTCCGGGCACGGCGCAGTTCTCCGACGCCGAGGCGCGCAGGTTCAGCGTATCCGAGGCCGACGTCAACAATGACGACGACAACGACCAGCTGACGAACCTCCAGGAAATCCAGGCGTACTACTACGACAAGGCGGCACTCGCCGACATCGACCCCGCCATGGCGTGGAGCGACGGTGCGACGCCCGACTACTTCCGCGCGGCCGGCTCGACATACCTCGGCCTCCTCTTCAATGGCGGCGAGTTCATCGAGCCCGCAGTAAGGTCTGATCTCGGCCTTGACAATACATTCGGTCTGGGAACCCGCGATATGTTCCAGAGCGGATGGGATGTCTGGAGCATCGTGCGCTACTCTGCAAACAAGAGTGCGACTATTGACGAGCATACCGCGTACGTCAACTACTTCTCGAAGTACCTTTCGATCCGTTACGGAGATGCGTATTCGGGCACGACCGAAGAGGATGCAATTAAATTCCATAACGAAAAGAAAAAGCATGATCATTCCGAAATCGAGGAATGTGTTGCCTGCGTTGGTGGATTGGAATACATCAAGGAGTACATCAAGCAGCACCAGACGAGCACGTTGGACAATTCAGACTGCGAGATTCCCGCGCCGAAGATTAATCTTCTCCTTCGCTACGCAGGAAACGCGACGCAGCCGCTTGTTGTCGAGGCATACCAGATCAACTCCGCCTATCCGGAATATGGCGAGCAGATGACGGCGCGCTGGAGTCAGGACGTATTGTTTGACTCCGGGGTTTCGCGGACAGAGCTCGAAGTTCCGGGGAGGGGCTCCGTCAAGCAAGGCCTCACTCGATTCGTGGCATATTTCGACATAGACGGCATCGAAGGGCTCTCCGCCGGTGACACGTCGGGCTCCGCGACCGCGGAGGTCGGCTACCTCGGGTGCGACCTCACGATTGCGCTCGGCGAGGCGAATCCCGCCCTGCCAGCCATCAGTCTCTCCGATGGTACCAACGTGGTCTCGACGCTGGCTCTCGTACGCAGCGCCATCAACGGCAAGCCTCTCTACAACAGCGCCAAGGGCGTCTTCATCGTCCAGTTCCCGAACAACGCGGCGCGCGAGGCGCTATATCCGGACGAGTACGACACAGGCAGCTATATAGGCGTTGATCCTACCCTGTATATGCTGGACAACATTGATGAGGTAGAGAGCGTCACCTACGAGGTTCTGCGTCTCCAAGCGGATGAGGTTTCCGGTCTATCGGTCTCGAACCTGAACAACTACGTGGTCATCAGACGCATAGAGACGGATGGCGAGATCTCCGTAGTCTCCAACATGGTCAGCCAGGTGCGGAACGAGACGGTGACGTTCAGGTACTCGCTTGAGCGCGATGTTGCTGAGTCGATCGCATGCTCGGGTTCGACGGCGGACGACTTCACGTTCACCTTCACGGTGCCAACCGACACGGCGAACACCAAGTTCTGGCTGAACGTACAGGCTGACGGTGCGGCGAACGCGACACTCATTGGCGGCACGAAGGGCTTCATCCTGAGTGACATCCGCGACGGAGTGGTTGTCCTCGACAAGTACTGGTTCGAGGCGAACCAGGTCACGATACCGACAGGTTTGGTGAGGTTCGGCGTCATCCTCGGCAACGATAAGTTCGGCAAGCCTGCTGAACCTGCAAGTTGCAAGATGGCAGAGGTGTTCATCAACGAGGGCACGTCCTACGAGGGACGTCTCTCGGTGAAGGTCGAGCATCCTATGGCTGCCCTCGGCGCGAAGCTGACGGTCGCGGCCTACGAGAAGGCTGACCTTGTGAACCCGGTTGCCGTGAAGAGCGGTTGCGCAGCAGGTCAAACTGTGGAGATCGAGGGTCTCCGTCCAGATGCGAGCTACTACGTCGCTGCGTGGTACGTAAACGATGCGGACGACGGTCGCGGCTCGGAGAAGCGCAGGATGCCTTATGACACCTGGGGTTACCTCTGCAACATTAACGTCACGAACGCCACTCAGATCGCCAGGAATATGGTCTTTGACCCGGTTGCGGTAGCTGCGGTTGTGATGCCTGTCGAGACAAACACGATCTGGCTGCAGGACACCGACTGGAACGACAACGGCATTGTCGACCGCGAGGAGGACTTCCGCTCAATCGACGGCGTATACTCGCGCTCGGTAGACCCTGTCTACGGTTTTGATGTCGCGGGTGCTGAGGAAACCGAGATCTTCAGCGACGTGAAGGAGGACGACGCGTTCGCGTACGCGGAGGTGCCGTTCTACTGCGTGATGGCTGAAGTCGATGGCGTGCAGAAGTGGTTCGCCGTGACTGATCTCGCAGCCGAGACCCTCTCCGACAAGGTGACGCCCGGCATTCCTGTCGGCGCCTCGCTCAAGGACCTCGTCTCTCTCAAGACGACCTACCTCTACGATTACGGCAAGTCGAACGCCAAGCGCCTCGCTCTCGGTACGAACGTGGTATATTCTGGAGAGGCCAAGGTGATCAAGGTCGTCGAGGACAAGGCTTTGATCCTGGTCCATGGTCAGGTCTACGACCACTTCAGCTTCGATCAGAACACGGCTAACGGCCGCATCGACAGGTCGGCATGGGTGAACACGCGTGCGTTCACGAGCGCGGACAAGGTGTTCGTCACGAACTACCTGGCGAACGTCCTTGGCGTCGCTGACGCATGGCAGTACGATCTCCCGATCGAATACCCCGACGCTGACGTTGTCGCGGACGGTCACGGTGATGGAGTCCTAGACGGCTGGGAGCTCTACGTCAAGCACAGCCCATGGGACTACAATGATCGCACATCCGACGTTGATGGCGACGGTCTCGACCTGCTCCACGAGTACGATGGCGGCGTTGAGCCGACCGATCCGTGGAACGGCGACTCTGATGGCGACGGCATTGGCGACAAGGCGTCTAGGGACTACATGTTCAAGTACGGCGGTGATGGCGCTGGCAAGAGCGGATACCGTGGCGATGCCGACAACGACCAGCTGTCAAACTTCATGGAGTATCTTATCTCCGGACTTGACGGTTTCCCGGAGATCGACCCCGAGGCTGACCTAGACGCATCGGCGATGTCGACTTTCGCGAAGGACAAGAAGCAGCTCGTTCCCGACTACTTCCTGCCGCACGGCAAGCTGTACCTCGGCGAAATATTCACCGACCACGACATGATCGAAGACTGGTGGGAGGACGAGCAGCCCGTAGAGGTCAACGTCGGCGGTGCGCGCGTCGCCAACTACTCGCGCTACAGCTTCGACGCGGCTTACGACACGGATGGCGACGGCTGGAGCAACTGGGCCGAGGCTCGAATGGCGATCGCCCGCGGCAAGGTTGCGGTGACAACCGTGACGACCAACACAGTCGGAGGCGTGACGACCGTCGAGACGAACACTGTCGAGAAGTACGTCTATGACCAGAACGGAGCGATCACCCCGACGATCCAGGCCGTGTTCCGCTACAACGGCGACAAGACAGGCGTCAGCTCGACCGATACC
The DNA here is from genome assembly GCA_947305775.1 of uncultured Verrucomicrobiota bacterium. GTDB lineage: Bacteria > Verrucomicrobiota > Kiritimatiellia > RFP12 > UBA1067 > UBA1067. The sequence goes on from CAMZEN010000002.1 coordinate 95,870, forward strand.
CTCGTTGTGAAGGCATGGACGACGGCGAGGGCAACGCTCGGTGAATGCGATGCTGCGTGGGTGGTGCCGGTCGGTAACCTTGCGACGGACGGCAGCATAAGCGTAACGCTCGAAAAGCCGACCTATGGCACGTTGCGCGAAGGCAGCAACATGTTTGAGGCCTACATCGTTGATGGCACGGTCGAATCCGTGACTGACTACACGGTAGGCAAGCCATATGGCGTTGCGACGGATGTAACGGTCAACTACCTGAGAGGTGAGCCTTTCACGCTGGAACTCACGAACATCGATCCAACCACGATGCGTGTCGACCTTTCGAAGGCCCTTGCGATTCAGCGGGAGTACGCCGCGACACTCGCGACGAGGGACAGCGAATGGTGGACCAGGTACAACAGCGGCAACTCTGAAGCGAAGAGCTGGTACAACACGCAGATAGCCGAGGCGTTCAACAGGATGGCCACCGAAAGCACTGATCGCAGAACAGTCAGGGCAGGCTACGCCACATTGTATTGCCCCAAGTACTGCGGCACGAACCTGACGTTCGCCGTATCAAACACAGTACACGTCTGGTTCACGCAGATGCTTATCAACGGGCAGATTCCTGCGCGCTACTACAAGACCGAGATATTCGACAAGGAGATGGACCTCGGAAGGCGCTCCATTCTCACCGAGGCCGATCTGCTTGCAAGCGGCGAGTACGATTTGGGCTGGAACACTCTGCCAGACTCTGTTGGGCCAATCAGTATGTTGAGCGTAACATCAGCTGTTTTTGGCGTTGTGATCGATGCTGCGCCGAGCAATTACCTTGCTGAGAACAACTTGCTGCTGGTGGAGATCGAGAACCACTATGAAGAGGGTGATGCGCAGTCTCCGGCGAAGTGCTTGAGTGCGACGGTCACGGCCGGCCAGCCCACGTTCGAATGGAGGCATGACAACACGATCCTCAAGCCCTATCCGGCATTTAGGCTGAAGGTCTGGGCGAAGGAGGGCAACAAGCTTGTCTACGACTCCTATGTCCAGCGCGCACCTGCACGCAACGCCAATGGCGTCTACCGCTGGACCGCTCCTCTGTGGGTAGGTTCCATGACGACACAAGGCCAAGTGTTCGATGCCGACAAGGACTATATCTGGAGCGTTTCGATGCTTGACGCAAAGTTCCAGGATCCGTTGCCTGCGAACGGAATTTGCAAGGGAGAGTTTCACGTCGCTGATGTCGCAGACGCCGCAGGACTGTCCGACTACGGCACGATAGCCGTCGCAGTCAAGTACATGGGACCGGGCAGCGTAAAGGTAAGCGGCAAGACCGGCATCATTCGCGTCGAGGCATACGAACAGCCCGATTTCTCGGGAATGCCTGTGGCCGCCTCGTACGTTCTCAACAAGGACACGCTTGCGAGCATCGACAAGATCGCCATGAATGCGCTCCTTAGGGGGCTCCCGAAGGGCAATGCGTACTATGTGCTCGCATACCTCGACTCTAACGGCGACGGCAAGCGTCAGGCCTGGGAGAGCTGGGGCTACGGCTGCTACGTCGGCGATCCTGAGCGCCGCGACGTCTATACGCCTCGCGCCTATGGCGTGGCCCTTACGCCTGCTGATGACCTCAACACGCCTACATGCGTCATCTACCTTGAGGACTGCGACACCAACAACAACAAGCTCCCCGACGTGCTTGAGCTCAAGGACAACAACTTCTCGCCATCGTCATCGCCGAGTGCCGAATCGCCCTACATCGTCACCGTTTCCGCTACAGGCGAGAGGGGAGCTCTCAACGTGTTCAGCGCCGTCGAGCCCGACGTGGTGTCGTTGCCGTACTACTCGACGCTTGTCGAGATGGAGAACGGTGGATTGATTTCGTCGCCCTCGTTGGCTCTTGCGATGTCCGGCATATCGGTGGCGTCGCTGAATGTCGAGCCCAAGGTGACCATCCTGTCGTTCACCTCTACTGAAGGCGTCGTGATTGAGGTGGATCCGCGCGCGGTAGTCGACGGCAGTACCCTCGTAACGAGTGCAGTGAGTGTCGATGTGAAGCTTAAGTTCACGTTCGAGTGGACACCGAATCTGGCGACCGCCTGGACCGAATTGCCTCAGACCACAGGCACTATATCGCTCACCGAAAAGAGGACATTTGCGGCCAATGATCCGGTTCTCGCGCCTGTGAACGAAAAGATCAAGAAGATATCCGCAGATTATCCGACGGCGTTTTTCCGCCTGAAGAGCGTCGAGGTGGTGAACAATTAAGCAACGCAAAACGGGAAAAGAAAATGAAGAAAGCCATAAAGAAGGTTCTGGTCGTAAATTCGGGCTCTAGCTCGCTCAAGTACCAACTGTTCGACATGACGACGGAGACCCGCCTCGCCAAGGGGCTCGTCGAGCGCATAGGCGCGGGCGGTCCGGCAAACCACGCCGAGGCCCTCAAGCAGGTCGTCGCCGACCTAGGCCACCCCAAAGACATTGACGCCATCGGGCATCGCGTACTGCATGGCGCAGAGGTCTTCAAGGACTCCGTAAAGGTTGATGCCAAGGTGCTTGCGAAGCTCGACAAGCTCGTCAAGTTCGGTCCGTTGCACATGCCGGCCAACATTGGCGGAATCCGCGCTTGCCAGCAGATATTCAAGGGCGTCCCGAACGTCGCCGTGTTCGACACGGCCTTCCACCAGACAATGCCCGACTGCGCTGCGATGTACGCAATCGATCCGAAGTACTACAAGAAGATGGGCATCCGCAAGTACGGCTTCCACGGCACAAGCCACAAGTTCGTGACGCAGGCGGCAGCGGCGTTCCTCAAGAAGCCCGTCGACAAGGTTAACCTCGTAACCTGCCATCTCGGCAACGGCTCGTCGCTCGCGGCGATCAAGGGCGGGCAGGTAGTCGATACCACCATGGGTCTCACCCCGCTCGCCGGTCTCGTGATGGGTACGCGCTGCGGCGACATTGACGCGGCTGCCGTGCTCGCCATCATGGAGGCCGAGAAGAAGACCCCGGCAGAGATGGACAAGCTCCTCAACAAGCAGTCGGGCCTTCAGGCGCTTTCGGGCGTTCCCGGCGGAGACTGCCGCGATATCGTGGCCAAGGCGGAGAAGGGCGACAAGGGCGCGGAGCTTGCGCTTGAGATGCTTGGCTACCGAACGGCCCTCTACATCGGCGCCTACAACACGATCATCGGCGGCGCCGACGCGATCATCATGACCGGCGGCATCGGCGAGAACTCGTCCGAGGCGCGCGAGCGCATAATCGGCCGCCTTGGGGCGCTAGGCATCAAGCTCGACAAGAAGGTCAACGCAAAGACGCGCGGCGTTGTGGCGGTGCTCTCCACGAAGGACTCGAAGATTCCTGTCGTGGTCCTGCCGACCAACGAGGAGCTTATGATCGCCAAGGATACAGTCAAGGTTCTAGGCTAAGGGGGACAAGGGAAATGGACGCAATCAAGAAGATTATCGAGAAGGCATCGGCGCTCAACGGCACTGTCGTTCTGCCCGAAGGCATGGATGCGCGCGTCATAACGGCCGCATGCGCATGCGTCGACCGGAAGATCTGCACGCCCGTCGTGCTCGGCACTCCCGAGGAAATCGCCGTCGCCGAGGCTTCGGCCGGCCTTAGCCTTGCGGCTCGCGGAATCAAGACCATCGACTACACACAGGGCGACGCCGAGCTCGAGGTTGCGTACCTCGAGGCGTGGAACGCCAAAGAGTCGAAGAAGCCCGCCGAGAAGCAGAAGATCATCGATCTCGCCACCGCCGAGAAGACCCTTCGCACGAAGCGCATATACTTTGGCGGAATGATGGTCAATCTGGGCCGCGTCAACGGTCTTGTGGCAGGCTCCATCGCCTCCACCGGCGACATGCTGCGCGCCGCGTTCCACACGCTTGGTACACAGAAGGGCGTAAAGACCGCAAGCTCCTGCTTTATCATGGACCTCAAGCGTCCGACGCCTTCGGGCGACAGCGTGCTCGCCTTCGGCGACTGCGCCGTGATACCCAATCCGACTGCCGAGCAGCTCGTCGACATCGGTCTTGCCACCGCCCAGACCTACCGCGACCTGACCGGCAACGAGCCGCGAGTCGCGTATCTGTCGTTCTCCACCAAGGGATCTGCCGCGGGCGACTTGGTCGAGAAGGTGCAGAAGGCCGTTGAGCTTGCGCGTCCGCGTTTCGCCGAGGCCGGCGTCAAGATGGACGGCGAGCTTCAGTTCGACGCGGCGATAGTCCCCGCCGTCGGGCAGCTGAAGAACCCCAAAGGCGACATCCAGGGCAATGCCAACGTCTTCATATTCCCCGATCTTCAGGCCGGCAACATCGGCTACAAGATCGCCCAGCGTCTTGGCGAGGCCGACGCCATCGGCCCCAACCTGCAGGGGCTTGCGAAGGCAATGAACGACCTTTCCCGCGGATGTTCGGCTGAGGATATCGTGGGTACGATCTGCGTCACGCTTCTCCAGAGCCAGACCAAGTGACCTCAAAGGGAAAAGGAACGCAAAGCCAAGATGACTGACGACAAGATGATCGCGCGCGCGAAGGAAGTCTTCGACATCGAGATCGAGGGCCTTCGTCGCACTCGCGACGCAATCGGCAAGGACTTCACATCGGCGGTGAAGATGATCCTTGCCTGTGCCTCGCAGGGCGGCATCGTGGTCGTTTCGGGGGTTGGCAAGAACCTCCACATCGCGGAGAAGATGAGCGCCATCTTCTCCTCGACCGGCACCCGGTCGATAGTGCTCAATCCGGTGCAGGCCATGCACGGCGACCTTGGCATGGTGTCGTCGAAGGACATCCTCCTTGCGCTTTCGTTTAGCGGTGAGTCCGAGGAGATTCTGCGCCTCATACCGGCCATCCGCCGCCATGGGCTCAAGGTCGTCTCTATGACGGGGCGTCCGGGCTCCACGCTCGCCGGCATGAGCGACATACATCTTGAGATTCCGTGCGGCAAGGAGGCCTGTCCGTTCGGCATGGCCCCGACAAACTCCACTACTGCGACCATGGCGCTGGGCGATGCGCTGGCAATGACGCTGATCGATGCGCAGAAGTTCTCGGTGGAGGAGTATGCGATGAACCATCCGGCGGGCGCGATAGGCCGTGCGCTCGTGATGAAGGTGACCGACATAATGCGCACGGGCGAACGGCTTGCGACCGTGCCTGCGAGCGCGACGGTCATGGAGTCGCTGATGGCGATGACGAAGGCCCAGGGCGGTTCGGCGATCGTTGTCGGCGAAGGCGGCGGGCTTGCCGGCATATTCACTGACGGTGACTTCAGGCGTGTGATGTCCGAGGCGCCTACCGGAGATGGTGGCGGCGACGTACTTTCGGCGCCGGTGTCAAGGTACATGACGCCTTCGCCGATGTTCGTGCGCGACGACGTCTACGCCGCTGAGCTTCTGAAGATATTCGAGCGCAAGCGCATCGACGACCTGCCGGTGTGCGACGCAAACGGTGTTGTGGTGGGTCTTGTCGACATTCAGGATCTGCCGAAGATGAAGATCATGTAAAAACGAATTTCAAAAGAAAGGAAAACAAAGATGAACATAAAGACAACGATTTTCGGAATTGCGGCGCTGGCCGTCGCAGTGTCGTTCGCCGGACCGGCCACAACCCGCTCCGCAAAGAAGACAGCCAAGGCCCCTGTGGAGAGCGAGGAGGAGGCGCCTGAGGCAAACGTCAAGATAGACCTTTTCCCAAAGCTTGGCCGTGCATCAACGCTGAATGCGCCGGCCTTCTCCGGCGAATCCTCGATCGGCAACGTCTTCAACAAGCAGCGCAAGTGGATTGTGCTTGAGGCCAAGTACACCACCTTCGACAGGGTTGTCGACCAGCTGACGTTCACCTGGCACGTCCTTCTCGACACCAAGACCGCGACGGTCAAGGACAAGGATATCCTCGCCAAGCGTGCCCCCTATTCCTATTTCACGCAGCGCGTCACCTACGCCAACATCCCGAAGGGCAGCCACGCCGCTTCCGTCTGCCTGCATCCCAGCTACTACGAGCAGTACGGCGAGCCCAAGGCGGTCGGCATCGTGATCACGGACGCGAACGGCAAGGTGCTCGCGGGCGATTGCGAGAGCGAAATCAAGGGTATAGACTCCCATCCCAAGAACATAGAGGCGGCTTTCTGGAACAACGACGAGATAATGAACGCCAAGAACTCGAAGTCTCCCGACGGCGAACCGATGATTGAGCGCCGCCAGGGTCTTCAGGACCGTTCCAAGACGATATGGGCGCTCGTTAACGCGAACGACTACGAACTCGTCATACAGTAACTCAAGGCACACCAGGGTCTCGATCTTATGGCAAAGAAATTCCTAACGCTTGACATTGGCGCCGCGAATGTGGCGCTTGCCGAGTACGAGAGCGGCGCGAAGGGCGCGCTGACGCTCGTCAACTACGGCATTGCCCCGTTGTCGGCGCCGCTCGATTCGGGCGACGCGGCGACAATCCTCGTGCCTGCGCTGATGGACATCGTCCGCGAAAAGGGCATCCATCCGGGACCTGTGGCCATATCGCTTTCGGGCCAGATGGTCTTCCCGCGCTTCTCCGCGATACCAGCCGCCGGCGGCGAGGAGAAGTTCGAGCAGATGATCCGCTACGAGATCGAGCAGAACGTCCCGTTCCCGATTGACGAGATGGTGTGCGACAGGCAGGTGCTTGGCGACACCGAGAACGGCGACAAGGCCGTGATGATCGTCGCGGCGAAGGTCGAGCAGGTCGAGGCCATAACCGACGCGGTGGCCTCCGTCGGGTTCCGCCCCGAGCTGGTCGACGTCGCTCCGCTTGCGTTCACCAACGCGGTGCGCGCCTCGAACGGCGGCGACGGTACGTGCGCGATACTTCTGGACATCGGCGCGAAGACGACCTCGCTCGTCATCGTTGAGAACGACAAGGTCTACAACCGGTCGATACCGATAGGCGGCAAGAACATAACGCGCGACATATCGCAGGCGCTCGGCTGCACCGCCGAAGAGGCCGAAGCCCTGAAGATCGAGAAGGGCTATGTGTCGCTGGGCGGCGTCGTGGAGGATGAGGATCAGGTGGCCGACAGGATATCCAAGGTCTGCCGCGCCATCATGACCCGCCTGCAGGCGGAGATTTCCAGGTCGGTCAACTTCTACCGCTCGCAGCAGGGCGGCGGGGCGCCGGTCAAGCTGTATCTCACCGGCGGTACGGCGCTTCTGCCGCAGGTGGACAAGTTCTTTGCCGAGGCGCTGAAGATCGAAGTCGAATTCTTCAACCCGTTCAGCTTCATCGGCGTAGCAGCAGGCGTCGATCAGGATGCCCTCGGGTCCGACGGCGCGTTTCTCGCGCCCACCACTGGTCTTGCGCTGCACATGACCGGGGCGGCTCGTTTCGCCATAAACCTGCTGCCGATGTCGATCGTTGCTGCGCGCGCCGAGCAGGCCAAGATACCGATCGTCGCCGCGGCGTCCGCCGTATTCGTCGCAGCGCTTGCGCTTGTATACATCGGCATTGGCCGCCAGGCCGAGGTCGTCGAGACGAAGTACGACAGCGTCCAGGCGAAGGTGAACGTGCTGAAGGGTTTCGAAACCAAACTCAAGGCCGCCGAAAAGGAGGTCGAGGCGGCAAAGGCGTCCGCCGACAAGGTCAAGGATCTGTTGGGAAGGCGCTATGCGGCGGTCTCACGTCTTGGCGCTGTGCGTGGTTCGATGGGTATGGGAATGTGGATTGAAAAGTGGGAGCAGAACCGCGTGACGATCCGCGGCTGGAAGGACAGTCTCGACGTCATGGTCGGCGTGAACGCCGCCCAGAATAACGGCAGGAAGCAGACCCCGTCCGAGATCGTTGTGGGTAAGCTCAAGGGCAACATAGGCGTAGAGCCCGATTCGATCAAGATCGCCGACATGACCTCGCTCGGCAAGGATGCGGCGCTTGAGCAGTTTACTGTGGAGGTTAAGTTCAAATGAACAAGTCGAAGATAATACTGGCCTCGATTGGCGGCGTGACGCTGGTGGCGTCGCTCGTCCTCGCATATCTCATCTGGAGCGCGCTTGCCGACAAGAGCGAGAAGATAGGCGACCTTGAAAGCGCGGTTGCGACGGCCGACAAGCTTTCGCGCCTGCCGGTCTATCCCGGCCCCGAAGCCATCAAGGCGTTGAAGGAGAACGCCGAGACGTACGAAACCTGGCGCGAAGACGCCGTCAAGATCGCGTCTGCCGGCGACATGACCTTCGAGGCGACCACGCCCCCGGCGTTCAAGGCTTTCCTCGTAGATGAGGCAAGGCGCCTTTCGTCCCTGCCAGGTGCCGTCGAAGGACGCATCGTGAAGGACGATTTCCCGTTCGGCTTCAAGGACTACATCACCGGTGGAGTGCTTCCGGCGCAGGACGATCTGGCGCGACTGCAGCGCGAGTGGCACGATGTTTCGACCGTCATCGAGACGCTGGCGAAGTGCGGCGTTTCGGAGATTGTGGATGTGGTAATGGCGTCTTCCGCCGCGCCCGTCCAGGAGGAGGCTCCCAGCGGCAAGAAAGGCAAGAAGGCGAAGAAGCCGGTCAAGACTGACGAGGAAGAGTCCGACAAGGGCCCGGCCGTCACCAGCTTCATTGTGAATTTCCGTACGCGTCCTATAGGGCTCGTCAACGCCATCAACTCGTTCATCACGTCTTCGCGTTTCATTGTCGTGGACGACTTCTCATTCGTGCGCGAGAAGGACGACCTGGCCGAGGCTCTCGGCGGAGACGGCAAGAAGCAGCAGGATGCTCCCGCCCGCGGACGTCGTGGGCGCCGTGGACGTTCAGCGGAGGAAGATGTTCAGCAGGAAGAGCCGGCGAAGGATTCAGGTGTGGTTACCGATCCGATGTCGGCGTCGCTGCTCAGGGTCTCGATGTCGTTCTCCGTCTACGACTTCCGTTCGCTTGAGGGCGTTGCGGCCGGTGCCGCAGGACAGGTGGAGGCGCAAACAGAAGACAAGCCCGAGGAAAAGGCTGAAGAGAAATCGGAGGAGGCGAAATGAGTTCACGCATCGGAGGCAATTTCTTTACGGCTCACTACGATTGGATCGCGGCGGGTGTTGCGGTTCTCGCGATTGCGGGGGCGGTCGTATTCTTTGTCGGCGCCCTCGAGGAGGACGGCGAGGCCCAGGCGAGCGAAGCGGTTCGCAGAATCGACATGCGCAAGCCTGACGGAAACGGCGTGAAGCCTGCCGACATGGAGTGGTACGTGCGGATTTCCAAGCTGGTCAAGTCCCCATTGACGATGACCCCGATCAACGAGAAGGGCGGCAGCTTCCTCGCCAGCGACCGTCGCGTGTTCTGCGCCAAGGCGGAGTGCCGCGCGCCGATACCGCCGGCGACCAAGGTTTGCCCGTTCTGCAACGAGGCACAGCCCGAGGAGGCGGCGCCAGAGGTTGTGCTCGACGCCGACGCCGACGGACTGCCCGATGAATGGGAGCGCAAGTATGGCCTGTCGCCAAACGATCCCAACGACGCGAACGACGACCTGGACCAGGACGGCTTCACCAATGCCGAGGAGTTGGCGGCGGGCACGGATCCGTCTGACAGGAACGATCATCCGGACTATCTCGATTCGATCAGGCTTGCGCTTCCGCTCAAGGAGACGTCTCTGCCGTTCTTCCTTCGTTCGTACGTGAAGACGCGTGATGGTGTGAAGCTCGACATCTTCGATCCGAAGAAGCGCAACGACTACGGTACGCTCGGCAAATCGTATCCGACGCTCGTCGGTCAGGACATCGGCGATACCGGATTTACCGCGAAGGAATTCGAGCAGAAGGAGAAGAAGGTGAAGATCGCAGGCGGCGGCGGCGCTGTTAAGACGGTTGACGTTTCGTTCGCCACTATCGAGCGCAAGAGCGACGGCAAGACAGTCACCCTGTCGGTTACGCAGGGCAAGCCAAAGCGCGTGAGCGTGGATATGCAGGCAAAGCTCGTCTACGAGCGCGGCGGGGTGAAGGAGTTCGTCGTGGTGGAGGGCGATCAGATCGACCTTAACGGCACGAAGTATGCCGTGAAGGAAATCAAACGCCTGCCCAACGGCGCGGCCGTCACGCTCGAGCACACGACGCTCGGCAAGTCACGGACAATTGAAGCACTTGAACAGTAAACAAAATTAGAGTATAATACTCTCAGTCTTTGAACAAGGAGCATGAGATCGTTATGACGAATCTGAAGAAAATAGCCGCCGTCAGCGTGGCCGCTGCCGTCATCGTTAGTGTTTCGCTTGCGTTTGCGCAAGACGACCTGGATGACCTCCTGAAAGATCTTGAAAGCGATCTTGCCGGTGAAGCCGTAACCTCGGCTCCTGCGCAAGAGGAGCCTGCTGCAGAGCCAGCTCCTGCGGAGGAGGAAGCTTCTGCCCCCGAAGAGGCGGCGCCAGAAGAAGAGCCTTCCGCCGACGAGGAGCCTGCAGTGGAAGAGCCTGCGGCGGATGAGGATCCCACGGTTGACGCTGAAGAAGCATCTTCAGATGAAGAAGAGCCTTCGGCTGAAGCGGAAGAGGAGCCGTCTGCCGATGAGGAGGAACCTGCTGCCGAAGAGCCCGCGGCAGAGGAAGAGCCCGTTGCTGTTGATGACGAGCCTGCGGCTGATGGCGAGGAGCCTGCAGTGGAGGATGAGCCTGCCGCTGAAGGTGACGAGCCTGCTGATGGAGTCGAAGAGCCTGCGGCTGAAGAAGATCCTGCCGTGGCCGAAGACGAGCCTGCACCTGTGGAAGAGCCTGCTGTTGCTGATGAAGAGCCTGTTGCCGATGAAGAGCCTGCGGCTGAAGAAGAGCCGGCTGCTGTCGATGACGAGCCTGTTGCCGGAAGTGAGCCGGAGCCTGCTGTTGCCGAAGAAGAGCCGGAGCCTGCCGTTGCCGAGGTAGAGCCAACGCCGCTCGCCGCGCTTGCCGCTAATGTCGTTGCTGCTCCTTCAAACGCGACTGGCGATGCCGAGCTTCTTGACAACTTGCGCACAACCGAGCGTCTGAGGCGCGAGGCATATGACGCGCAGGCAAAGCGTGAAATCCTCTCTGCCCGCCAGAGCATGTCCGAAGGCGCATACGCCGACGCTACACGTTCATATGTCAACGCGCTGAGGTTGCTGAACGATAGCCCGTCCACTAAGGCTCTTCGCCGCGAATGCGAGCAGGGCATTGCCGAGAGCCAGTATCGAGAAGCGCTTGAGGAAGATCGCCTTGGCCGCCGCGAGAGCGCCATAGAGCTGATGGAGAAGGCCAAGGCCATGCGCCATCCCAAGGCACGTCGCCAGCTTGAGGCGTGGAGCAAGGGTGAAGATCCGAATGCTAACAGGACTGAACTTTCCGACATCAGGCACCGTCGCAACGACAAGGAATACAGGGAGCAGCGCGAGAAGAACCGCCGCCACCTCAAGCGCGCGAGGCAGCTTCTGTCCGTCAGGGACATCGACACTGCTCTTGACGAGTGCGAACTCGTTCTTGTGAATGATCCGTACAACCAGGAGGCCATCCGCTTGAGGAGCGCCATACAGAAGAAGCGTGCGCTGATACTCGATCAGGAGTATAGGGCTCAGCACGATGCGATGATTGCAGATGTCGACAAGGCGTGGCGCCCGGTATACGCCCCCAATGCTCGCGAGTTGGAGGAGTCTGTTTCGTCAACAGTCAAGAGAGCGGTCGGCGACGATCCTGAACGCTCGATGGAGCAGTCGATAATCCAGCGCATGAAGGAGATGACCCTTCCGACGATTTCTTTCAAGCCGCCGGCGACGATCATCGATGCGGTCGACTACTTCCGCGGTGCGTCGAAGGACTTCGACCGTCCCGATATCCCGCTTGAGGAGCGCGGCTTCAACTTTGTGCTCAAGACGCCGGAGACTCTGCTTTCGCAGGGCGCCGTGCAGGAAGACGACTCCGATGACGGATTTGCATCTACGGGCGATGAAGCCGCCGGTCCTTCGGGCCAGGTAGGTGTGCCGGTGATCCCTATGATCACCGCAAACGCCATCAGCTTCTACGATGCCCTCAAGCTGGTCTGCGATTCGGTCGACTACAAGTTCAAGGTTCAGGGTCCTGTGGTGATGGTCATGCATAAGGACATCGTAACCGAGGAGATGATCACACGCAGCTATCCTGTCGTGGCGGCCTTCCTTGAACGAATGGGCAGCGCCTCCAGCGACATCAAGGAGATGAAGTCCGCTGGTTTTGGCGGCGGTAGCTCGCGCAACAGCGACGAAAGCGAAGACAATCAGGAACGCGACTGGAAGGAGTTCTTCTCGCTCATGGGCGTCCAATGGCCTGAAGGCAGCTCGATCCTCTACATCAAGACCATCGGCAAGCTCCGCGTCAAGAACACATACGAGAATCTGGCCGAGCTTGAGAAGGCTCTTACCGAGCTGAACGTTGACCAGAAACTCATCGAGATCGAGGCGCGCTTTGTCGAAGTCAGCCAGCAGGACCTCAATTCGCTCGGCTTCGAGTGGATCTTGAACAGCAACTATACTCTCGGCAGCGGCGGATGGCTTGGCCGCAAGCTCGGCCTCAAGAAGGGCGGCTATGCTCCCGGCTATACAGAGTCCACTTCGACAACGCAGTATCGCCTTGCCAACGGAGAGATTCTTGACGACGTGACGAAGACGACATACGCCGCCAACAACGAGACCGGCTGGCGCAGGAACAGCCTGGTCAACGGCAGGCCTTCACGTCTCCAGAACGGTATTGCAGGCGTCGATGCGATGGGTGGCGAAGGAGCAACCTATGGTGACGTGAACCGCTACATCTCCCGTACGGGCAATGTGATATCGGGGCAGGATGCGTCCAACAACGATCAGTTCATGAAGGTCAACGCCTTCCTTGGCTCGGCCGATCTGTCGATGATTCTACACATGCTCTCGCAGCGCACCGATACGGACCTACTCTCTGCGCCGAAGGTTCTTACCCGTCCTGGCGAGAATGCCGTCATCAAGGTGGTCACTGAGTACATATACCCGACCGACTACAACGTGCAGCTGCAGTCCAGTAGCAGCAGCGGCGGCTACAGCGGTGGCAGCCAAAGCGCGGTTCTTGCAGTTGTCGAGCCTGAGCAGTTCGAGAAGCGTGAGGTTGGCGTTATTCTCGACGTCACCCCGACTTTGACGGATGACGGCAACCTTATCGATCTTGAGCTCGATACCAAGGTTGTAGATGAGCCTACGTGGAAGAACTACGGCATGAAGATACCGTATTCCGGCAACAGCTCGTCGCTTGAAAGCTTCACGGGTATCGGCGAAATATTCTCCTCGCTTTCCGACCTTATCGCCAACGTTGGCGGAGAGCTTCCGGCAAGCACCCGTCAGATGATTGTCGACAACGCAACGGTGTCCGCGATTGGTGCGATGGACTCGCTCTCTTCGTCCGGCGACAAGAATATGACGTACTATGAGGCTCCGATGGAACAGCCGTTCTTCCATGTCCGTTCCATCTCCTCCAAGGTGTCGATATTCCCTGGGGCGACCATTGTCATGGGCGGTCTAATAACCGAAAGCCGTCAGGCGATAGACGACAAGGTACCGTTCCTTGGCGACCTGCCGTTCATCGGTCGTCTCTTCCGCAGCCATGCAGAGGAGACCGTCAAGAAGAACCTCCTAATCTTCGTAACGACCCGTCTTGTTGACGTCCGTGGCAGAGAGGTTTCCGTTGGCGGCGGTGCTGAGTCGGCTTCCGACGTCAAGCCTGCTCCAGAGACGGCATCCAACTGATCTGAAAGCGCACGTCAATAGTGCAAAGCAAGAAGCCGCGGTATTGTTGCCACGGCTTTTTCTTTGTGATATAATATAAGCAATGTCAAACAAATCAATTGTATCTGCTGCAGGTGCCTGTCTTTGCGCTTGTGCGCTGGCGCTATGCTCATTTTATGCCAATGCTGCGGAACCCCTAGTGACGCAGTATATAGCCCCAGTTGCCGATCCGACATGGGCGGCCTCCGTAACAAACTCTACTTACGGCAATGGTGAGGGATTCACGTATTACCGCGCTTCAAAGGGGGATAGTCCAAAGTACTACAACTATTACATAGCGCTTGGCGGCAAATATTATACTACATGGCGTGTTTGGGTGGACTTCGGTGTTGGTCCAAGTTCATATCAATCCACGTTGACTCGTTCCGTATTGTTGTCGAACACCACAGCCAATTGCTATCTGTATCCGGCTAAGTGCAATATTGAAAATCTACCATCAGGTGGTTTTGCGTACGACTGGTCATCATCGGACAACATTACTGAAACATGTCAGCCAACACCTGGTAAATTCAACTTGGAGCAAGAGGTACTGCGTTTCTACTTGGATGCTTCGCCTACGCCGTCCAAAGGCCCTGCGGCAGCGTATGTTCAGTGCGTGCACACAGATTGGGTGTACACAGTGAAGTTCGATGCGAATGCGAATGGCGTGTCGGGCAAAATGGAAAACTTTACGTTCACGAATTCTGCGGCATTGCCCATAAACAAATTCACACGAACTGGATATTCCTTCCACGACTGGAGTACTAACAGTTTAGGCAAAGGCGTGACCATCCCAGATGGCGGGGCGGTGGCGGACGACCTTTCGCTTTTTGCAACATGGTTGGCTAAACAATACACAATAACGCTTGATGGGCAGAGCGCATCCGTTGCAGGTTCGACTTCCGTAAAGGCGACATTCGACGATTTGCTACCGAAGATCACTCCACCGACGCGCAGCGGATATTCTTTTGGGGGATATTTTACGCAGGTAAACGGAAATGGCGACAAGTGGTATGATGAAAATGGTAATGGCGCAGAAGTTCCATGGCGTATCGCCAATGACGCTACACTGTATGCAAAATGGATTTCAAACGGATATGTAGTTACATTCAACATCAATACAAGCGACGCTAGCGCAAGTGCGACTCAGCAGTCCAAGACGGTGACTTACGGAGGAGTGTACGGCGAATTGCCTTCTGCCACTCGCACCGGATATGATTTCCTGGGATGGTATACGTCAAGTTCCGCAGGCTCGCAGGTGCTAGCTACTAGTAAGGTTTGGGTAACTCAAGCGCAGACTTTATTTGCGCATTGGACGCCGAAGACCTACACGGTTGCGCTCAATATGCAAAGCGGAACTGGCGGGGATACGTCCGTCAGGGCGGTCTATGGTGTGGCCATGCCAGCAGCTCGGATGCCAGAACGTAAGGGCTATACGTTCGGCGGCTACTTCACCTCAGCCAACGGCGATGGAACCAAATATTACAGTGGCGATGGAACGAGCGCAAAAACATGGGATATTCCATCTGCGACAACGTTGTACGCGAAGTGGACGGCCAACAGTTACTCCGTAACGCTTGATCGTCGTGGCGGCAGCGGGGGCTCCAGCGCCGTCATGGCCACCTATTCGCAGCCGATGCCCGCGGCGACCATGCCGACGCGCACGGGCTACGAGTTCCAGGGCTACTGGTCCGGCGAGGGCGGCGTAGGGGTGCAGTACTACACGGCCGCAGGGGCTAGTGCGAAGAACTGCGACTTCACCTCTGCGAAGATCCTGTATGCGAAGTGGGCCGCTAATCCATATCAAGTGGTGTTTGATTCGAATGGCGGCAGCGGTGAAATGTCCCCGCAGCCCTTTACCTATGGAAAGGCTGATGGTCTCTCGCCCAACGCTTTTTATAGGATCGGCTACACCTTTGGCGGATGGGCGACCTCTGCAACCGGTAGCAAGGCGTACAACGACTGCCAGGTGGTTTCGAACCTGACTGCGCAGACCTGCGGCACCGTTTCGTTGTACGCCCGCTGGACGGCCAATGCATACACGGTGAGGTTCGATGCGAATGGCGGCGCCGGTGCTATGGGCGATGAGTCGTTCACATACGATGTATTTAAGAACCTCGCCAACAATGGATTCCGTCGGATCGGTTACACCTTTGGTGGTTGGGCCACTACGCCAGATGGGGTCGCTGTGTACGACAACAAGGAGCTTGTGAAGAACCTGTCGTCCGAATCCGGTGCGGTGTTGACGCTCTATGCAACATGGCAGGCTAATGCATACTCCGTACGGTTCAACAACAGCGTAGGCTCGGGAACAGGAGCCATGGCGGACCAGAATTTCCTATACGATGAGCCGCAGGCCCTTAGCGCTAATGCGTTTGAGCGCACTGGGTATTCTTTCGCTGGCTGGGCGACGAATTCGACAGGAGTGGTAGTCTACGGCGATTGTCAAGTCGTAAGAAACCTGACGGCTACGGCTAATGCCATGTTCCATCTCTATTCACGCTGGACCACCAACGACTACGCTGTTACGCTCGATATGCAAGGCGGCACTGGCGGAGATACATCCGTTCGGGCGGCTTTTGGTGTGCCGATGCCAACGGCGCGGATGCCCGTACGTGCAGGCTACAAGTTTGGCGGCTACTGGTCCAGCAAGAATGGCGAAGGCGTGATGTACTATAGTGAGAACGGCGACAGCGCCCGTATCTGGAACATAGACTCCGATACGACACTTTATGCGAAGTGGACAGCCAACAGGTACACAGTAACGCTTGATCGTCAGGGCGGCATCGGGGGTTCTGGCACCGTCACGGCCACTTATTCGCAGACCATGCCCGACGCGATCATGCCGACTCGCACGGGCTACACTTTCCGTGGCTACTATTCCGGCAAGAACGGTGGAGGGGTGCAGTACTATACAGCAGCTGGGGACGGAGCCACGAAGTGCGACTTCACCGCTGCGAAGACTTTGTACGCGAATTGGTCTGCAAATTCATATACGGTGTCTTTTGTTCCGAACAAAAGCGATGTAGAATTGCTGCAGAACTCAAAACAGGTGACATTCGATTCAGAATATGGCGATCTGCCGCAACCTAAGCTTATAGGATACACCTTTATCGGTTGGTACACTTCTGCCTCCGGGGGCGATAAGGTGGAAAGTGCAACTATAGTGGGGACTGCTAGTGATCATAGCCTGTATGCGCACTGGACTCCCAATCCCACAACAATAACCTTCGACAAAAAAGGTGGCTCAGGAGGATCGGATTCAGTAATAGCCACCTATTCCTCGGCCTTAGAAGCAATAGGCATTCCTGAGCGTAGAGGATATGAGTTTTTGGGATATTGGTACACAGCGGAAAACGGCGCGAAAATCCAGTATTACGATGCTAATGGATATGGCACCCGATACTGGCAAGTAATCAGCGAGTTTGCTGTGCTATGGGCGCAATGGAAACCGAAAGTATACAGGATCAATTTCGGAAACACGGGTGCGACCGATGGTCTCGAATCAATACTACTTACATACGATGAAAGGCCAGCAAACTTAAGCAAAGTGCCTAGCTACAATAAGGGATTTTCGTTCAAGGGCTACTGGACCGAAGAAAACGGCGAGGGCGAAAAATACTGGGACAACATGGGTAGATGGGTTGGTGGCGACGTTTGGACAAATATCGAGGTTAATACTGTTTATGCTTTTGCAAAAGCGGTGTCCATGACTGTTACCTTTGACGCCAACGGAGGCGAATGTGACCAGGAGGATAAGGTGGTCGAGTACAATTCGCAGTATGGAGACCTGCCTGTGCCAACTCGTAAAAAGTACATATTCTTGGGATGGTTCCCAGCAAAGAACGGTGGCGTCGAGATCACTAGCGACACCGAAGTTGAACAGACGGAAAATCATACCCTTTATGCACATTGGCTGGACAACACGATATGCATTCGTTTTGATGCAAACGGCGGCAAGATAGATGGTTCATCTGTGACCAATATTGTAGGCTTTTATGAACGTGGCACCGAATATGAAGTCTTGCCCATTCCTACGCCAGCCATCGAAACGCTTTCGTTTGCCGGATGGTGGACATCGACCAATCCGGCGGACCGAGTTCAGAAGCTGGTATCTGACATTGTCGATTCTGCCGCAACCAACCTATATGCAAGGTGGAAGGCCGTAGCCGATCCGGTGGAATGTTTGCTGACGTACCAAAAGATGCCTGGCGGATCCGAATTCTACAAAACTAATGCTGTTGCTGGTGCAGAGTATGGAAAGTTTTTCCCGCTTCAGTCACCAGAGCATGATGGTGGATACAGGTTCTTGGGCTGGTACGACAACGAAGGTAGGCGCATTTCCGAATATGATATAGTAGAGGGCAATGCTATACTCACCGAACGCTGGACGCTTGGCGATTTCAACGATGTGTGGGGGTGCGAAAACATATCCTTTACGACAAATGGTGTGTCGGGTTGGGTGATCGATCAAGAAACCGGGGAAGCGAAAAGTGGAGTGCTGATCAAGGATTATGGCCGACAGTTGACTTCATTAAAAATGCAACCTGATGTAAGCGGTATGTTGTATTTTGAATGGAAAGTATCAAGCATAATAAATCCCGCTCCGCTTCCGACCGAGAAGGTACGTTTAGGTTTTGGCGAAGAAGGCGTAATAAATGGTGAGAGTTTTATCGAAGGAACTACTCAAGTTGTTGAGTTTTGCTCGTTTGCAACAAATATAATGCACAACTCAATATATTCTTGGAATTATCAAAGAGGTCGTTATGCGGATTTCGATGGTCTTGATGATTGTGGATGGGTAAGAAATCTGCAGTTTATTTCCGATTCAGAACCCACGTCAATAGACGATTGGACTTCGTTTACAAATATTACTTCGAATGTTCCTGGTGCTGCATGGACGACTGGCGGCGCGAAGTCGT
Source organism: uncultured Verrucomicrobiota bacterium (assembly GCA_947305775.1). Lineage (GTDB taxonomy): Bacteria > Verrucomicrobiota > Kiritimatiellia > RFP12 > UBA1067 > UBA1067. Next base: position 114,464 of record CAMZEN010000002.1, read on the forward strand.
GGGCAACGGTTGAGACGAACAAGGATGTAGTGGCTGTTGACGCGGTGACGGATGGTCGGTCGAGTTGGCTTAAGCTCGAGGTCCCTGCAGAGAAGGGCTGCTTGACGTTCAAATGGCGTGTGAACGGCGAGGCTGGCTATGTCGACACGAATGGTGTAGCACAGGCATGCGATTATCTTGAATTCTCAGATGAGCGTGGTAGGCGTCGACTTCGCATTGAGGGCGTGACAAACGATTTCGCAGAAGTGGTTTGGGTAAACAATACCGATTCGAAGCACACCTTCACTTGGCGATACGTAAAGGATGGCGATATTGCGGAAGGCGATGACATTGCAATGATAAAGGATGTCATATGGACGCCAGGTGAGGTTATGATCTCTGCTGAGGCAACGGGATATTCGGGCATGTACGATGGCGACGGACACGGCATAAGAGTATCCGTCGAGACCCCGATATCCGATTACGATGTAGTGTATTCTCTTTATGAAGGCGGACCCTACTTTAATAACTGTCCGCTTCTCACCAATGCGTGCACGACCACCATATGGTACGTGGTTTCTGCCGAGGACTACACTTCGCTCACCAACAGTTGTGTTGTGCAAATCCTGCAGGCTACGAACGCGTGGACGATCGTGCCTGCTATAGCCGGGTGGACGGAGGGCGGCGCGCCGTCCGCGCCGGTCGGTGCGTCCAGGTTCGGCGATGTTTCCGTTGCTTACGCTGCGAAGGGAAGCGAATCGTTTTCTGCAGAGCAGCCCTCTATCGCAGGGGCGTACGTTGCGAGGTTCACGGTTGATGGGACGGACGACTGGACCGCTCTCATGTCCGAGGTCGACTTCACGATAGCCCCGAAGCCGCTCCCGCACGTCGAGGCGACGGGCTGGTCCGGGGTTTACGACGGGACGGGACACGGCATAGGTGTAGTGTCGACGAACGAAGGCGCGACCGTGCTGTACGCGTTTTCGGCCGACGGACCTTACGTGTCCGAGATTCCCCTCTTCACCAATGCGTGCGCGACTTCCGTGTGGTACATCGTGTCGGCCGATGGCTTCTCGACGGTCACCAACCGCATGACGGTGGAGATCCTGCAGGCTACGAACGCGTGGACGATCGTGCCTGCCATAGCCGGGTGGACGGAGGGCGGCGCGCCGTCCGCGCCGGTCGGTGCGTCCAGGT
>CAMZEN010000003.1 GCA_947305775.1 uncultured Verrucomicrobiota bacterium
AACACGGGAAACTCCTGTATCTGCCCGTTGCGGTCCCGCCTGCGCTCGTTGACGGCAAGGCCTAGTCGTGCGACCTTCATTCCAGTCGCGCCAGTGGCCCTCACGTCGGGGTCGCGGGTCAGGTTACCCATCAGGATTACTTTATTGAAAGACGCCATATGGCACCTCGCTTTCCGTTTAGTGGCTTAAATTACGCCTCGACGGGAGCCTCCGCGACGGTTTTTTCCGCCAGGGCGGCTGCAGCAGCCGCATCCCTCTTGGCCTGTCGTTCGGCGCGCACCGCGCGCTCCTGGGCAAGCTTCGCTTCGCGACGATCGTCCACGGCAAGAATCTGCACGCGGAAGACCTCCTCGACGAGCTTGTAACGGTTCACCAGCTCGGCAAGGCGCTGCGGTTCGATTTCGAAACGCACCTTGACGTAGACGCCGCTCTCGCGCTTGCGCATGGGACGCGAGAAGCTGCGCTTTCCGAGCGAAACCTTCTCGAGGATGTTGCCGCCGACGCGAGTGATCTCCGCCAGGGCCTTCTCGAGATTCGCTTCGAGGACATCGTCTTTCGAGATGCCGACGAAGATGTAAAGAGCGTCGTACTTCTTCATTACTTCTTCTCCTCCTTCTTGGCGCCGTCCGCAGCAGTCTCTTCCTTACCCTTCTTGATGACTTCGGGGGCCTTCGCCTCCGCGCCGGCCTGAGCCGCGCCCGCAGCCGCGCCAGGAACATCGTCCGGAGCCTTGACGACGGCAAGAGCATACTCGCCGCGCGTCACAATCGTGTACTTGTCGCCCAGATTGAGGTCGCGCACGAACATCGTCTGATCAAGACCGAGTCCGGAAACATCGACTTCGAACTTCTCCGCGATATCAGTCGGCAGGCAGTCGACGTCGATGGTGCGGAGCACCTGCTCCAGAACACCGCCGCCAAGCTTGACGCCCGTCGGTTCGCCCACGAGAAGAACAGGCACGGTAACGCGGACCTTCTCGGCCAGCGACACCTCGCTGAAATCTACATGGATTGGAGTACCAGCCAGGACGTCGTTCTGCAGTTCACGCATGAGCGCCGGAACCTCGGTACCGTTCATATCCAGCGTAACCAACAGCTGCTTGCTAGCATGGCCACGCATCGCCATCATGAAGTCGTGCGCCGGAAGCTTGATGAGCTCCGTGCCGCCCTTCTTCATCTTCATCACCGAACCGGGAATCATCCCAGACCGGCGCAAACGACGGACAGCCCCCGTACCCTGCTCGGTACGCGGCTCCGCCTTGATCTTGATCTGATCCATTGTGTTTTTTCCTGTTTACCCACCGCGTGCTCTCGCGCACCATGCGCTACCCTCTGCGGCTTAAGCGGCGGTAGTATATCAAAAATTGCAGATAGAGAGCAATAGGGAAAAATTAAAAGTAGAAAACGACTCGATTGGGGTAAAATGGAATCACCTCAACGCAGAAAGTATCGCCTCGGGCGTAATGGGTTTGTTTTTCACGCGCAGCACTATTATTCTGGTTATGAGGGCGCTTTCGAGATCTGAAAGGCATACGCCGTCCTTGCGGTCCTGTAGAATGCGCAGGAGATCTGCAGATGTAAGCTTGTATTTCTGCTCCTTTTGCGGCATGAAGAGGTCCGTGAACTTCATCGCTGCGAAAGTAAGCGGTTTCAGAACGAACGCCAACACCTCGACTGCGTCCGCCACATATAGGGTACGCCTCAGCGGACGCGCGGCAAAGAGCAGCTTTGGCATGAACTCGGAGACATACAGCACGGTAAACGCGGCAAAAAAGCTCCAGATAAGGCTACCAATGGAACCTTCCGCAAAGAGGGACGCCGAAAGCGCGGCGGTCGACGCCGAATACGTGACGCTCGCCAAGTTGTTGCCTATGAGAAGCATTGTCATGGTGCGCGACAGGTCGCGAAGTGCGCGTTGTACGAGCGCGGCCTTGCGCCCACCTTCGTGCGCCAGGTGCAGAATCCTCTCGCGGCTTACCGAAAGATACCCTGTTTCGGCGCCGGCACACAGCGCGGCAAGAGCCAATGCGAGAATCGCCGAGACAACCAGCAGAAATACAGTCATGCGTCGTCCTCCTCGGTGCGTTCCACGGCTTCATCTGTATCCGCGATGATCTCTTCGTCCGTATCCGCCTCTGGGCGTGACAAAACCTCAAGCTTCACCAAAGTGACTCGGCGCCGACGGCGCTTCAACACAGTCGCACGGCATCCATCGGCCTCGATCTCCTGCCCGATATGGGGAATTCGCTCGGCGTGGAACTGCACCCAGCCCGAAAGTCGGTCCGCATCCTCCGCCTCCAGCTCGAGATCAAGCGTGCGGTTTATTTCGTCGAGACTGGCGCGGGCATCGATTTCCCACTCGTTAGGGCCCTTCTTGACGATCTGGGGTTCCTGGTTGGCGTGGCCAAGAATGCCGGGTCCGACAATTAGCTCAAGGACGTCTGTCGGCGTAATTATGCCGGCGGTTCCGCCGTATTCGTCAAGAACGACGGCAAGCGGCATGCGACTTTTGGCGAACGTAACGAGAAGGTCGTCAAGCGTGACCGTCTCGGGGACGAACAGCGCTTCAAGCCTTTTGCCGGTGCGAGAATCTATCACCCCTTCTATCGCGTCCGCCGTGCGACGATAGACCGGCAGGTAGTGGTGCTTTGCGTTTTTGAGGCTTTCGGCGCGATAGGATTCGTCGCGGTCTATGTCGTAGCCTTCAATGTCCACGCGAGGAGTCATCTCGTCATTCGCACAAAGCTCCGAAAGCCGCAGCACACCCTCCACCATCTCGGCGTCAGCGGCGGTCACCGCACCATCCGCGGCGGCGGACTCCATGACCGAAACGAGCTCATCGTCGGAAAGAGCCCTGCGTTCGCGCTCCAAGGCCGGGGCAAAGGCGCGAGAAGTAAGGCGCAGAATGACATTGAAAGGAGAGAGCACTCCGCGCCAAAACCATATGAGGCAGGCAACGAACGGGGCAATCTCCTCCGTGTACTTGAGGGCGAGACGCTTAGGGGTTATCTCGCCAAAAACCAGAAGGAGCACCGTAACAACGGGGATGGCGACCCAACCGCAACCCGGCAGCCACTTCGCAAAAAGATAGTAGGCCAGGGTGGAGAGCGCAAAGTTTACGAAAGTGTTGCCGACCAGGATGGTCGAGAACAAGACGGCCTTATCCGACAGGCAACGCGCTATGCGCTGGTCTGCGGACAAGCTTTTCTCGCGGATTCTCGCCCTTTGCGCCCCCGTCAACGAGAAAAGAACAGTTTCAGCGCTCGAAAAGAAAGCCGAGAAGAAGAACAACGCTAAAATGGCGACGTATATCAAGCAAGCTCCTCTATTATGGAGACTCCTGCGCTGCAACCAAGCCTGCTTGCTCCGGCGTCTATGAACTTAAGCGCATCATCTAGAGTGCGTATGCCGCCCGCCGCCTTTACGCCCATCTTCTTGCCGACGGTCCTGCGCATCAGCTTCACATCATGGACGGTCGCGCCTCCGGTGCCGAAACCAGTAGATGTCTTCACAAAGTCGAATCCCGCGGCCTTGGCGAGACGGCAACCCAACACCTTCTCCTCGTCGGTGAGATAGCAACACTCCAAGATCAGCTTTGTGCAGACGCCTTGATCGCGCTCCTTCACGGCGTCGTTGAAGTTAGACAGATCCTCCTGCAGCTCAGACCGCACAGCCTTGTCGGAAACCGCCGCCTTAAGCTGCCGCATATTTACGACAAGGTCAATGTCAAGTGCGCCATCCTCAACGGCTAGCACTGCCTCATATATCTTCGTCTTGATCGTGTTCGCGCCAAGCGGAAAGCCAATCACCGTGCCGATCCTGACCGAGCTGCCCTGCAGCAGACCAGCCGCCTTGCTGACTTCGCAAGGATTAACCATTGCACACGCAAATCGATACTTCTCAGCCTCGCTACAAAGTCTTTCGATTGCGTCCTGTTCACCAGCCGGCTTAAGGAACGTGTGGTCGATCATGGAGGCAAGCTCATCTCTCGTCATGGCAGAACCCTTCTCTTTTGCGGCATCGCGTTCAATATCGGCAATCCATCCAAGTTCGCGTCGGCGCATTCGCGCATAGTCTTCAGGGGAATGGTCGTCTGCACCGGAAAGATGGTCCATGCCATGCGCAACGTACAGCAGAAGTTCCTTTGCGGGAGACCATCCTCTGCGCCTCGGCGCGGCAGATATGGCGCGATCGCAGTTGACGTAGAGCTCTCCATATACGCCAGGCTCCTCCCCAGGCATTGCGTCAAAACCCTGGGTTATGACGTCGGTCGCACCCTCCACGCCCATAACGGAGTTGTGCGCAATTTCGCTCGCGGCATCGTCCTGAAGAATCACCGAAACCTCTCTGAATGGAACCCCTATGCGCTTGGACGACATGTAGGCGAACTTCTCCGCCGCCTGCTTCAGTTCAGACGCGCCAAGGCCAATCTCCGCCGGGATGCGCCCGTCAATCGTCACTCTGCACCGCATCAGAGGATTTCTTCTTTTCATATATATAAAGGTTGTCCGGCGCATTCTCCCGTGACAGGGTAAGCAAAGTGCCGTCCCTAAACCGAAGCGAAGCACGCCACTTGTCCCCTTCCCAGGAAAGCTCATCAAGCCTTACCGCACCACGAAGAAGAAGGCCCTTGATCTTGCCGGATCGCCATTTCGCTGGCTTAGCCGGCAGGAATCGGACACCTTCCTCGTCTCCGTAAACCAGCATTTCGGAGACTAGATACGGGTAGCCGCCTGATGCATCCATGTTGAACGCGGAGCCTAGTGCATGGAAAGAGCCGCCTCCGTCAGTCCAAAAACCATCTGTAAGCTTATTCAAGCATTTTTCCGCACGCTCGGCATCGCGAAGCTTGCATGCCGCGAGCCCCAGCCGAACATAGTCCAAGGCCATCATGTTCGTTGCGTCGCCCTCGCCGTCAACTCTAGACGAGACGGCCGCACACGCGGCGGCGACAAGAGTTTCGTTTGTCGCAAAAGCCTTTGGATAGTCGTCAAAGAGGGCATCAATGAGACCATCAGGGTCATCCGGCGAAAGGTCTGGGCGCTTGCCGTAGTCCTCCAGTATCGGATCTATGCGCTTGCGCCAATCGGCATCGAGCGTATGGCGGTAGCCGTCAAGGAGACGCATCGGCAACCGCCATGTCCTTTGATGCGCATGGCGAGGGTCTTTGCCCTTGCGGTCCATCCACTTCAAAAGGCACTCGTTGAACTCGGTCATATCGCCGCGATTGTAAAAGGATATGGCACAAGGCAAATGTCCGCTCTCCTTGTATACCGCCCCCCAGGGTTCGCACCACGATGCCGCCCAAAGGCCCTGAAGGTTCGGCACTTGTTCGCCGCCTGTGGACGAAATGATGTTGTAGCGTCCGCATGAAAAGTAATGCGCTATGCGCTGATCGTCACCGTCAAGGCTGAATGACACTCGCGAAAAGAGGGCTTCCATCGCAGGGGCATGGCGAGAAAGCAGGGCTTCGTATCCGCTCTCAACGGCCGCCGCAAGGCGTCTGCGCATCGCGGGGAAAGGATCCGAAGTGATGGAGTCCTTCAGTATTGGCACTATGTCCACAAAAGCTTCCTTCTTGCCCTTGCCGGCGGCAAGCGCCACGACATAACCAGAAATGTCGTTCCACGGATTCCTGTTCGAAAACTCGCATCTGTAATACAGAAAGCCGTCGCGCTTGCCTACCTCGAACCGCCTTACGCCGGTCTCGAATATCCTTGCCTCGCCAAACCCGGAAATCGGCAAGGCGTCCAGCGCGAAGAACGCCTCTCGATTGGCTTCATCCTCGATCTTTATGGCTATCAAGCCGTCCGGACGGGATGCGAACACGCGACGACGGTACTGGCGACCTTCCCCATCAATAGCCTCCACCACACACTCGCCAGAGCGGAAAACAGTCTGGCGCTTGTAGTCTGACCACGACTGTATGTCGGTGAATATCTTCAGATCGCACGCCCCCATGAAAGGGTCTCGCGCACCGTTGTCAAGATTGGGGTCCATCGGCATGTATATGCGTGAATGGCTGAGGTGTATCACCTCGTCTGGTATGCGGCCCTCTACCATTGCGCCAAGCATTCCGTTGCCGGTCAGCGACGAATGGCGCCAGTCTTGCGCAGGGGCATCAGCCTTGAAGATGGTTGCCGGCGCGGCGCATAGCGTCGACACGGCAATCGAAGCGAATACTGCAGCAAATGTCTTCATCTCTCGTAGCACTTGAAGATACGGTCAACATATGCACAGGGCATACGCGGGCTTGCGAGGCTCGCGAGCGGCACCACGACAAAGCCGCCAAGCATTGCCACCGCTCCGCAGTCAATAGGATTCATCGGATTGCCGAGAAGCATGTTCACGACCGTCAGGCCGACGCCCCACGCAAAGCAGGCCCAAACCGAAAAGCGCGTGACACGCCTTGAATACAGGCCCAGCATGAACGGCGCGAGGAAAGCGCCTGCGAGAGCGCCCCACGATATGCCCATAAGCTGCGCGATGAACGTAGGCGGGTTAAGGGCGATCATAAGCGACAATGCGATGAAGAACAGGATGAGTACGCGCATGACCACGACCTTGCGGCGTTCGACCTGCGCCGCGACCGAGTCGTCAAGCTGTCCTGCAGAGACCTCGCCGTCGCCGGAAGCCTTGTCGCGGTAGATTATGTCTAGCGTCAGGGTCGAGGCGGAAGTCAACACCAGCGACGCCAAAGTCGACATCGATGCAGAAAGGACAAGCAGAACGACCAGTGCGATCAAGATGTCAGGCAAAGTAGCGAGCATGGCCGGAATTATCGAATCGAACGCTATCTTGCCGCTAGGCAGATATGTCGGCTCGAAAAGACGACCGAAACCGCCTAGAAAATAGCACCCGCCTGCAACAAGGAACGCAAACACGGTAGATATCACAGTTCCGCGGCGAATGGCGCTTTCATCCGTGATGGAGTAGAACTTGCCGACCATCTGAGGAAGGCCCCATGTGCCTAGCGAGGTGAGGATAACCACTCCAACGAGACTGCGCGGATCGGGGCCGAACAACGAGGCGAAACCTCCATTCACAGCGGGGTTCGCATCGGACGGAATCTGCGCAAGGCGATGTGTAGCCTCGACAAGTCCGCCCTTGAGGCTCAGTACCGCGATGATGACGGCGGATATGCCGAAGAGCATTATGATGCCCTGTATGAAGTCGTTGATGGCCGTTGCCTTGTAGCCGCCAAGAATCACGTAAACCGCAGTGAGCGCAGCCATGAGTACGACGCAGTATTCGTACCGTATGTGGAAGCTCATCTCAAACAGCGTGGATATGCCCTTGTAGACGCCTGCCGTATATGGGATGAGGAACACGAACGCAATGACAGAAGCCGCGATGCGGAGAGCCTCGCTGTCGTAGCGCGTCCCGAAGAAGTCGGGCATTGTCCGACTCTTTATCCATTGCGTCATTAGCTTTGTGCGACGACCGAGGACGAGCCACGCAAGAAGGGAGCCTACAACGGCATTACCTATGCCTATCCATGTGGAAGACAAGCCGAACTTCCACCCGAACTGCCCGGCATAGCCGATGAACACGACAGCCGAGAAGTAGCTCGTTCCGTAGGCGAACGCAGTAAGCCAAGGACCTACATTTCTTCCGCCAAGGACAAACCCGTCCACAGATTGCGAATGCTTGCGGCTATACACCCCGACCCCGACCATTACGGCGAGGAAGGCCAACGTCAGAACGAGCTTGACTAACATAAGTGTTGTGTATTATATCATTTCTCCGTATACGGCGAGTGCGCGGGCGACCATTTTGTTGAAGGAGAACTTCTCGAGAGCGGGCGTGCGCACGTTGCCGAAGTCCGTGACCAAAGCCTTCCCGATCGCCTCGGCAAATCCTTCTGCGTTGGCTTGCACAGGCGGAACGAGAAAACCGTTCACGCCATCCTCGACTATATCCAACGCGCCGCCAAAGCCTGTGGCTACCACGGGACAGTTCATCGCGAGCGCCTCGGCCATTGAACGCCCGAACGCCTCAGGCTTTTTGTTGTTGGCGCTCACAACGACATCGGCAAGACTCAGGCACTCTGCGACTTTCTGCTGGTTGCCAGCGAAGACGACGGCGTCCTCCAGCGAAAGTTCATGAACAAGATTCTTGAGCGACTCCTCGACATCCTTCCTGAGCTCCTCCGCCTCGCCCACTATTACGGTCTTTACGTTCGGGACGCTCTTACGGACAATTGCCGTCGCCTTTATCAGGGTATCATAACCTTTTAGCTGGGTTATGCGGCCAAGCCCCATGACGACCTTTCGTCCGTCAAGGCCCCATTCCGCCCGCTTCGCAGCTACAAACTCAGCATCCAGCGCAGACGGGTCGAACTTGTCGCGCTCTATCGCGCGAGGTATGACGCGCAACTTCTCCTCGGCAATGCCGTAGGCCGACTTCAGATAGTCCGCTATGTAGCGTGAAGGCGTGACGGTAATATCGCCAGCCGTCATTATGCGCGAGTAGCGCGAAATGGAGTTGGCGCCATGCGCGAAAGTTATCCACTTAAGGCCAAGCGTACGGTTCGCCCACACGAAAAGCCACGCAGGGACGCGCGAATGCGCAACGACCACATTGGGTTTGATTTCGCGCAGGACACGTCTCAACGCCATTGCACGATAGAAATATGTGAGCGGGTTCTTGCCTTTTATGTCCAGGGAGATGTGCTGGCCGCCGTCTTCAATGATGCGGTCGACAAGCCGTCCGCCTGCCGAGATGACGACATTGAGATACCCTGCGCGAACAAGGGCGCGATTCATCTCGACGACGCCGCGTTCGACGCCACCCTGCTCCATCGCAGGAACAAGCTGCACTGTTATCATTGACATGGTCACTTGCCTTTCATGGATGGTTGTGGCCGGGACAAAAGCTTCGAGATGCCAACCAAAGCGCAGGTGAACAGCAGCATCAATGTCGACAAGGCGAACACCGACGGCAGGTTCTTGGAATGCTTGGTCATGGAGCTGACGTACGTCGGGAACGTGTTGGTGCCGGCTCCGTTGACGAACGACGTGATGACCACGTCATCTATCGAAAGCGTAAACGCAAGCAGTCCGCCAGCGACTATGCCCGGCATTAGAATAGGCAGTTCGACCTTGAAAAACGTATACCACGGCCCGGCCCCAAGATCGTAAGCCGCCTCGATGAGCCTGTCGTCGAAATCCTGTAGACGGGCGAGCACGGTCATGGCCACATATGAAACGCAAAACGTGACATGGGCCGTCAGGATCGTCCAAAAGCCGCATTCGACCTTGGCTGCCACAAACAGCATGAGGAGAGAAATGCCGATCAGGATGTCGGGCATTACGAGCGGAGTGTACACAAGGGCGTGGTGGATCGTCTGAAGGCGATCCTTCCAGCGATGCAACGACAAGGCTGCGGTCGTCCCTATGACGCACGATATAAACGTGGCAAGCCCGGCAATGGTCAACGACAGCCAGAAACTTTGCATAAGCGCCTTGACCGCATAATGCCCTGAAAATATCTGGCCGTACCACTTGGCGGTAAATCCGATGAAGTGTCCCTGCGCATCGAAGAACGACATGCTGATTCCGTTCGGAATGAAGCCGTATACGACGACAAGCAGGATCGGCACGTAGAGGAACGCAAGCACCAGCCCAAGAACGACAACAGAGAAGAACGATCGCTTCACCTCGCGCCCCCTTCCATAAGACGAGCGGTTTGCGTCTCTATGCGCTTGCGGTCGCGCATGTCCTGTCGCGACTTCCACCACATGGCCAGGCCGAGCGGCACAAGCACGGCTACGGCCATAAGAGTCGCCAATGCGGATGCGTGCGGGATGTTTCTGTTCTGGATCGCGCGCATGAATATCTTGTTGCCGATGAGAACGCAGTTTGTGCCGCCGAGCATCTGCGGTATGACGTAAGAGCCGACCGCCGGAATAAACACCATGAGGACCGCCGACACTATGCCCTGCCGGATGCCGGGTATGAATATCTTGCGGAATGCGTAAAAGCTCTTGGCCCCCAGATCGCGTGCAGCCTCGAGAAGCGCGAAGTCGAATTTTTCGGCGGCCGTGTAGATCGGCATTATCGCAAACGGAAGAAGCGAATATACCGAAACCAGGACCACCGCCGCCTCGGAATCGAGAATCGTCGAAGTCGCCACATCGACACGTCCCTGCGACGCCGCGCCGATCCACACGAGAAACTCACGCAGAAAGGCGGGAAGCCAATCGAAAAGCCATTCACGAAAGCGAAGCCATACAATATAGCACGACTGAAGCCAACCATCGGGATGAAGCATCGTCTTCCATGCGAACACACGGACGACGAAGCTCGTCCAGAACGGCAGCATTATCGAACCGGCGACGATTGAACGCCATCTTGCGTTCATTCGCGCTATGGCATAGGCGCATGGCAGCGCAAGAAGTATGCACCACACGGTCACCTCGAACGAAATGCGAAGGGTGTTCCACACGATCGCCGGATAGTCCGGATCGACAAGCTCGCGCCATGTCGACATGCTCCATTCGCCGACGCCACCGTTTGCGGTGTGGCCATGGAACGTAAACGCCAGCACAATGAGTGCAGGCACGGCGAAGAACAGCGCGAGCCATAAAAAGCTCGGCAACGTCACAAGCCATTCGGCTCGGCGTGAGCGCAGGGGATTGCCCTTCATCGCGCCTCCACCATGTACCCGTCGTCAGGATGCCACCACACGAACACTTCGTCATTCCACGTGATAGGCTCCTGGTCGAGGAGAAAGCGCGAATGCGGCTTCAAGGCCGATATCTTAAGGCCGGCGGATTCGATCCAGTATTTTGTGTATACGCCTTGATAGACGATATCCTTTACGGTTGAAGGGAATACGTTTATGGACGCGCCCTTCTCAGGGAGCGGAGGCGAAAGCGTAACACGAATCTTCTCAGGGCGGACGGACAGGTCGATCTTCTGGCCGACCTTCAATGCCTTGTCGTTGAACGCCTTGATCTGTGGAAAGCCATCTACGGAGATGTAGCAGTAGTCGCCGTCAACCGCGGCTATCTCGCCCGAGAAGAAGTTTGTGTCGCCTATGAACGACGCGACAAAACGCGTCGCCGGCGCCTCGTATATGTTGGCCGGGCCGTCAAGCTGTTCGACCTTGCCCTTGTTTATGACGGCGATGCGGTCTGAAAGCGACATGGCCTCGCCTTGGTCGTGCGTGACGTACAGGAAGGTGATGCCGACCTGGTCGTGGATCGTGTCTAGCTCAAGAAGCATGTGCTGGCGAAGCTTAAGGTCGAGCGCGGCAAGAGGTTCGTCAAGCAGAAGCAATTGAGGACGGTCCACCAATGCACGTGCAATCGCCACGCGCTGCTTCTGTCCGCCGGAAAGCTGCGACGGATACTTCCACGCCTGATCGGAAAGCTGTATCATCTCCAGAATCGCGTCAACACGCTCTTCAACCTCCGCCTTCGGCTTCTTGGCCAGCTTTAGCGAAAATGCGATATTGTCCCATACCGTCATCGTGGGGAACAGCGCGTAGTTCTGGAATACCGTGTGTATGCGACGCTGGTTCGGTGGCAGATCAGTTATGTCGCGTCCCTCCAGATAGATGCGCCCGGAGTCAGGACGTTCGAAGCCTCCCAGCATTCTCAACAAAGTGGTCTTGCCGCAACCCGACGGTCCGAGAAGAGAGAAGAACTCCCCTTTGTTGACGGTCAGCGACACGTCGTTGACAGCAGTCAACGCACCAAAGCGCTTGGTAACATGGTCGAAAACGAGAAACTCGCTCATTTCAGCTCAACAACCTTTCCTCCGTTCAAACGCGACTCCTCCGCAGCGAAAGCTATGAGATGGCTCTCTAGCGACTGCTCGGTCACCGCCTTTATTGCGTCACGAGAACCGTTCTTCATTAGATGAAGCGCCTCTGTCACCAGATTGAAATCTCCTCCGCCATGACGCGATTCATTCGACGACGGCTCTGGCGCCGAGTTCGCCGCCCCAGGGAACTGCGCGGCAAGAGGGGAAAGCCCGGCACCCGTTGCGTCGTGGGATATATCCCATGTCTTGTTATCTACGAAGCGGCATATGTGCAGAGTCGATCCATCGCCTACGATTTCGCCGCGAGTGCAGCTTATGCGAGTCGAACGGACATTATGCTCGGTGAATCCCGCCATGACAAGGCTCACGGTTGCGCCGCCTTCGAACTCCATGCTTACAACCTGATGGTCAGGCACGTCGTTGTCGCAGGCGTAGACGCAGCGCCCAAAGTCGGTCTCGCGCACAACACGCTCCATTGCCTCGCGTGAAGTATCCGCAAACATGTAGCCAAGCTTGGAATCCTCGCCAAGGTACATCCGTCGTGCGCTCCATATGCAGCCTTGCTCTATCGAACCTGGACAATCCTCGCAACGCTCCGCAGCGCCATCAGGACGGTTTTCCTTACGAAAGAGGCTGATTGATCCGAAGCTTGAGACCCTTCGGCATCTGCGCCCGAGCCACCATGCGAAAAGGTCGAAGTCATGTGAACACTTCTGAAGTATTATGGGCGACGACTTTGCCGCATTCGCCCAATTGCCGCGGCACAGCGAGTGCGCCGCCTTGAAATAGCCCGCAGACTCCTGATGGGCAATTGAAACGACCTCGCCAAGCGTGCCGGAATCAATGATGGCCTTTATGTGCGCAAAGTAGCGTGTGTGGCGAAGGACGTGCCCTGTAATCACCAGCAATCCCTTCGCATTGGCCATATCGATGATTTCGCGGCACTGAGCCTCCGTGGTCGCAAGCGGCTTTTCCAGAAGCAGATTGTAGCCCATGTCAAGCGCCGTTATCGCCGCCTGGTGGTGCAGGGCGTCAGGGAGCGTTATGAACACAAGGTCGGCGTCCGGCCTTGCCAACAGGCATTCGCGCCAGTCCCCCCAATATCGAGGCGACATTATCGTCGAAGCCTGTTCAGGATCGGCCACACCTACGATCTCAAGCCTGTCGGGATGCGCCGTAGCGTACGCGGCATACGCGCGCCCTCTGTAGCCTGCGCCAAGAACAATGGCCTTGACCGGACCTCTTGCTTTTTCGTCCATTGAGCTTGTTATTCCATTAATGCTACATCTACACGCAGATTTGCAATGGTCGGACTGGCGGGGATCGGATGTGTGAATACTAAGCCCACCGGTGGTTATTCCTATGGATTTCTAAGGGGTGATGGCGCGTGATTGGGGGTGCGCGAAAGTGTTGCGCCCACACTTCTGCGCACAGAGGACGAACGTCGTTTTGCTTCGGCAAGGGCTTGCTTTTCCGTCTTGCCATTGGGGTATAAAATCCGCTCTATGTCATACTGCAAATCTGTCAGCTCTTCTTGTGCGTCGCTCTCTTGGTCAAGAGAATCTTCAATGTCTGCTATGCGGTCGCCTATGTCACGCATGACAGCTTTAATGGTTGCGTCAATGGTCACTTCGCCGCTTTCAACCTTATCGGCGAAGTCTGCAAGCGAATTGCAAAGGGCCTTGTTGCTGCCGCGCGATTTCTTCTTGCTCTTTCGGAATGGTGCGGTAATGAGCAACCAAAGGCCGCGCACAAGGATTGCAAAGAGCACTATGATGCCAAGCGAAATTGCCAGGATGGTAAGCGTCTCATTTTGCATGTAAAAACTTCCTTTGCCAGTGTGAACTTTCCTTTGTGTTTTGTGTGTTTGTGTGAATTATACCATACGGCGTTGAGCGCGTGTGAAAAAAATATTATTTTCCCCATTGACGGTAGGTGCTACCATTTGGTACAATACGCGCTGTTGGCAGAAAAAAGAAAGGTCTAAAACATGAACGGCACAAACAGAAAGAAGACCAGGCATTGCCGGTACAAAGTCGGTACGTGTAAACTAACGGTCACGGTTGATAATGAGGACAAGCTTCGTGTTTGCCGCCGTGCTCATTCACGTGGTTATAAAGATATGTCCGAATACTTGCGGTCTGTCATTCATGACGCCGTGTGGGACGAGCCGCTTCTTCCGGAGGATTACGAAAAATTAAAAATGATGAGTGCAGAACAGGAGGCCTAACACATGAAACTCGCTACTAAAATAAACCCTGAAACGATGTTGAAGCTTGAACGCCGCGCCGCACGGCTTGGCCTTTCGCCAAACGAGGCGGCTAGAATTATTGCCGTAAAAGGGCCGCAATTTTTTTTGGCCCTTTTGGTAGGTGCTACCAGAGCTGGGGTTCATGGGTAATTTCTAACGTGCCTGCCAACGCGCCCAATTTTTTTTGATCGCGTTGGTAGGTGCTACCAAAGAAAGGATGGCAACATGATTGACTGGCGGAAATTCGAAGAACGGTTTTACTGCGCATTGCTGTGGCTTGTCATTATCGGCGGCGCCCTTCTCGTTGTGCGGGAGGTCGTGCCATGAAAGGCAAGAAGGTCAAAGAGGTGATTGTACAGGTTAAGTTGCCTGAAGAATACGCTGGCGAGCTCCGCCAATGGGGCTTGATAAATGATCGCGTTTACAGCCGGGAGGCGTCCGCGCGGCTCAAAGAATCGCTTGACGCGGATCGGAAAAAACTAAAGCTTTTGGGGGGTGCGCAATGATCATATGGGGCCGTAAAGAAGATATCAGGCGCGAAGTTGCGAACGTGCCTGACAATTGGCTGATACGATTCAAGGCGGCAAGGCCGAACGATTGGCGCAAGATGGGCGAAGGCGACGGGTCTGTGTGCCTATACCGTGCAAGCGCGATTCTCGATGCGGTCGAAAGCGGCGAATTGAAACGCAAGTACAAGTATGCGGCTGAACCTGAATTGAAGAAAGGCGCGCAGCTATGAATCGAAAGCTTTTCAGGGTGTGGACTGGCACCACGAATGAAGATACCTGGGCCACTAGCGAAAAGAAAGCGATATCAAACGTTGAATGGCGGATGCGCCAGCGGGGGCGTTTTCCGCTGCGCAGTCAGTTCACGGTCGAGGAGGTGAAGGATGGGAAGTAAACCGAATCCAGGCAGCATTGCGGGGCTTGCCGAAATGATGGAAGCTTGCCGCGTCAACCACTTGAACGCCGTTGGCATAATCAAGGAAAGTCACGACGCGCTGTTGGCGCTGAAGGATTTTGCGAACGTGCTGCGCGAAGCGTGCGGGCCGTCGATGCCGTCTGCAAGGCCTGAAGACGTGCCCGGCATTGCCGATCTGCTTGCGCCCGAAATGGAAGATGCCGCATGGCTGGACATGCGCGTGAAGATCATGCGCTCGCGGAACTGTCTGGCGCGAATGTACGCTTACGGCAATCTGGTGGGTGCGCTGCGCGCCAAGATAGATGAGTGCGCGGCGCGTGTCGCTAAGCTCGCGGAACGGATCAAGGGCGACAGTGGTGCCGAGGCGATGGTTGCCGCGAAGCTCAAAGGCAAGCTTTCGCGGATCATGGATGTTCTTTGCAAGCGGCGTGTTATGGCTGTGCGTTGGCTCATGGAAGAACGCAGGCTTGTGTTGCGCGCGGCGATTTCGCAAACCGTGAGCGTTGCTGCGTCCGGCGTTGATGGCGAAACGCTTGCGATGTGGGCGCGCCATTACGATATGGCGCGGCAGGTCGAGTTGCTTAATGAAGAAAACGGCAAGATGCTGAAAGGCGGGCGGAATAAATGAGTACGGCTCTGGCAAAAAAAACACCGGCGGAACTTTCGGCATATCTTCAGGAGCAAACCGATCTGTTCAAGGCCAAAGGCCTGAATCCGGCAATGGTTGAATCACATGAGCTGATTCCGATTGATGGGGGGCGGTTCAAGCTTGTCAAGCGCGAAGAACGGCTTACGGTGCTTGACTGGGACCCGAACGAAAACAGCTGCATGGTGAATATCGGCGAGCGTCCAGGTGCGCAGCGGCTTAAGTTCGAACGTGCTTCAAGGCGCGGCAAGTACAACGATGCCGACCGGCTGATCGGGTCTGAAACGTGTTCCGTCGAGGTCGGTGAAGTCGTGCCGTTTGTGTCGAGGGATTAGCGATGGCCGATGCTGTTGATATGAAAACCGGCGCAGATGGCGTGGCGGCAGTTCCTGCCGAGCAGGACATTGATCAATTCGTCGATGAACTTGCGCTGATGCCCGAATCGCGGCGCAAGCAGATGAAGGCGGTTGTTCGGCGGTGGCGGCTGATGTCACCGGAAGCGCGGCGCGAAGTTTCAAAGGCGGTTGAAGATCGGATGCGACTGCATTTGATGCAGGAACCAACTGCCGAACTGCTGACCGGTGACATAATCGGCGGCAACCAGTTCTTTGGTGTTGAAATGATGCCGCGCACGATTGACGAACCCTTCTGGATGCAGTCAGTCTATGTCATTGCCGAGCACGTCGCAAAGGATGGCTTGGCGAAAGCTCTGTGCGTGTGTCTGCGATGCTGGGAGGATTGGGGCTGCAAGACGGCCATAGAACTTAACAAAAGCATGGTGGCGCGTGTCTGCGCGGATCGCAAGCTGAACTTCAGCACGCGGATGCAAACAGATGTGCAAACGCGAACGGTGATAATGTGGATGCGGCTGCGCGGCAAATTCTTCTGGAACCGCGACAACAAGGTCAATGCGGCAAACCTCTACTTTGATGATCGCGCGAAGATATTGCGCGTTGTGCACAGTGATGATTTCAAGGGTTGGCTTCACGCGCACACGCAGATCAATCCGGCGAAGGCTGATTTTGATTTTCTGATGCACCAGATTGATGCGGCGGCTATGAACTCGCGCATTGCCAGCGAATGCGTGCCAGGTGCGCTTTTCGACCGGCGGGGCAATGTTGTGTATGTCTCGAACGGCGACGCAATGATGGTGCGTGTATCGGCGGCTAAAGGCAAGGGCAAAAAGCCGGTGGTTGAGCTGGTGTCGAACGGCACTGATAATGTGGTTTTCACGCAGGGCATGACGCTGAAGCCTTGGCAGCTTCTTGATGGCGAAGGAGAAGACCCGTTTGAAACGTGCCCGCCGTTCTCTACGGCGAACTACCAAAGCGAACACGGGCGAATGATCGCGCGGCTTTGGTTCCTGGGGCTGGCAAGTTGCTTGAGATCCTATCCGGCAATTGTGTTCACCGGCAAGATGCGCAGCGGGAAATCGCGCACGGCAAAGGGCGTGTTCGAGCTGCTTGGCGCGCCGGTGCGGCTTTCGGCGATTCGGGCGAACGGCGAAAGCGATTTTTGGACGGTCGTGAATAAGGGCGGCGTCGTGTGCTTTGATAACGTTGATACAAAAAACGTTTGGTTCGGTGATGCGATGCAGCTTGCGTGTACGGATGGATCAACCGAGGCCCGCACCCTATTCACCAACGATCAAACTACAACGTTAAGGGCTAACGCCAAGATAATAATGACTTCGAACAATCCGATGTTCGCAAGCGAAAGCGGCTTGGCCGACAGGTTGCAGATTGTGCGCCTGGATCAATTTGACGGCAAGAACGGCAAGGAATCCGGCGACACGGCGATTACAGAAGCAATTGATTCGCACCGCAATTCGGCGCTAACGTGGATGGTCAAGACCGTTTCCCGCGCCCTCGCTGATACTGATGAGGTCGAACCAAACGTTAACATGCGGCACCCTGATTTCGCCGCATTCAGCATGCGTTGCGCCCGTGCCCTATCTGATGCCCATTATAGAATGTCTATCTTGGCCCTTAAGTCAGCGGAATTTGACAAGGCGCTTTTAACCGTCCAAAACAATTCAACGACGAACTATATCTTTGAAGCGCTCTGCGCTCACTTCACCGATGAAGAAAAGATGCGCCAAGAATGGGACGGCACGGCGTCTGATTTGATGGCTGCAATAGTTGAAATACATCCTGATTTGGAGAAGTCTAAGTATCTATCGGCCACTTCAATTGGCAAGGCAATGAGCCGGTATTTTGATCAGCTGGCAGTGCTATTCGATATGAAGCCGCCACGCAAGTACGGTTCGCAAACCAAGTTTCTGATAACCGGCTTTTCGGATATGTACGCCAAAAACGTCAACATTAGCAAGAATTTTGAACTAAAAACCGACGATTCAGCCGAGGCGGATGTGTCGGACCTTTTATAAGCATTATAAGGGTAAACCTATGATTTTAACTAAGAAGATAAAAATAATGTTTTTAAGGAGACGTATATGAAAACCACGCAGCAACCTTATAAACCTTATAAAGCGCCTGGCAAGTCCATTGCAGAATTGATCCATGATCGCGTTCATGCGGAAGGTGGAACGCTGAATGTTTGGTTGAATGGCGGCAAGTTTCGGAAGGTCTCAACGCAGCTGGTTCCGAGGTCTATGTTCATAAGGTCTGATGAAGAATGCATGTGCGCTGTTAATGTGTTCGAACCTTCGCCGGAACTGGCAGCCATGATTCGCCGGTATGCTGTCGAGCTCCGTGAATACATTTCCGGCATAGTCCGTGGGTGGCGTTTGGAATGCCAGAATGCTGATCAAGTAGGTTCTTCCCGGCGCGAGAGTGTGGTATATGCTATCACGAAAGGTCGGCATGTGCGTGACTGTCACGGCGTCACAAGGTCTGAAATTTCATCGAATGGCGCGAAAATGGCGGCTGTGGCGAAAACGGCACTTGCGGCAATCGTGGCGGGGCTGGCTTTAGGCTTCATTCCATGCGCGAACGGTCGCGCCGATGAAATTTCAGGCGGCATTGGATGCGCGAACGGTCGCGCGCGGTCCGTTTGGGGTGAACGTTCAAATTTCAATGTCTGCCGACAGGGTAAGGGGGGGGTGGGCTGTGTGCCGCACCGCGCAAAATGATTTCGGGCGGATTGCCCGGATAAAAACACAAAAGGTCAAAAACTATGAAAACAGAAAATCAACAATTGGGTGTGTTTCGGATCGCCGATCTTAAACATGCGCCGTGGAATCCTAGAACGCCAGAAGAACTTTCGCCTGAACATCCTGCGATGGTTGAGCTGATTGCGTCGGTGCGCGCGGTGGGTGTGATTCAGCCCATTGCGGTTTGGGTTGACTCCCCTTCCGGCGAGCCGCTTGTTATCGCTGGCAATCGGCGCATGGAGGCTTCGCGTGCCGCCGGTAGAACCGAAATCCCTGCGCACATCTTCACGGGGCTTACAGAAGCGCAGGCGTGCGAAATCACGCGCATTGAAAACGAATGCCGCTTTGGTGTCACGCCGCTTGCCGATGCGGCGCTTATAGCCAAGATGCGCGAGCTTGGCCGGTCGCAATCCGAAATGGCTGCGCTGTTTGGCGTGTCTGAGGCGCGAATCTGCCGCCGTGCCAAGCTTCTGGACTTGTCTGAAAAGGTCCGCGCGGCAATTGAGGGGTATGAATCCTGCGTTAACGCAAAATCGCTTGAAATGATCGCCAGCTATCCGGCAGAGCTTCAGAATCGTGCAGCAAAGGAAATTCACGCAATGGTGGTTGATGGCATTTTGCGGCCCGGCGCAACTTCGGCACTGTTCGCGCGAATCACAACCACGCTGCGCCCTGATATGTTCATCTTCAAAGGCGCTGAAGGTGAAAAGCAATTGGCCGTTTGCCGCACTTGCGGGAAATGCACCGGCAATCAGCCGACCTTGTTCGACGACGACCTTGGCGAAAATCCCAATGGCGATATGGGCCGCTGTCTCGACCTCGCATGCTACAAGCGCGTGTGCAAGGCGGCAAGGGATCGCGCCATAAAAGAAGCGGTTGAAGCTACTTCCGGCGGAGTTCCTGCCGATGGCATAATTGTTGTGCACCGCTATTGGGAAAAGCCCTTTGTGGACCTTAAGGCGAAGAAGCGCGGCGATGGCGCAACATTCGCTTACGCATTATACGGCGATTTCAGCGAAACGGTTGAAGTCAGGTGGGGGCCCGCTCCCAAAGTTGCAGAAGCGCAGGAAAAGCGCCGCCGCGAAGATGAGGAATCGAGCCGCCGCGCCGAAGTTGAAGCGCAGAAAAAGCGCGCGCCGTATCTTCTGGCTGGCTCAAAGAAGGTCTGTGAATACATGGTTGGCGGCAAAAAGAACGACGCCAAAATCCTGCTGCGCCGCCTGAAAACATTGAAGTCGACAGTTCTTGCCGAGGAGCTCGCAGCGCTTCAGATGGCAGATGGTGTTTTCTTCTGCACTGGAAATTGCAGTTGTGATGTGTCCGCGTCTCACCTATGGGCGATAACACACTTTCCGGCGTTGCGCAAGAAAATCAGCGCTGCCGAAATGGAGGCGCTGTCAACCGAACTTGGCAACCGCGCCTGAAAGCCAAACAAGCTTGGAACGCCGCAGGGGGCCAGGCGTGACTTACGCCGGATGGAGAGAATCCGGCACCCAAGAAAAATGGAAACCGTAAACCTGAATGATTATGTTGAAAACCCCGATAACCCGCAAACGGTGTCGGACGCCGATTTCGCCGAACTTGTGAAGTCGCTGCGCGATACGCCCTGGACGCTTGAAGCGGCGAAGATTTCCTTTGCCCTTGATTATGTCTCGCCAATCACCGGCACCGACTTCACCGGCAAGCGTGTTGTTATCGCAGGCAACAAGCGCCTTCGCGGCCTGAAGAAGATTGCTGCCGAGGGCGGCCTTGTCTTGAACGGCGTGGAACTGGTAAGCCCAAACGGCGATGTTCCTGCCGTCTGGTTTTTCGATCTTACACCGCTTGGCAGCGAAGCGCGGCGGCGCTGGCTCGTAAAGTCGAACGTTCAGACCGGCGATTGGGAGGCTGAACTTTTGATGAAGCTTTACAGCGCCGATGAGCTTGCGGGCTTGATGGGCCCTGAACAACTTGATGCAGTGCTGCGCCAGTACGAAACGGCGCCCGCCAACGCGAAGAAGGACGCCGACGATGTGCCTGCCGCACCCTCTGCCGAACCGGATTCTTCGCCCGGCACCGTCTATAAGCTCGGCCCTCACCGCCTGATGTGCGGCAATGCCACGCAGTTTGATGATGTCGCGCGTCTTGTGGACGGTGAACAAGTCAAACTGTTGCTTACTGATCCGCCGTACAACGTCGACCACAAGGGCAGCACTACGAAAAAGCGCGAACGCATACTTAACGATGCGCAGCAAGACGTCGATTTCCTGCGCTTCATTGTCGGTGCGTTCCAGTGCGCCGACGCTGTGATGTGCCCTGGTGCGGCATTCTACATTTGGCATGCCAATCTTGAAAGCTACAATTTCCACGGGGCCTGCCGCGTCGTCGGCTGGCAGGTGCGCGAAGTGCTGCAATGGCTGAAAACCACATTTGTGATTGGTCGCCAAGACTACCAGTGGAAGCATGAACCGTGCCTTTACGGATGGAAGGCCGGTGCGCCGCATATCTGGCGCGGCGGTCGCAAGCAAACCACCGTGCTTGATCTGGTTCCTGAATCGGCTGAACTTGTTGACGATGTTGTGCGCTTCACCGTCGCCGGGAGAACGTTTCAGGTTCCCGCCGCACAGGTCGCCGAAGTTGTCGAAACTGATACGCTTGTATATCCGCGCCCGTCGAGCTCCAAGCTGCATCCGACGATGAAGCCGGTTGCGCTCTTCTCCTACCTGATGCGCAACAGCTCACACGTTGGCGACGCGGTTCTCGATCTTTTCGGCGGCAGCGGCACAACAATAATTGCGGCAGAAGAAACGCACCGCCGCGCATATGTCATGGAGCTTGATCCGCGCTACTGCGATGTGATCCGCCGCCGATGGGCCGAGTTCAGGCACGGCGATGGATGCGATTGGCGGGCGCTGACTCCCGCCGTCGAATGATTCACAGAAAGGAAAACCACAAAATGAAAGTAACAATATACGGCAAGGTTGTTGGCCGCTCATGCCGCAAAACGGCAAAGGGCGACTTGTATTCAATCGTAATCGAAGAGCTGGGGCAGTACCCTTCGCGCTTCCAGCTCTCTTCAAACAACGCTTCGCTTTTCGGGCAGAAGGACGGCCCGTTCGGCGTCGGCAAAATGGTAACGGCAACAGCCTTCATGAACGGGCGCGAAAACGATGCGAAACGCTCCGACGGCAAGCCGTTCAAGGCTTACCGCGTCTGGTTCACTCTCATAAGGCTTGAAGGCGACGGCGCGCGAATCGGCGAAAACGCGCCTGCTGCCGTTGCCCAAATCGCAGCGGCCAATGCGGGCAGCGAAATCGCGGACGACATACCCTTCTGATCGCAATGGATTTGCTGAACCAGATTCGCACGCTTGCCGCGCAAGGCGTGAAGCTAAAGGACGCCGAGGCCTTCATTGGCCGCGCCTTCACGCCTGATGAAGCAACGGCGTTCCGCAAGGCCGCAACCGCTCGCCGCCTTCAGCGCGCGGCGGAGGCTGCCGCAGCCGCTAAGCGCCGCCGCGAAGAAGCGGAACGCCGCGAGCGCGATAACATTGCCGCACAGCTCGCAGGCACTTCATGGCCGGAGCCGCGCAAGGCGAAAACGGATCTGGAACGGCAGCACGAACACCGCGCACGGGCGCGCGAACTTGGCGAGTTCCCTTGGATCGCACACCCGACCGAGCGCTGGATGTGCGGGCTTTCCCTTCTCAGGTTCGGCCTGCGCTACTGCCTTGGCGAAGGCAAGATGCTGAAGCGTCCGCCGTCGCCGCGCATGATCGGATTCGTCAAGGCGCTTGAAACGACTATCAGGTACGGCGGCAACCGGCATGTTAGATGGCCGCGCGGCAAGGGCAAATCAACCTGGGTGAAGATCGCCGCGCTTTGGGCCCTTGTCTACGGCTACCGGCACTTTGTCGTTATCGTCGCCGCCACAAAGCCGATGGCGGAAGAAGAAACCGCCGAGCTCTGGCGCTTCTGCACTGAGGACCCGCTCTTCGCCGCCGACTTTCCAGAAATCGCCATGCCGCTTGCCGATGTCGCACTAACGCCGCAGCGGATGCGCGTTCAAACATACAAGGGCCGTAAAACGCACATCACCGATAACACGCGCTTCAGCTACAAGCGCTTTGCCGCAATTCCTGGAATGCCGCACACCGGCGGCATACTTGCCGCACGCGGTGCCGACCAGGCGATACGCGGCCTGAATATCGGCAGCGCACGGCCCGATTTCGTTTTCATAGACGACCCGCAAACCGATGATGCCGCCAAGTCTCCCGCGCAGGTCGAAAAGATTGAGGATCGCATACAGGGCGCGCTCATCGGCCTTGGCGAAACGAATCGCATCATTGCCGCTGTCATGGCGTCAACGCCGATTGAGCCTGATGATGTATCGGAGCGCTACGCAGACCCTGAACGTCACCCTGAATGGATAACCACAACCGAACGCTTTGTCTACAGCTGGGGCCCTGAAGATTGGCGCGACAGATACCTTGCAGAAGTCCGCAAGGATAACTTGAACCGCGATGTTCTGCTTACGCTCTCGCGGCACTTCTATCAAACGCACCGTGCCGAAATCGAAAAGGGAGCGGCGGTGCTTGATGATTCCGATTTTGACCCTGCGCTCGAAATCAGCGCATACCAACACGCGCTGAACATGCTGCATATCATGAAGCCAAAGCGGTTCAACAGTGAAATGCAGATGAAGCCGACGCGCGCGCAGGGCGTGTTCCGCATATCCGCTTCTGATGTGTCGAAGCGCCTGAACGGCTATCCGATGCTGGTTGTGCCGCCGGAATGCGATCAAGGCGCGGTTGCCTTCTGCGACGTGAACGCCGTTGCAGGCCTTCGATGGGCAATCATGGCGTTCGGTGCGGGCCGCGTTACAGCAATTGTGGCATATGGCTCATATCCGCCGACCGGGCGGCTCTTTCCTGAAGGCACGCCCGAAAGCGCGGTGCCACGATTCCTTGCGCCCGCGTTGCGCGCCGTCGCCAAGGGCATTCAGGCTGCAAACCTCCGCACGGTCGATGGCGAACCGGTGCGCGTTCGCGGGCTCTGCTTTGATGGCGGCTGGCAAACAGAAACGGTTGCGCTTGTCTGCCAGGAGCTTGACGGCAAATGCGGCATGTCCGTCTGTTGGTCGAAAGGCTACAGCGCAAAGGAATATTCGTACTATCATCATGAAAAGGCGCGCGCCGTCAAGAATCTTCGCGCCGCCGAAATGTGCCACACATGGGCAACCGCCAACGGCATTTATCTAGCGCTCAATTCGGACTATTGGCGCGAAATGGCGCAGACCGCCTTCCTCGCTTCGCCGCTTCAGCCGTCGTCGTGTTCGTTCTGGGGCAACGATGCGCTTACGCATTACAACTTCGCTGATGAAGTCTGCGCCGAGTCGCTTGTCGGCAAGTCAGATCACCCGCGCTATGGCACCGTGTGGGAATGGAAGAAAACGGGCCCGAACCACTTTGGCGACGTGCTATATGGCTGCATGGCTTACGGCGCGATTCGCGGCAACTTCGATTCAATGAACCGCCTTGCGGCAACCGATGACATGCAGCGCGTTGCGAAGGCAAGAAAGGTGCGCTATGTCTACAGGCCATGAAGCGCCGACGATACAACGGCTTAGAACGCTTGAAGCGGTCGAATGCGAAGCCTGCCATGAACGGGTTTACTTCCATTTCCGATCTTCCGAACCTAGCGCCGACCCGCGCTACCGCGTTGTGTATCTCCGATGCCCTTTGTGCGGCCATTCGGCAACGCAACTTCAGGAAATACCGACGCGCTCGGCTGCGAAGAAGGCCGCGCGCCCGCGCTACAGATACAAGCCATAGCGCCTTGCGGTTTGGTTTTTTGTGGAATCCACAAAAGAACACGCGCACCGCTGTTGCAAGCACATTTTTCTGTGCTATGATGAAAGCGCAAAGGCAAAAAAGGAGCTACATGTAAACCATGACACGCAAACAGGCAGAAACACGGCTAACGGAACTGCGCAACAAGCGTAATGCGCTTGTCGACCAGATTGCCGATGTTGATGCGCAGTCCGGCAGCATCTCTGCCGCAGGTGGTTCGAAAAGCTACACAAACCGCAAGGTTGAAGAACTGCAACTGAAGTTGCGTATTCTCGAACGCGAAATCGGGAAACTTGAGGCCGCTCTTGGCCTTCGCCCTGATTCACCGTCAGCAATCAAGACTATCTATCCGAGGTATCACTAATGCGTTGGCCCTTCTCAAAACCGAAAGTTGAACTGTCGTGGAGTTCTCTCTCTGCCGCACAGAAGAAGGCCGTTGCGCGCAAGCTCGCCGGTGCTGCGCTTGGGCTAGCACGCCGTGCGCATTTTGGCAAGGGCTTTGAAGTCGTAACATACCCGTATGCCAACGGGCGGCGCCCGACGTATGTCGAACGCGGCGGCGAAGATTCGCAGATATCGTCAACCGACCGCGCGAAGATCGTAAACGCGCACCGCGATATGATGCGCAATTCGCCAACGCGCATAACGCAAGATCAGCAGCTGCGCGTCAATGTGGTTGGCTCATGCGGCGGGAAGATGTACGCATCATTCCCGCCGGAATACAAGGCGGCTGCCGACGAAGTGATGCACTACTTCAACCGGGTGTGGTTCACGCATGCCGAGTTCACCTTCCGCAAAAACTTCAATTGGATTCTGAAGACCGTTCTTACCGCGCAGGATGTCAACGGCAATGTTGTGCTTGTTTTCGATGATGGCGAACTTACCGGTGGCAACGGAACGGGCCGCGTTCGCGGGTTCGAGGGCGATGAAATAGCCAACATTTCTGATGCGGCCTTTGCGCGCGCATTCCCTAAAGGATGGTGCCAGCGCGGCGGATTCATCTACAACGAAAGCGGCATGTTCGCCGGTTGCTTTGTTTCAACCCGCCACCGCGGATGCGAAGCGTTCCCGGATGAAGCGGGGGCGTTCCACTGCCTGCGCCTTGATCCGTTCAACGATGGTGAAACGCCGAACTGGATTCTGCTTGGCGATATGCGCCGCTTCAATCAGGGCCGTGCCGTCTCGCCGCTCACGGCGGCGATTACGTGCCTGATTGACCTTCATGAAACGGTTGCCAGCGAAACGCAGGCGGCTAAGATGAATGCGCAGCTTGTCGGTCAGATTCTTTCCAATGCGTCCGCCGATGGCGATGCTGGCGAAGCACCGCAGGCGTTTGATGATGAAATCGAACGCGATACCGCCGCCAAGCCCGCCGAGGTAACGTTCTCCACGCGCGAACTTTCCGCTATCGGTGCGCACTTCGATCAGATGCCCGTTGGCATGAAGATTGATCTTCTTGATACCAAGCGGCCCAATGCCAACATACCCGCGTATATCGAATTTCTTACCGGGCTTGTCGGCGGCACCAAAGGCCTTGCGCGTGTCTACTCCACCCTGAAGGCGCAGACAAGCTATACGGCGTTTCGCGGCGAGCAGGCCATGACCAAGCCTTCATTCGATGAAGCGAAAACCGATCTTGAACGCGAAGTGTGCGATTGGATTGCCGTATGCGTCATATCACGCGCCGTCAAGCTCGGCCTTGTGAAGTCCGCGCTTCCAGATGGCTGGCGCGATATGATTGCATGGCGTTGGCCTGAAATGCCGGAGGTCGATCTTGTCAAGGCGGAAGATGCCCGCCGCAAGCGGCTCGAAAACGGCGTTACCTCTCTTGCGCGCGAACTGGGGCCCGGCGAACTTGAAAAGATCGTCGAGGAACGCAAGCGCGAAAAGCAGCTTTTTGAAGATGCGGGGCTTGACTATCCCGGCATGTCAGAAAACCAGGAAACAGAAACAACAACCGATGAAGGAGGCGACGATGCCTAACAAGTTCAATCCGATGAAGGCGCGGCTTCGCGCCACTTTTGCCGCAGGCGCAACAAAGGAGCCGCGCCTGGAACGTGTCGACCGTGAAAAGGAGGTGCTGCATGGTGTCCAAATCACACTTGAAGGCGAAGCCAGGGGGCATGGCGTATGGCTTGACCGGGCCTTTTGCGAGGCCGTTGCCGAAGCGGGAAACGCTATGGGTGATGCCGGAGTCAAAGTCCGCTTTGGTCATCCCTCGATGTGTTCGGATGCGCTTGGCACCTACCTTGGAAGGGCTAAAAATTTCCGTGTCGTCGATCTAGAGCGCAAAGAGGCACCCGGCGAAAAGGTTGCTGGCGTTCTGGCCGATGTGTACATTGCCGCCGAATCGCATTCTGCGCCTTCCGGCGATCTCGGCAAGTGGGTTCTTGATGCCGCCGAAAATTCGCCTGATACGTTCGGGCAGTCTATCGTTTTCACATACGCTGATTTGAAGTCCACCAACGCCGATGGCGAACCGATCATGCGCAGCGAATATGAGGACGACCGCGCCTTCAATCGGGCGCGCGGCGAAAACAAGGTGTTTGCGGTCCTTGGCAAGCTTCGGGGCACCGATTTCACCGACACGCCCGCCGCAACTGATGGCGTGTTTTCCGCTGGCGATCTTGCCGCTGAAGCGGAGGAAATGCTGGCGTCTCATCCGGCGGTGCTCTCCGCGATTGAAGGCAACCCCGAAAAGGTGATTGAGTTCCTTGATCGTGCCGGGCTGCTCTCGCTTATAGAAACGAAGCGGGTTGCCGGGCTTCAGGCCGCTAAGGACAAGCAGATTGCGGAACTGAACGAAATGCTTGCTGTCAGGGGCAAAGGCTTTGAGGAGGCCCTTGCCAAAGAGGCGGGGGCGCATCAGGCGGAAATCGCCGCGCTGAACGCCGAAATTGAAAGACTTAAAACCGGCAACGTCGAAACCACAAAGGCCCTTGATGCCGCCAACGCGGAAATCAAGCAGCTTAAGGAGGACGGCGAAAAGGCCGCAACGGCTCTTTCGGAAACGAAAGCGGCCCTGGCGGCTGAAACTGAACGCTACCGCAAGCAGGTCGGGCTTGCGCTGCAACCCGCTGAGGAACTGCCGACCCTTCAGGAAGGGCTTGCGAAATGCAGCACGCCCGCTGAAAAGTCTGCGTTCATTGCAAGCGGCAAGTACAAAAAAGATGAAAAAGAAAGGAAATCTTAAACATGAGTTCTTCCCTTACTTCTCCCGGTCTTATCAAGGCCGCCAACGACGCACTTGTTGGGGCAACTCCTGATCTCAATGTCGCGCGCCTTTTCGCGTTCGATATGAGTGATGAATTTGTCGAGCCCGGCACAACCGTCAAGGTGCCTGTTGCCGCCGCTGGCACCGTCAATGATTTCGATGAGTCAACCAACGACTTCGAAAACAATGATGGCACTGTCGGTTATGCGGCCGTAACGCTTAACAAGCGGCCAAAGTCTACGTTCAAGTTCGCTGGAAAGGACAAGCTTGAAGCGCCGAATGCGCCCTATTGGGCGAAGGTCCGCGAGGCTTCCGCAAACGGCGTCAAGACTTCTATCTCCACGGCGCTTGGCGGGCTTTTCACCGCTGCCGCATGCACCGGCGGCAAGGTTGTGCTGGCGTCCGTCACAAAGGCAACAATCTCTGGACTTCGCGCCTCCTGCGAAGGACGCTGCGCTGATACCGTGCTGGCGCTCGAGCCGGGCTACTACAACACGCTTCTTTCGCTTCTGGACGCCAATGTGCTTGGCACGCAGGATGCGATAAAGAACGGTTACATTGGCGGCCTTTATGGCTTCAAGGCTGTCGTTCAGATGAACGACCTGCCTGCGGGCATAAAGGGTGCGCTTATCCCGGCAAGCTCCGTCGCCGTCGCCTCTCGCGCGTTCCCGGTTGCGGATGAAGCCGCATACAGCGAATACGGAACCGTAACCGATGAGTACGGCTTCACGCTGACGGTTCTCCGCCACGGTTCGCCTGCAAAGGGCACGGGCTTCATCAATGTGGTTGCCCTCTGGGGCGCCGCACTGGTGCAGGCAAGCAAGATCAAGTATCTTGCCGCATCGTAACCAATACGGCCCGGCGGTCGGATTTTCGACCGCCGGGCCATTTTCCCAAAACCGAACCAAAAAGGAACCGCACAGATGAAAAAGATTCTTGCCGTCACATTCGCCGCGTTCGTGTTCGCCGCGTTCGCCACAACCTCGATAACGCTTGCGCCGGGGTTGAACGTCCTTCCCGGATGGCATGCGGGCGGCGGCAAGGTTCTTGCCGTCGAGGCTGTTACGCAAAACGCAGCAGCAACCGTTGCGCTTTCTTCCGTGCGATCCGTCACGACCTACACCAATCAGCTTTTTGAAGTCGTCACGCCGCATGATCTGTATTCGTTCTCAATCACAAACTACGACGGCAATGCCGCGATATCCACCAATACGGTTGATGTATTCAGCTACTCCGACTGGATGCGTGGAACCACCAACCTGATTGTTGGCGCGGTTACGCACACGCGATTTGCCGAAACGAACACAGTTGCAGCCGGACGCCTGCCGTCCACAACCTACACCGTTACGAATGCGCTTCTTTCCGTAACCACAAGCGGCCACTATGGAACCGCTACGCCTGAAAGCTCGAAGTTCGTTTTTGGCGGCGCAATCAACGTTAGCGGGGCAGCTGAGGATGATGTGATAACGCTGATTGTTGAATAACGCTTTAATAACCACCCCTGAAAAAAATGAGCGATTTCTTCCATAACGCCGCCGCGATGCGCCCGATGATCGAACCGGTCATGTGGCGTCAGGATAAAGCGCCGCACCGCAAAGGTGCGTTCGGCGCGGTCGTCCTGCATGGTGAATCGCAGAGCGAGACTGCGGGCGCGTCTCGCGGTGGATTCGCCGCCGATCCGTGGACGGTCATTGTGCCGGCGACGTCCGCGCTTTGCGCTGACGTCGCCGTCGGTGATACGCTTACGCGCCTTGGCGTCGATGGCGAAACCCTAACCGTCCAGCAGATCACGCGCGATGATACCGGCTGGACGCTCCGTTGCACTTCAGAAGAAAGGGCGCCGCGCTGATGGGCTATTCGGTCACAGATACAGCCGTAATGTTTTCGCAGGGCCGGGGCCGTGCGAAGGTGTCGCTTGCGCTATCCTTCCGCGACCTCGAACGTTGGGCGAAGCGGCAGAAGATTGATACTGCAAAGCTCATGAAGCGCAGCTTTGGTCGCGCGTGTTTCGCGCTGAAGCGAAAGTTTCAAAAGGTCATATCGAACGCAGGCGGTGTTGAAGGCGTGCCGAAGTTCAAGGATTTCGAGGCCTTCACAAAGGAACTGCGCGCCGTCGAGGGCCGCACCACTCCGATGGGGGGCGTTCTCGCGGATGCAAGCCGCATTGTGTCGTTCAAAAAGAACGGCTGGCAAATGATCGGCTGGCCTGATGAACTCGCAGACTGGGCCGTGAACTTTCAGGATGGCGTTGGCGGTCCAAGCTCCGAGCGTTACTTCACCGATCCGGACTACCGCCACCTGATGCACAAGCGCGGCATACGCGAAATACCGCGCGAATATGTGCACAATCCGCGCCGTGTGATTCCGGAGCCGTTCGGCGCATATGTTGAACAGCATCTTGAAACCTGGGCGCGCGGCACGTTCTACAAGGAGCTTGCCAAGCAGATGATGAAAACAAAGGGGGCTGCATGATCTCACACCGCACTGTTATGGCGAACGCGGCGCGCGCCGTGTGCGATTCGGCGGAGGTCCGCGCTTATTGCCTTGCCAATTTCGGGCGGGGTCTCGCCGTCCATGTTGGCGCATATGGCGATGCCGTGCCGGGCGTCAAGCAGGCACCGTTCTTCTGGCTCACGCCGGTTGAAGAAAACGATGCTGTGAACGCCGACGAAACCTTCACCGTGCGCATGGTGCTTGGCGGATG
The DNA here is from genome assembly GCA_947305775.1 of uncultured Verrucomicrobiota bacterium. Lineage (GTDB taxonomy): Bacteria > Verrucomicrobiota > Kiritimatiellia > RFP12 > UBA1067 > UBA1067. Next base: position 30,455 of record CAMZEN010000003.1, read on the forward strand.
CGTCAAGGGCCCTAATGGTGAACGGGTTATCAACAATGTGGTACAGGAACGCACCGAAACCGAAAACGGGCTTACCATAAACGGCGGCAACGCGATTGTGGAAGATTTGCGCGACATGATAATTCCCATTATCCGCAACGCCAAGGCCGGTGCGCGGATATCCGCGATCCGGCGCGAAGAAAACGACATTTCCCATTTCCCGTTGGAATGGGCCGTTATCTTTGTTGAATACTTTGAACCAGAATCACTCACCTGATACGAAAGGAAAAAAACATGAGCGAACCAACATTCAACCGCTGGGGTGTGAAGTCTGCAACTCTCACATTCAACAGCACAACCTATGAAATGGACGCAGGGCCTGCCGGTCAAAGCGAAACGCGCGAAGCGATAGAGGTGACCTCGCTTGCTGATACAATCAAGCGCTTCATCAAGGGTGCGCTTAAAGAAATTGATGAGTTCACCGTAACGCTTTACCAGAAGAGTTCCGGCAACCTCACTTCTGATGCCGCGCCCGCCGCGCTTGCGCTGTCGGTCACGCTCGAAAACGGCATTGACTCCGACGCAACGGTCAGCGTTTCGATTGCCAAGGCGATTGTCACCAAGGTTGCCTATCCTAACCAAGAGGGTTCCGGCGAACGCAAGGCAACATATGATGTGACCTTCAAGCCGGACGGCTCTGTCTCCGCCTGATTCATGATGGGGGTTTGATTCTATGGCGGCAAAACCTGAAATGTTTACCGATGTGGCAACGGTGCGCCTTGGCGAGGTGTCCGTCAAGGTGCGCCGCCTTACGATCAAGGAAATACGCGAAGCAGGCCTTTCGTTCAAGGGGGGCAAAGAATGCCTTGGCGATGAATGCGAACGCTTGATCAAGGATCATGTAACGCTTGCGGACGGTTCGGACTTCGATCCGTCGCAACTGTCGATGCGGCAGATGCAGCGCCTTGTCACCGAGCTTGTTGGCGTTCCTGAAGGCGGCGGCATTTCGGATTTTATCGGGCTGCTATCCTGAGCCGGGGGGATAGCGGCGAAACTGCAACGGCGGCTTTTCTGGATGAAGGCGCGCGGACGCTTGGGGTTTGGCTCCCGCTTGCGCTCGCTGATATCTATGTTGCCGTTCTCGCGGGGGTACGGCCCTGGCTGAAGAACGGCGAAACGATGAAGCTGCCGACACGGTCTGAAGCGGTCGGCAGCTGGTGCCTGCCGATGCTGTCAAAGTCTCTTGCCGCCGATGAAAAGGAACGTGAAGCGCTTGCGCTTTTCCGATCTGTCGAAGCTCTAAAGAAAAGGTATGAAAACGCATGAGCAAATCAACGCACCAGGTTGCCGTCAAGGGTGTTGATCAGACGGCTAGCGCGTTCTCGTCCATTCAGGCGCGCGCCGCTGCCGCGTCCGCCAAGATGCGTTCGATGCTGGGCGGGGCCCTCGCCGCTGCCGGTGCATATCTTTCGCTTCGCGCCGTCAAGAGCGGCGTTGATGAACTTGGACGGCTTAGCGATGTGGCGCAGAAGGCGGGCGTTAGTGTTGATGAGCTAACGTCCGCAACGCAGGCGATGGGCGTTCTTGGAATCGGCGCCAACATGGATCAGCTTGCCAAGTCGTTTCAACTGATGGAAAAGAACACGGGCCGCACCGGGCTTCAGGGCTTCTATGATACCGTTGGCGAACTTGGCAAGATTCCCGATGTCTCCGACCGTGCCGCTGCCGCCATGAAGGTCTTTGGCAAATCCGGCATGGAATTTATGCCGCTGATAGATGCGGCCTATACATCGAACCTTGCCTTGCAGGATGTCGTCGAAGCGATGCCGCGCATTCCGCAAGCAGCCGCCGACGCGGGTGATGATGTCGCTGATGCAATGGGCAACATGGCAAGCGAGGCAAAGTCAATATGGCTTCAGGGTCTTGGCGCAATTTGCGGGTGGTTTTCCAAAAACTACGAGGGCGGTGTCCGCACCGCTTCGCTGAACGCAGGAAACCATTTGGCATATTACACGAAGATTGCCGTTGCAAAGTGCATAACGTACATCAAGAAGCTTAAAAGCGCATGGGACCTTTGGAGCGCTTCATGGTCGTATATCGGTGATGGTCTTGGCGCGATGTTCGGGGGCCGCACCTGGTCTGAGGCATGGGACTACGCGGCGCAGCAGTTTGAAATCGCCACAAATGCCATAGGCGAAGAATGGGCCGAAATCGACCGCATCGAAGAAAACCGCACAAGCCGCTTTCAGCAGGATTTCGAAAACCGCGAAATTGCGATAAAGAAATTTGCAAAGGCATATGATGCCGCTGCCGTCAGCATCAAGAAGCGTGAACTTGGCATGTCGGGCGGATCGGGCATGTTCGCGGGATCGGCGAAGTCTCCGCAGATTCGCAACGAGCTTGTGATGGGCGGCTCGAACGCTGCGTTGCGCACCGCCATGCTTGGCCCTCAGTGGCAAACGGAGGCGAAGAAGCAAACCGGCCTTCTTCAGAAGATTGCCGATGCCACCGCGAAGACCGCAAGCAACACCAAGGGCGTTGCAGCCGCTGAAAACTACATTGAGGAGAATGGCTGATGTCTGATGTAACACACCAAAAGGCGGGCCGCACGTGGACTGTTGCGTCCAACGGCATAACCGTGCTTAAGCGTCCGTATCAGGTCATATTGGATGGCAACAACCTAGCCGCAAACGGCGAATGCCTAACGTTTACCGATCTTCCGGCAATCGGCTCTGCGCATCCGAACCACCCCGGTCTTTACGTCGACAATTACGAAATTGAAGAAGGATCGGGCACCGACAAAAAGTGCGTGAATGTTGTTGTAACCTATTCGCCGCGCACTTACGAAACACAAACGATTGATCAAGCAACCGTTTCGAACCAGGTTGAAGAATGGGGCTGGGCCGGCGGCGAAGATGAACGCGAACTCACCACCGCCGTTGATGGCACGGCGGTACTCAATTCGGCTGGCGATGTGTTTGATGCTGTGCCGACGATTAAAAGCCCTGCGCCAATATTCCGCAAGGTCGTAAAATTCGAATCGCGGCAATCGGGCTGGGGCTCGTACATGTGTTGCTTAAACTCCGCCGCAGTAACCATTGGCGGCATATCGTTCGCGGCCCGCACCCTTCTTTGCATGGTCGGCGAGCAGCGCGTTATAGGCGACGCAAAGTGGCGGTATCGCTACACGATTGAACTGCGCTACCGCTCGAACAAGGTCAAGTTGGCGGGCTCCAGCAGCGCAACGGAAATCGGCTGGGACGTCGCAATAGCTGATGCGGGCATGCGCGAAAAGGACGACAGCGGCAAACTTGTTTTGATCCGCAGCCGCGATGCCGAAACGGGCGAAGCGTGCACCGTTACCACGCCGGAACTGCTAAACGGCAGCGGCAAGCGCGTTACAAGGAGCGGCGAAACGGCACCAACGCCGTACAATCTTCGCTTTCAGGCTTACGATACTGCAACATTTCCGGGCTGGTTCTATTCCGAGCCAACCGACGCGCAGGTAGGTTCCGGCACCAACGCAAATTCATGAAAGGGAATCCATGAAAATCAAACTGAATCTTCAGGCCACAGTTGATCAAACGCTCCCGCCGTTGCCGGTGAAAATCTTTACCGGCAGCGCGCTTCCGCTCGAACTTGAAGGCATACCCGGCGAATGGGCGGGCGGTGAGGTCGTCGGGGTGTCCGTCACGGTCAAGAATGCCGATGGCGTTGATGTTGCCGCCGAATGCGCCCTTGTCGGCAATGAATGGCAGTGCCTTTTCGCTGGCAGCAATTTCCCTTCATGGGGATTTGTCGAAAACGGCGTGCGCATAACAGTCGCCGTCAAGCGTTCGGATGATACGACGGCATATGTCATTGTTGGCGTTGCCGATTTCGATATCAAGCCCGCAACGACGTCCGCTTCGCCCGGAACGCCTGGCGCAATGGTGGCAATTAAGGGCGGCGATGTCTATCTAAAGACGCAGGTCCTCGATGGCGTCCAGCATTACACCAAACAGCAGATGGCGTTTGATTCCCGCGTTGGCTGGGGCGCAACGTGGACGGGCGACTATATCCTAACCGCCGACGGCGATTTCGTGCCCTTCTCACCCAATCCATGAAAGGTTAACCGATGAAATACCACACCAGGGGCATTCTTGCCGCCTTCGCACTTCTCGCGTTGCCAGTTGGCGCGATAACCACAACGCTTGAATATGAAGATGCGCGCCAGCTGGCGGATCGGCAGGCTGCCACAACCTACACCGATGCCGTTGCCCTCGAGCTGAGCTCCGGGATCGTTGGCCTGGAATCGTCCAAGGTTTCCACCAACGATTTTACAGCGGCAACCAACGAGCTGGCCGCCGTGCTTGCGCAGAAGGCCGATACCAACAAATACTTGCCGCCAACGCTCACAACCGCCGATCTTTGGCGTTGCGATTGGAGCGGCGAAGTGCTGCCGCTGCGTTTGGCAACGCCAAGGCCGATATGGCAGAAAGCCTACAACGAAACCCCTGCGCTGTTTTACAGCTCGTCGCCTGTGTTCTGGGGCCTCAACACAGAAAGCGCAACGGTTCTAACGATTACGACGACCAACGAAACCGCCACTGCGCTTGATTTTGGCAATGGCTATACCATGACGCGACTTGGTCCGCTTGTGCACGCGGTCTATTCCGATGAGCTCGCTACCGCCATAGCCGATGCTGAGCCGGGCGATTATGCCAACGTTAGTAATAAGGCGGTCACGGCGCTGCAAAGCTACGATGAAACCGACCCGAATGTGCCGAGCTGGGCAAAGGCCTCTGCCAAGCCTTCCTATACGCTTAACGAAGTTGCGCCAAACTCTGAAAACTGGATTGGCGTCCAGGGCAACGCGGGCCGCTATATCAAGATTCTTGCACAAACGATTGCAGGCATAATCCAGGGCGGCATTACGATTACGGCGTCAACCCAAAACGATAACAACAGAACCACTTATATGTATGGCGGCGTTGCAGTGCGGCGAAACGGAACGACAGCTGATTATCTTTGGGACACGACGTCGCAAAACGGCATTGTTCGCCGCAAAGACCTTGCGGGCGTCCAGCCGGGCAACTATTCTGCCGTGTCGAACGCCGCAATGTCCGCATCGGAATCAATAGCCGCCGTTGCCGCCTATCTGAATGGCGATGATGCGCGCGTTGTGATTACAAACTATGATTCGGTAGTGCATATGCCGTCGCTTTCGTTCGAGCAGAAGATAACCAACGTTTGGCATACGATCTGGGATGAACGCACGCGGTGGGATTGGCTTACCGGCCAATATCTGCCGATCAACTACTACAGCAAAGCGTTGGTTGATGCCTTGCTCGAAGAAAAGGCCGACCGTGCCTGGGGCTTTTACGATTCGCATACGGGGAACTATGCGCCGGATGGCTATACGTGGGTATCTTCGCCGAAGATCGCCATTGCCGGGGGGCTGGCCTATCAGCGCACGGTTACTGCCGAAGGTGCGGTTTGGGTGTTGGAGTCCAATGGCCTTGTTGCCGAAACCGGCGGCGTTGTAAGTAATGGCTTCTTCCGCATATCCGATGATGAAGGCAATGCGCTTCTGGAAATCGTAAAGGGCGACAAGCGCGTGGTTGGTGCGCAGGCCAATAGCGTCCGCACGTCCGCAAGCTATGCCATTACGCATTTGTACATAGACTACAACGTCGTAAGCGAACAGCACCCGGTGTTGCATATATGCAACGATCTAGCCGCGCCTGATTGGAAGGCGGAGACCGATTCCGGTTGCCTTGCAAACGTCACATGGACCGGCACTTCCGGGGCTTATACTGCGGAGGTCTGGGGCAAAACAGCACAAGCCGCTTTGTTCGTAAAGGCCGAATATGAAATTGGCGGCGAAACATACATAAAGAACGCTGCGCCGATTGGGTTTGAATATATCATGCTTGGCGGTCACAAGTATGCCGTTGGCACTGCGGTTATTTCCGGCAATACAGTCCTTACCCTTACACTGGTGAACTGAAATGCAGGCCGTTCATAATATCGTTGTATACGCGGCGCTGGCGCTGATGCTTTCGCTGTGGGTTGGCGTCGTGTGCTTTCGCGGCTGGCAGATTGCGCGCCGTCAAGGCGTGGCGTTCCTGCTGCTTGCCGCATGCTTTCTGCATGCGATGGCGAACAAACCGCCTGCGCCAACGACACGCCCGGTTGAGTTCCCGCGAACTGATCCAGAAGTCGCATACCTGACGGATGCCGGTTCTTACGTCAGCAACAATTTCGTGCATGTGGCGTTCACAACGCTGCTGGTGCCCAATGATGCTGATATCCAGGTTGCCTATTGTCCCCTTGATTCAACAAACGCGGCGGATGTCGTAACATACTACCAGGCCGCGCTTGGCGCTTTCCCGCGCCCCCTCGACTTTGAATTTGAAGGCGCAATTTCTAACAGGTGGTTTTGCTTCACAACATGGACGCCGGGGCCCGCCGTCTATACGAACGGCGTCTGGCGGTCAACGTGGATGACCGACCGTCGCCAGAACCGCTATCTGATACCGATTCGCACGCCGATAATTCTGGATGGCGCAACGATTGCGCCGCCTGCGCGGCGCGGCGGTAGCGAGAACCTTCTCACAACCCTTGCCAATGATCTGAATGGAGGTAACGCCAATGAATAAACTGATGTTGTTTTCGCTTGCGGTCGCAATGGCATTCGCCGTGCGTGCCGATGAACAGCCCGCGCCGGTCGACATGTCCGTTCCGGTGGCAACGACCCTTTTTTCGGATGGTTCAACGAACGTGTGGACACAGGCCGACTTGCTAGCGGCGCTTCAGCTTATGAATCGCAAGTACCACCGCGAAGTTGAAACGCCTTCAGGGCGTGTGGCGTGGCATGGCAGGCTTGTTTCGCAGATCGTCGATACCAACGCATGCGTAAAGACTGAAATCTACGCAGATGGCACGCGCTTTGAATTTCCGTTTGAACCAGTTGCGCCCGCGAAGAAGCCGAAAACCACTTTGAATGCGAACGGCGTTCCGCCGGCGCTTGCCGAGGCTCGCGCCCGCCGCGCTGCCGAGAAGGCAACCACCAACGTTGTAACGGTTATCAGCGGACCCGATGCCGCAACGCCTGTGAAATGAAGATACACGCAACCAAATCGAACGCTGGCGGCGAATCTACCGGCGGCAAGTTCCTGCGCGTTTTCGCTACCCTCGATGAAATACGCGAGCGGCTTGTAGTAATTGAAACGCGCGATGAAACGCAGCGCGCGGAGGTTGCGGAAATCAAGAAGCAACTTGGCGAAGTCCAGAAGATGTTGTATCAGATCATTGGCAAGGAGTCCGTTCGTTCGTCGATCTACGGCGTTGTTGGCGCAATCGTCGCAAGCGTCGTCACATGGATCATTTCGCTGTTTGGGAACTAAGAAAGGAAAAGGCAAAATGGAAGCTGGAAAGAACATATCAGAACTTGTCGACCGTACACTTGAATACGGCTTGGGCGGCGTTGAAATCTTCGCCCAATTCCCTGCTGGCAGGATCGCAAAGGAATACAACGGCATTGGCCCGGAATGGCTGCCGTCCGAGGAGCGCGATAAGATTACATCTTACCTCTCCATATTCGAACCGGCTGCGCTGATACATGATCTGCGCTTTGCAAAGTCTGATGGCAAGCGATTCGCGTTCAATTTCGCAAACATGGAGTTTCACGCAAACTGCATCAAGTGCGCCAAGGCGACTTATGGGCTATTGAACTGGCGGCGTTACCGCGCCTGTTTCGTCGCAGACCTGCTTTATCAGGCGGTAAAATGCGATTGGTGCTGGAAGCGCTGGCTTGAATGTGCGCCAAAAATTTCTTGTACTTGAAGCTTGAAACCACAAACCACAAAAAAGAAAGGACAAAACATGAAAGCAAAAACCAAAATCGCCGTTCTATTCGTCTGTATCGCTACCGCTTTGGTTCAAAGCGGATGCAAAAGCCCAAGAAAAATGCGGGATATTGAGCTAAAGGGCATGTATGTCAACGGCTACAGTGAAGTTCTTGCCATAGGCGCTGGCCGGTTGACGTCCATTCCCGGCGAACGTGAAGCGCTTGCGGCACATTACGAGGAAGATACGGCCTGGCTTTCGCCGTCCACCAAAACGCACAAGCTTGATATCTTCCTTGTCGGCACAAATTCCGTAGGAAGCTCCAAGGAGGTTATTGAGTCCGTCTGCCGAGCCTTCTCAGAAGTTGCGCCGGTCGTTTCTTCCAACAATGCTGCCGTTGCCAAGGGCGGTGTTACGGCATTCGATCTGCTGAAGGCGAACGCGGGAACGCGGCAGGCCGTGGAAACGGCGAAGCTTGCCGCGCAAAAGGCGTCGGCTGAAGCAACGGCGGCGGTGGCTAAGGCGGCTGCATCCGAAAAGGCTGCGCCACCGGAGGAGGGCTGCGCAGATTGCGTTGAAGGTGCCGCCGATTGCCCTGAATGCGAGGATAGGTAAAAATGGCGCGCTACGTGTTGGGTGAGGCGGGGGCGCGAAAGTTCCGTGCGCTCTTGGCAAGCAGGTCGGGCAGCGGTCGCAGGCCTGGCGGCGTGCCCGGCGTCGTCGACTCGTCGTCGCTTCCGGCACCCTTCACGGTCAGGTATGCCGCTTCCGTCGGCGATGGCGGCGCGTGGATAGTGTGGCTGCCTGATGGCGCATGTTGCGTTATTGACGGCGGCGAAGTAGATTTGCGCACCGGCCTGGAGGCGGCTGGCGGCGATTATCCAGAAGGCTGGTATATCGTTGATGCGCTGTCAGACACGGGCGGCAATCTCGTCTTGAAGGTAACGCGCGATGATGGCGAAACCACCGCCGAATTTGCGCTTGCCGAAGAATCCGGCGAAGAATCGGCGGAGCATGCCTTCTCGGTTCCGGTTGCGGTTTGCAGTCGCAACACCACAACCGGCGAGGTACGAATCCAGCAGCTAGCCGATGGCGCCATTGTCGTTGGATGCGCTACCGACGGCGACTCCGTCGACTCGCAGGGTGGCGAAGGTGGCGCGGCGCTTCAGATTGCGCATTTTGCCGATGATGAACGCGATAGCGGCAAGGGGCTCGCCGTTAGGCTTAAGGCCGATGTTCAAACGGGCGAAATCACGGCGGAGTCAGATGATACACTGATGCTTATTGCCCGAAAGGACGGCAAGATCGTTTATGTGCCGCTTTCCGGTGATGGCGAGGATCCCGCCGAAGAATCTGATGATGCCGCCGATCCGTGCGGGCACCCTGGCGATCCGGCAAAGGGAGGCGGTGTGTCCGCCGACGATTCGTCCGGCGGCGGTGGCGGTGGTGGATGGGGCCCCGGCAGTGCTGGCGGCGTGCCCGCCACTGATTCGGCTGATGGTGGCGGCGGCACTCACAAGGGTGACGATAACTGCAATTGCAACTGAAGGGAAACACAATGGCAAAATACAAACTCAAAGGTGCGCGTTTCCTGCGCAAGTACACGGCAACGGCGGCGACGCCTGTTTATGCGGCGGCAACGGATGCTGAAAACGTCGTTGATTCGATGTGTGATGTACCGTGGGAATCGGCGGGCGCGGATCAGGCGACAATGACTTCGCATTCCGATGATAAGGCAGATGGTGCCGAGAGAAGCGGCCTTGATCAGAATGTGATTGACCGCGACCTTTTTGATGCGGCGTTGTTCTGCGCGGGGCACTCCGGCGGCAAGCACCGCGCCTATGCGAATGCTGCTTGCTATCGCTACGAACTTCCGGCGGCTGCCATAGGCAAAACACTCACGGAGCTTGCCGCCAAGGTAACAAGCGACCCGTACAACTCGAAGGGCGCGCGGCTTCACATTTTCACGAACTCGACCGGCGTTATCCCGATGAACTGCCACACGTTGCGCGGCGAAGATGCTTCAGGCGATGTGGTTGAAGATGGCACTACAGCCGCCGAGGTTGCGCCGCGCACGGTCGAAACGGTCAACCGCTCGGACTACTGGTACCCAACCACCGAAACGGCTGCGCTTTCGCCAACCGGCGGCCTGGTGCTGCAAAAGTATCTTTTCCTTGTCGTGGCGCTCGAAAGCTACAGCACCGTTCGCGGCAACTGGCTTGAGGGGTGCTCTTTCATAAAGAACGCTGTCGAAGTCACGCTTTCTGCTGCCGTGGATGGATGGGACGCCGACGCCGTCAACGATGTTTCGGGCAGCGATAGCGCGGCGGAATATGCCGTTATGGTTGGCGGTGCCGTTCCTGAAGCAAGCGGCGAACAAAGCGCTGCGTTCCGCATCGTTCTTCAGCGGACGGGCGATGCCTTGCCGGATTCTGCAACGTCAACCGACGGGCTTTTCGATCCTGCCGCCTTGAAGACCTCTGCAACCGCTGCGCAGTCTGCAATCGGCTTGCGGCTCCTTTATGCTGCGCTCTTCGAAGGCCGCGTTTCTTCGATTGCGCCTGAAGCGTTCGCGGCCCGTCCTGGCGCGGCATTCTCCGTCGCGTCCACAACCGAAATGCGGCGCGCCAATCCGCTTGGGCTTGACGTCGCCGTGCCGGTGTGGAAGCTCACCGCGTCCGCGCTGCTTGTGCCGTTCGCAACGCCGACAACGTTCAAGGCGCGGCGTGTTCGGCTCTCTTGGTCCGGCTTCACCGGATCGCCTACAGCGGGCATGAAATGGCGCGTATGGCTGAAGCGTGGCGCGGCGGCTTACACGGTGCCTGATGTCACGGCGCGAAAGCTCTACCTCACCGATGGCGGCGATGTCGAGGGGTTCCAGCTCGTTGGCGAAATCGCGGCGGATGGCGAGGCCACATCCGCAACGTTCACGGTTGCGCCGATAACGGATTGCCTTGCCACAATCATGGTGACTGGTTATGTCTCAATGGATGCGGTGAATCCGTCCGCTGATTCGGCGCTCTGGGGTTGCGCGGTGGAATTTAAGCCGGATATTTCCCTTTTGGGCTAAGCCTTCTTTGGAGTCTGAACATGAAAGCTGAAACAATGATGAAACGAATGCTGGCCGCAACACTTGCGCTTGTGTCCGCAATTGCGGCGAACGCCGCCGAGGTGCGCTCCGTGCCGGTGCCTGTTTCCGTCTCGCGCGTCAACTGGCGCGGCAATGTGTCGCCGGTCGCACTATCCTTTCGCGCGCGCAAGATTGCCGCCACCAACGCCGTGCCCGTCGTGTGGGGCGACGCCGATCCGCGCGGGCGCTCCCTGTTTTCGGCTGTCACGCAGTCTTGGACGGTCAATACCGTGCGCGGGCTGCCTTATTCGGGCGAACTCGCGCCGTCCACCATGCCGATGCCGGTTGGTGATTATGTGATTGAATGCTGGATGGATGAAAACGGCGACGGCAAGTTCAATCCGGGCGAAGTCTACGGTTGCGCCCGCTACACGCTTCCGGCAACTGGGGATGTTTCGCGCGTTGAAATGGAAATTGCGGAAGTGTCGCCAAACTTCATGCGCGTTGATCTTGCAAAGGTTTTGGATGTGCAGCAAAGGTATGCGGGCGACCTTGAAGCCGGGCGAAACGAGGCGCTTCGCGCGGTGGATCGCGGCAAGTGGTGGGTTCCCTGGGCGCAGGTTGATGTAATATCGTCACCAAACGCAACCAATCTTGCGTTTGGCGTTTCCGGCACTGTGCCCGCTTGGCTGGTTTGTCGCAGAATAGGAGCGGCGGCTTATTACAAGGTGCTTGCGTCGCTTGGCTCCTACCGGCTTGCGGATTCGCCGATCATCACCGAGGCCGATCTGCTTGCCGCCGGGATCGTTGAACCCTGCGCGGTGAGCGGTGGCGGTTCCTCAACAGCAGCAATTGTGGTGTTTGCCATTGTCGTTGGTTCGCCGCCTGCCGAAAATTCCGAAAATGGGAACTCGTATTTGATGCTTGAATGTCTGAATGGCCTTGGGAAGGGGCTGCCTATTGTGTCCCCTCAATGTGCTCGCGCGGTCGAAACCTATTCTGGCCGCGTTGTGTTTTCGTGGAATGATTTAATGATGAACAAACTTAATGGTACGCTAGATCAGCCGAATTTCCTTCGTCCTGAACCGGCATATGCCGTTAAGGTTTGGGATACAAGCCCTGCAACAAATCTGGTGTATTCTTCTGGAGTGATTTCGCCGCCTCGTGATGCGGATGGTCTCTATCACTGGGTTGCGCCCGCCTCACTGCAATTAAATGCCAATTCGAATTATGTCTGGCAGGTGTTCGAGGCTGATAGCAGCAATGAATGGGCGTCGTTCGCGCCTCGGCGCGATATATGGCAAGAGTCGTTCAAGTTGGCGGATGCACCCGAGTTTGTGCCGCCGATGCCGCTTGTCGCGCCGTTGACCGTGCCGGTTGCCGTCTCTCACGTCGAATGGCGCGAGACATGGGCACCAAAGCTGATGTTCGGCGCAAGCGCGGTTTCGTCTTATGGCGGCAGGCTGGTGACATGCGATCCTGCGTATTGGGAGCCAAGCGGGCTTTCGTCGCCGTTGGTGTCATGGGCGCTTCAGCCCATTTGCGGACTGCCATACGCGGGGGTTCTCTCCGCGCCTGAATCGCCAATGCCGATTGGTGATTACATGCTGGAATGCTATAATGATGAAAATGGTGATGGCAAGTTCAATCCCGGCGAGGCCTATGGTTGTGCAAAGTTCGCGCTTACGCCGTCCGGCGTCGTCGAGCGTGTAGAAATCGAATTGACCGAAATATCGCCTGTGTTTCCGCGCTTTGATTGGCAGGATATGTTTGCCATTCAAAGCGGATGGGCCGCGTCCACAAATGCCGCATATGCGGCGGCGTTCGCCGCAACGGATCGTGGCGCGTGGGAAATGCCTTGGGCGGATGTGGAACGACCGGAATTTTACATCAGTACCAATGACTGCTGGCTTGCCGCGCATCCGGCAACGAATCTGGATTTTGTAGCGTCGGGCAATGTTGGCGCATGGGTGGTGCTGCGCGACATTAATGGGGCTGCCATATACTCGCTTCTGAGGCCGTACATGGAGACACGTTCGGGATTCAAGGTATATCCGGCGCGTCGGTTTGGGTCAATGGATATTGCGGGGCGTCGAATCTTAACCGAGGCCGACTTTGTTGCCGCCGGTGATTTGGATGTTGGCTGGGGGCTTTTGGGCGGTCGGTGGCAGGCTGTCGGCGGTTCGCGTGATGCAATAACGAACGCGACTTTTGTTGTCTTGCTTGGTGATAGGGCGCTTGAAGATGATTGGCCTGTGCATGTAGCGTATGACAATGGAATGCGTGACCGTTATGGCAAAAACGAAGCCAAGGCCGATCAGCTGATTGTCGCCGTGCGCAACAAGTATGAATATGGCAGCGCACCGACCGCCGTGTCCGATCTTGCTGTAACTAATGGCGTTGCTTCATGGTCGCATGCAAACACGATTGCCAAAGCATACCCGGCGGCGCAGGTCCGCATATGGTCCGATTCGGCAAAGACTTCACTTGTGTGGGATTCCGGCCCGATCAAGGCACCGGCGCGCGATTCGGGGGGCGTCTATCACTACAGGCTGCCGGGCTCGGCCCTGCCGCCTTCAGGCTCCACATGGTACATCGGTGTTTCGATGCTTGATGCCAAGTTCACCGAGCCTGCCGCCAACGAAACGGTTGCAGCCTTCACGCGCTAGCGGGCCGCCGCTTCCATAGCCGCCTTGACTTCCGCAAGGTGCGCATCATGGTCGTAGCGCTCGGCGTTCTCGTCCGTCGTATGGCCGAGAATGCGCTTGCGTGTTTCGATGCCCGCGCCAGTTTCGGCAAGGCGCGTGGCGGCGGTGTGCCGCCAGCTGTGGAACGTATAGCCTTCGTCAATGTCCGCTTCGTCCAGAACTTCGCGGAAGCTCAAAAGCGCCTGGACGGTCTTTCCGCGCATGCCGTAAAGATCGGCATGCAGCGGAAATAGGTACTCGCCTTTTCGCTTCAGGCCCGCAATAGCCTTCTTCACGGGTTCGATGATCGGCAGCGTCACCGCGATGCCGTAGCGTTTCGTTTTCGTCGGCTTCTTGTGGATAACGCCGCGCTGCAAGTCCACTTCATCCCATTTCATGCGGGCAATGTCGCCGTATCTGAGGCCGGTGTGCCGGGCTATGATGCAGATTGGTTCCCAATCCTTGCCGACCGTGCGCGCGGCGGAAATAATCGCTTCTTCCTGCTCTGGCGTGAACGCCGGTATGCGTTCGCCGTCGGTGTCGGTTGGCGCAAGCTTCGTCCAGGGGTTGCGTATGTCTGGCGAAGTCTTTTCAAGGAGCGCCCATATCGTAGCAAGGTGCCCAATGATGTTCTGGCGTGTTTTTGATTTGCGCCCGCTCTCGGCTAGCTCTTGCGCGTACTTGGCGGCGATTGCGCCGGTTACGGCTTCGACGGTGCGGATCGTTGCGGCCTTCTTCGCAACCCAATCGCAAAAGTTCCTGAAGATGTTGCGCCGGTCAGTGATTGTTCTGGTGGAAATGTTCAGCTTGCCGACAGCCTTTGCAAGTTCTTCGTACTTGGCCCAAGCCGCGTCCAGCGGCAGCATGCCTTCTACCGGCTTCTTGTAAAGCATCTTCAGTACGTTTACGGCCTGCTCGAACGTTGGCATGGTGCGCGCGGTCTTAATGGCCTTCATCCATGCTTCTGCTTCGTTGAACTTTCGCGTATGCGTGGACTCGCGGTGCTTCACGCCGTCTGTGATGTATTCTATCCACCAGACTCTGCCGCGCTTATACAAGTGCATCTGCGCACACTCCCTTCACGCGATTTGCGCCTGCTGCGGCGGTGCGGGGAAACTTCCGCCGCACACAGACCGCACACAGTTTCTGCAATGCACTTTGTGCGTTTGACCCAATGTTTTCAATGCTTTTCATACTGGTCGGACTGGCGGGGATCGGATGTGTGAATACTAAGCCCACCGGTGGTTATTCCTATGGATTTCTAAGGGGTGATGGCGCGTGATTGGGGGTGCGCGAAAGTGTTGCGCCCACACTTCTGCGCACAGAGGACGAACGTCGTTTTGCTTCGGCAAGGGCTTGCTTTTCCGTCTTGCCATTGGGGTATAAAATCCGCTCTATGTCATACTGCAAATCTGTCAGCTCTTCTTGTGCGTCGCTCTCTTGGTCAAGAGAATCTTCAATGTCTGCTATGCGGTCGCCTATGTCACGCATGACAGCTTTAATGGTTGCGTCAATGGTCACTTCGCCGCTTTCAACCTTATCGGCGAAGTCTGCAAGCGAATTGCAAAGGGCCTTGTTGCTGCCGCGCGATTTCTTCTTGCTCTTTCGGAATGGTGCGGTAATGAGCAACCAAAGGCCGCGCACAAGGATTGCAAAGAGCACTATGATGCCAAGCGAAATTGCCAGGATGGTAAGCGTCTCATTTTGCATGTAAAAACTTCCTTTGCCAGTGTGAACTTTCCTTTGTGTTTTGTGTGTTTGTGTGAATTATACCATACGGCGTTGAGCGCGTGTGAAAAAAATATTATTTTCCCCATTGACGGTAGGTGCTACCATTTGGTACAATACGCGCTGTTGGCAGAAAAAAGAAAGGTCTAAAACATGAACGGCACAAACAGAAAGAAGACCAGGCATTGCCGGTACAAAGTCGGTACGTGTAAACTAACGGTCACGGTTGATAATGAGGACAAGCTTCGTGTTTGCCGCCGTGCTCATTCACGTGGTTATAAAGATATGTCCGAATACTTGCGGTCTGTCATTCATGACGCCGTGTGGGACGAGCCGCTTCTTCCGGAGGATTACGAAAAATTAAAAATGATGAGTGCAGAACAGGAGGCCTAACACATGAAACTCGCTACTAAAATAAACCCTGAAACGATGTTGAAGCTTGAACGCCGCGCCGCACGGCTTGGCCTTTCGCCAAACGAGGCGGCTAGAATTATTGCCGTAAAAGGGCCGCAATTTTTTTTGGCCCTTTTGGTAGGTGCTACCAGAGCTGGGGTTCATGGGTAATTTCTAACGTGCCTGCCAACGCGCCCAATTTTTTTTGATCGCGTTGGTAGGTGCTACCAAAGAAAGGATGGCAACATGATTGACTGGCGGAAATTCGAAGAACGGTTTTACTGCGCATTGCTGTGGCTTGTCATTATCGGCGGCGCCCTTCTCGTTGTGCGGGAGGTCGTGCCATGAAAGGCAAGAAGGTCAAAGAGGTGATTGTACAGGTTAAGTTGCCTGAAGAATACGCTGGCGAGCTCCGCCAATGGGGCTTGATAAATGATCGCGTTTACAGCCGGGAGGCGTCCGCGCGGCTCAAAGAATCGCTTGACGCGGATCGGAAAAAACTAAAGCTTTTGGGGGGTGCGCAATGATCATATGGGGCCGTAAAGAAGATATCAGGCGCGAAGTTGCGAACGTGCCTGACAATTGGCTGATACGATTCAAGGCGGCAAGGCCGAACGATTGGCGCAAGATGGGCGAAGGCGACGGGTCTGTGTGCCTATACCGTGCAAGCGCGATTCTCGATGCGGTCGAAAGCGGCGAATTGAAACGCAAGTACAAGTATGCGGCTGAACCTGAATTGAAGAAAGGCGCGCAGCTATGAATCGAAAGCTTTTCAGGGTGTGGACTGGCACCACGAATGAAGATACCTGGGCCACTAGCGAAAAGAAAGCGATATCAAACGTTGAATGGCGGATGCGCCAGCGGGGGCGTTTTCCGCTGCGCAGTCAGTTCACGGTCGAGGAGGTGAAGGATGGGAAGTAAACCGAATCCAGGCAGCATTGCGGGGCTTGCCGAAATGATGGAAGCTTGCCGCGTCAACCACTTGAACGCCGTTGGCATAATCAAGGAAAGTCACGACGCGCTGTTGGCGCTGAAGGATTTTGCGAACGTGCTGCGCGAAGCGTGCGGGCCGTCGATGCCGTCTGCAAGGCCTGAAGACGTGCCCGGCATTGCCGATCTGCTTGCGCCCGAAATGGAAGATGCCGCATGGCTGGACATGCGCGTGAAGATCATGCGCTCGCGGAACTGTCTGGCGCGAATGTACGCTTACGGCAATCTGGTGGGTGCGCTGCGCGCCAAGATAGATGAGTGCGCGGCGCGTGTCGCTAAGCTCGCGGAACGGATCAAGGGCGACAGTGGTGCCGAGGCGATGGTTGCCGCGAAGCTCAAAGGCAAGCTTTCGCGGATCATGGATGTTCTTTGCAAGCGGCGTGTTATGGCTGTGCGTTGGCTCATGGAAGAACGCAGGCTTGTGTTGCGCGCGGCGATTTCGCAAACCGTGAGCGTTGCTGCGTCCGGCGTTGATGGCGAAACGCTTGCGATGTGGGCGCGCCATTACGATATGGCGCGGCAGGTCGAGTTGCTTAATGAAGAAAACGGCAAGATGCTGAAAGGCGGGCGGAATAAATGAGTACGGCTCTGGCAAAAAAAACACCGGCGGAACTTTCGGCATATCTTCAGGAGCAAACCGATCTGTTCAAGGCCAAAGGCCTGAATCCGGCAATGGTTGAATCACATGAGCTGATTCCGATTGATGGGGGGCGGTTCAAGCTTGTCAAGCGCGAAGAACGGCTTACGGTGCTTGACTGGGACCCGAACGAAAACAGCTGCATGGTGAATATCGGCGAGCGTCCAGGTGCGCAGCGGCTTAAGTTCGAACGTGCTTCAAGGCGCGGCAAGTACAACGATGCCGACCGGCTGATCGGGTCTGAAACGTGTTCCGTCGAGGTCGGTGAAGTCGTGCCGTTTGTGTCGAGGGATTAGCGATGGCCGATGCTGTTGATATGAAAACCGGCGCAGATGGCGTGGCGGCAGTTCCTGCCGAGCAGGACATTGATCAATTCGTCGATGAACTTGCGCTGATGCCCGAATCGCGGCGCAAGCAGATGAAGGCGGTTGTTCGGCGGTGGCGGCTGATGTCACCGGAAGCGCGGCGCGAAGTTTCAAAGGCGGTTGAAGATCGGATGCGACTGCATTTGATGCAGGAACCAACTGCCGAACTGCTGACCGGTGACATAATCGGCGGCAACCAGTTCTTTGGTGTTGAAATGATGCCGCGCACGATTGACGAACCCTTCTGGATGCAGTCAGTCTATGTCATTGCCGAGCACGTCGCAAAGGATGGCTTGGCGAAAGCTCTGTGCGTGTGTCTGCGATGCTGGGAGGATTGGGGCTGCAAGACGGCCATAGAACTTAACAAAAGCATGGTGGCGCGTGTCTGCGCGGATCGCAAGCTGAACTTCAGCACGCGGATGCAAACAGATGTGCAAACGCGAACGGTGATAATGTGGATGCGGCTGCGCGGCAAATTCTTCTGGAACCGCGACAACAAGGTCAATGCGGCAAACCTCTACTTTGATGATCGCGCGAAGATATTGCGCGTTGTGCACAGTGATGATTTCAAGGGTTGGCTTCACGCGCACACGCAGATCAATCCGGCGAAGGCTGATTTTGATTTTCTGATGCACCAGATTGATGCGGCGGCTATGAACTCGCGCATTGCCAGCGAATGCGTGCCAGGTGCGCTTTTCGACCGGCGGGGCAATGTTGTGTATGTCTCGAACGGCGACGCAATGATGGTGCGTGTATCGGCGGCTAAAGGCAAGGGCAAAAAGCCGGTGGTTGAGCTGGTGTCGAACGGCACTGATAATGTGGTTTTCACGCAGGGCATGACGCTGAAGCCTTGGCAGCTTCTTGATGGCGAAGGAGAAGACCCGTTTGAAACGTGCCCGCCGTTCTCTACGGCGAACTACCAAAGCGAACACGGGCGAATGATCGCGCGGCTTTGGTTCCTGGGGCTGGCAAGTTGCTTGAGATCCTATCCGGCAATTGTGTTCACCGGCAAGATGCGCAGCGGGAAATCGCGCACGGCAAAGGGCGTGTTCGAGCTGCTTGGCGCGCCGGTGCGGCTTTCGGCGATTCGGGCGAACGGCGAAAGCGATTTTTGGACGGTCGTGAATAAGGGCGGCGTCGTGTGCTTTGATAACGTTGATACAAAAAACGTTTGGTTCGGTGATGCGATGCAGCTTGCGTGTACGGATGGATCAACCGAGGCCCGCACCCTATTCACCAACGATCAAACTACAACGTTAAGGGCTAACGCCAAGATAATAATGACTTCGAACAATCCGATGTTCGCAAGCGAAAGCGGCTTGGCCGACAGGTTGCAGATTGTGCGCCTGGATCAATTTGACGGCAAGAACGGCAAGGAATCCGGCGACACGGCGATTACAGAAGCAATTGATTCGCACCGCAATTCGGCGCTAACGTGGATGGTCAAGACCGTTTCCCGCGCCCTCGCTGATACTGATGAGGTCGAACCAAACGTTAACATGCGGCACCCTGATTTCGCCGCATTCAGCATGCGTTGCGCCCGTGCCCTATCTGATGCCCATTATAGAATGTCTATCTTGGCCCTTAAGTCAGCGGAATTTGACAAGGCGCTTTTAACCGTCCAAAACAATTCAACGACGAACTATATCTTTGAAGCGCTCTGCGCTCACTTCACCGATGAAGAAAAGATGCGCCAAGAATGGGACGGCACGGCGTCTGATTTGATGGCTGCAATAGTTGAAATACATCCTGATTTGGAGAAGTCTAAGTATCTATCGGCCACTTCAATTGGCAAGGCAATGAGCCGGTATTTTGATCAGCTGGCAGTGCTATTCGATATGAAGCCGCCACGCAAGTACGGTTCGCAAACCAAGTTTCTGATAACCGGCTTTTCGGATATGTACGCCAAAAACGTCAACATTAGCAAGAATTTTGAACTAAAAACCGACGATTCAGCCGAGGCGGATGTGTCGGACCTTTTATAAGCATTATAAGGGTAAACCTATGATTTTAACTAAGAAGATAAAAATAATGTTTTTAAGGAGACGTATATGAAAACCACGCAGCAACCTTATAAACCTTATAAAGCGCCTGGCAAGTCCATTGCAGAATTGATCCATGATCGCGTTCATGCGGAAGGTGGAACGCTGAATGTTTGGTTGAATGGCGGCAAGTTTCGGAAGGTCTCAACGCAGCTGGTTCCGAGGTCTATGTTCATAAGGTCTGATGAAGAATGCATGTGCGCTGTTAATGTGTTCGAACCTTCGCCGGAACTGGCAGCCATGATTCGCCGGTATGCTGTCGAGCTCCGTGAATACATTTCCGGCATAGTCCGTGGGTGGCGTTTGGAATGCCAGAATGCTGATCAAGTAGGTTCTTCCCGGCGCGAGAGTGTGGTATATGCTATCACGAAAGGTCGGCATGTGCGTGACTGTCACGGCGTCACAAGGTCTGAAATTTCATCGAATGGCGCGAAAATGGCGGCTGTGGCGAAAACGGCACTTGCGGCAATCGTGGCGGGGCTGGCTTTAGGCTTCATTCCATGCGCGAACGGTCGCGCCGATGAAATTTCAGGCGGCATTGGATGCGCGAACGGTCGCGCGCGGTCCGTTTGGGGTGAACGTTCAAATTTCAATGTCTGCCGACAGGGTAAGGGGGGGGTGGGCTGTGTGCCGCACCGCGCAAAATGATTTCGGGCGGATTGCCCGGATAAAAACACAAAAGGTCAAAAACTATGAAAACAGAAAATCAACAATTGGGTGTGTTTCGGATCGCCGATCTTAAACATGCGCCGTGGAATCCTAGAACGCCAGAAGAACTTTCGCCTGAACATCCTGCGATGGTTGAGCTGATTGCGTCGGTGCGCGCGGTGGGTGTGATTCAGCCCATTGCGGTTTGGGTTGACTCCCCTTCCGGCGAGCCGCTTGTTATCGCTGGCAATCGGCGCATGGAGGCTTCGCGTGCCGCCGGTAGAACCGAAATCCCTGCGCACATCTTCACGGGGCTTACAGAAGCGCAGGCGTGCGAAATCACGCGCATTGAAAACGAATGCCGCTTTGGTGTCACGCCGCTTGCCGATGCGGCGCTTATAGCCAAGATGCGCGAGCTTGGCCGGTCGCAATCCGAAATGGCTGCGCTGTTTGGCGTGTCTGAGGCGCGAATCTGCCGCCGTGCCAAGCTTCTGGACTTGTCTGAAAAGGTCCGCGCGGCAATTGAGGGGTATGAATCCTGCGTTAACGCAAAATCGCTTGAAATGATCGCCAGCTATCCGGCAGAGCTTCAGAATCGTGCAGCAAAGGAAATTCACGCAATGGTGGTTGATGGCATTTTGCGGCCCGGCGCAACTTCGGCACTGTTCGCGCGAATCACAACCACGCTGCGCCCTGATATGTTCATCTTCAAAGGCGCTGAAGGTGAAAAGCAATTGGCCGTTTGCCGCACTTGCGGGAAATGCACCGGCAATCAGCCGACCTTGTTCGACGACGACCTTGGCGAAAATCCCAATGGCGATATGGGCCGCTGTCTCGACCTCGCATGCTACAAGCGCGTGTGCAAGGCGGCAAGGGATCGCGCCATAAAAGAAGCGGTTGAAGCTACTTCCGGCGGAGTTCCTGCCGATGGCATAATTGTTGTGCACCGCTATTGGGAAAAGCCCTTTGTGGACCTTAAGGCGAAGAAGCGCGGCGATGGCGCAACATTCGCTTACGCATTATACGGCGATTTCAGCGAAACGGTTGAAGTCAGGTGGGGGCCCGCTCCCAAAGTTGCAGAAGCGCAGGAAAAGCGCCGCCGCGAAGATGAGGAATCGAGCCGCCGCGCCGAAGT
Source organism: uncultured Verrucomicrobiota bacterium (assembly GCA_947305775.1). Lineage (GTDB taxonomy): Bacteria > Verrucomicrobiota > Kiritimatiellia > RFP12 > UBA1067 > UBA1067. The sequence goes on from CAMZEN010000003.1 coordinate 51,962, forward strand.
TGAAGCGCAGAAAAAGCGCGCGCCGTATCTTCTGGCTGGCTCAAAGAAGGTCTGTGAATACATGGTTGGCGGCAAAAAGAACGACGCCAAAATCCTGCTGCGCCGCCTGAAAACATTGAAGTCGACAGTTCTTGCCGAGGAGCTCGCAGCGCTTCAGATGGCAGATGGTGTTTTCTTCTGCACTGGAAATTGCAGTTGTGATGTGTCCGCGTCTCACCTATGGGCGATAACACACTTTCCGGCGTTGCGCAAGAAAATCAGCGCTGCCGAAATGGAGGCGCTGTCAACCGAACTTGGCAACCGCGCCTGAAAGCCAAACAAGCTTGGAACGCCGCAGGGGGCCAGGCGTGACTTACGCCGGATGGAGAGAATCCGGCACCCAAGAAAAATGGAAACCGTAAACCTGAATGATTATGTTGAAAACCCCGATAACCCGCAAACGGTGTCGGACGCCGATTTCGCCGAACTTGTGAAGTCGCTGCGCGATACGCCCTGGACGCTTGAAGCGGCGAAGATTTCCTTTGCCCTTGATTATGTCTCGCCAATCACCGGCACCGACTTCACCGGCAAGCGTGTTGTTATCGCAGGCAACAAGCGCCTTCGCGGCCTGAAGAAGATTGCTGCCGAGGGCGGCCTTGTCTTGAACGGCGTGGAACTGGTAAGCCCAAACGGCGATGTTCCTGCCGTCTGGTTTTTCGATCTTACACCGCTTGGCAGCGAAGCGCGGCGGCGCTGGCTCGTAAAGTCGAACGTTCAGACCGGCGATTGGGAGGCTGAACTTTTGATGAAGCTTTACAGCGCCGATGAGCTTGCGGGCTTGATGGGCCCTGAACAACTTGATGCAGTGCTGCGCCAGTACGAAACGGCGCCCGCCAACGCGAAGAAGGACGCCGACGATGTGCCTGCCGCACCCTCTGCCGAACCGGATTCTTCGCCCGGCACCGTCTATAAGCTCGGCCCTCACCGCCTGATGTGCGGCAATGCCACGCAGTTTGATGATGTCGCGCGTCTTGTGGACGGTGAACAAGTCAAACTGTTGCTTACTGATCCGCCGTACAACGTCGACCACAAGGGCAGCACTACGAAAAAGCGCGAACGCATACTTAACGATGCGCAGCAAGACGTCGATTTCCTGCGCTTCATTGTCGGTGCGTTCCAGTGCGCCGACGCTGTGATGTGCCCTGGTGCGGCATTCTACATTTGGCATGCCAATCTTGAAAGCTACAATTTCCACGGGGCCTGCCGCGTCGTCGGCTGGCAGGTGCGCGAAGTGCTGCAATGGCTGAAAACCACATTTGTGATTGGTCGCCAAGACTACCAGTGGAAGCATGAACCGTGCCTTTACGGATGGAAGGCCGGTGCGCCGCATATCTGGCGCGGCGGTCGCAAGCAAACCACCGTGCTTGATCTGGTTCCTGAATCGGCTGAACTTGTTGACGATGTTGTGCGCTTCACCGTCGCCGGGAGAACGTTTCAGGTTCCCGCCGCACAGGTCGCCGAAGTTGTCGAAACTGATACGCTTGTATATCCGCGCCCGTCGAGCTCCAAGCTGCATCCGACGATGAAGCCGGTTGCGCTCTTCTCCTACCTGATGCGCAACAGCTCACACGTTGGCGACGCGGTTCTCGATCTTTTCGGCGGCAGCGGCACAACAATAATTGCGGCAGAAGAAACGCACCGCCGCGCATATGTCATGGAGCTTGATCCGCGCTACTGCGATGTGATCCGCCGCCGATGGGCCGAGTTCAGGCACGGCGATGGATGCGATTGGCGGGCGCTGACTCCCGCCGTCGAATGATTCACAGAAAGGAAAACCACAAAATGAAAGTAACAATATACGGCAAGGTTGTTGGCCGCTCATGCCGCAAAACGGCAAAGGGCGACTTGTATTCAATCGTAATCGAAGAGCTGGGGCAGTACCCTTCGCGCTTCCAGCTCTCTTCAAACAACGCTTCGCTTTTCGGGCAGAAGGACGGCCCGTTCGGCGTCGGCAAAATGGTAACGGCAACAGCCTTCATGAACGGGCGCGAAAACGATGCGAAACGCTCCGACGGCAAGCCGTTCAAGGCTTACCGCGTCTGGTTCACTCTCATAAGGCTTGAAGGCGACGGCGCGCGAATCGGCGAAAACGCGCCTGCTGCCGTTGCCCAAATCGCAGCGGCCAATGCGGGCAGCGAAATCGCGGACGACATACCCTTCTGATCGCAATGGATTTGCTGAACCAGATTCGCACGCTTGCCGCGCAAGGCGTGAAGCTAAAGGACGCCGAGGCCTTCATTGGCCGCGCCTTCACGCCTGATGAAGCAACGGCGTTCCGCAAGGCCGCAACCGCTCGCCGCCTTCAGCGCGCGGCGGAGGCTGCCGCAGCCGCTAAGCGCCGCCGCGAAGAAGCGGAACGCCGCGAGCGCGATAACATTGCCGCACAGCTCGCAGGCACTTCATGGCCGGAGCCGCGCAAGGCGAAAACGGATCTGGAACGGCAGCACGAACACCGCGCACGGGCGCGCGAACTTGGCGAGTTCCCTTGGATCGCACACCCGACCGAGCGCTGGATGTGCGGGCTTTCCCTTCTCAGGTTCGGCCTGCGCTACTGCCTTGGCGAAGGCAAGATGCTGAAGCGTCCGCCGTCGCCGCGCATGATCGGATTCGTCAAGGCGCTTGAAACGACTATCAGGTACGGCGGCAACCGGCATGTTAGATGGCCGCGCGGCAAGGGCAAATCAACCTGGGTGAAGATCGCCGCGCTTTGGGCCCTTGTCTACGGCTACCGGCACTTTGTCGTTATCGTCGCCGCCACAAAGCCGATGGCGGAAGAAGAAACCGCCGAGCTCTGGCGCTTCTGCACTGAGGACCCGCTCTTCGCCGCCGACTTTCCAGAAATCGCCATGCCGCTTGCCGATGTCGCACTAACGCCGCAGCGGATGCGCGTTCAAACATACAAGGGCCGTAAAACGCACATCACCGATAACACGCGCTTCAGCTACAAGCGCTTTGCCGCAATTCCTGGAATGCCGCACACCGGCGGCATACTTGCCGCACGCGGTGCCGACCAGGCGATACGCGGCCTGAATATCGGCAGCGCACGGCCCGATTTCGTTTTCATAGACGACCCGCAAACCGATGATGCCGCCAAGTCTCCCGCGCAGGTCGAAAAGATTGAGGATCGCATACAGGGCGCGCTCATCGGCCTTGGCGAAACGAATCGCATCATTGCCGCTGTCATGGCGTCAACGCCGATTGAGCCTGATGATGTATCGGAGCGCTACGCAGACCCTGAACGTCACCCTGAATGGATAACCACAACCGAACGCTTTGTCTACAGCTGGGGCCCTGAAGATTGGCGCGACAGATACCTTGCAGAAGTCCGCAAGGATAACTTGAACCGCGATGTTCTGCTTACGCTCTCGCGGCACTTCTATCAAACGCACCGTGCCGAAATCGAAAAGGGAGCGGCGGTGCTTGATGATTCCGATTTTGACCCTGCGCTCGAAATCAGCGCATACCAACACGCGCTGAACATGCTGCATATCATGAAGCCAAAGCGGTTCAACAGTGAAATGCAGATGAAGCCGACGCGCGCGCAGGGCGTGTTCCGCATATCCGCTTCTGATGTGTCGAAGCGCCTGAACGGCTATCCGATGCTGGTTGTGCCGCCGGAATGCGATCAAGGCGCGGTTGCCTTCTGCGACGTGAACGCCGTTGCAGGCCTTCGATGGGCAATCATGGCGTTCGGTGCGGGCCGCGTTACAGCAATTGTGGCATATGGCTCATATCCGCCGACCGGGCGGCTCTTTCCTGAAGGCACGCCCGAAAGCGCGGTGCCACGATTCCTTGCGCCCGCGTTGCGCGCCGTCGCCAAGGGCATTCAGGCTGCAAACCTCCGCACGGTCGATGGCGAACCGGTGCGCGTTCGCGGGCTCTGCTTTGATGGCGGCTGGCAAACAGAAACGGTTGCGCTTGTCTGCCAGGAGCTTGACGGCAAATGCGGCATGTCCGTCTGTTGGTCGAAAGGCTACAGCGCAAAGGAATATTCGTACTATCATCATGAAAAGGCGCGCGCCGTCAAGAATCTTCGCGCCGCCGAAATGTGCCACACATGGGCAACCGCCAACGGCATTTATCTAGCGCTCAATTCGGACTATTGGCGCGAAATGGCGCAGACCGCCTTCCTCGCTTCGCCGCTTCAGCCGTCGTCGTGTTCGTTCTGGGGCAACGATGCGCTTACGCATTACAACTTCGCTGATGAAGTCTGCGCCGAGTCGCTTGTCGGCAAGTCAGATCACCCGCGCTATGGCACCGTGTGGGAATGGAAGAAAACGGGCCCGAACCACTTTGGCGACGTGCTATATGGCTGCATGGCTTACGGCGCGATTCGCGGCAACTTCGATTCAATGAACCGCCTTGCGGCAACCGATGACATGCAGCGCGTTGCGAAGGCAAGAAAGGTGCGCTATGTCTACAGGCCATGAAGCGCCGACGATACAACGGCTTAGAACGCTTGAAGCGGTCGAATGCGAAGCCTGCCATGAACGGGTTTACTTCCATTTCCGATCTTCCGAACCTAGCGCCGACCCGCGCTACCGCGTTGTGTATCTCCGATGCCCTTTGTGCGGCCATTCGGCAACGCAACTTCAGGAAATACCGACGCGCTCGGCTGCGAAGAAGGCCGCGCGCCCGCGCTACAGATACAAGCCATAGCGCCTTGCGGTTTGGTTTTTTGTGGAATCCACAAAAGAACACGCGCACCGCTGTTGCAAGCACATTTTTCTGTGCTATGATGAAAGCGCAAAGGCAAAAAAGGAGCTACATGTAAACCATGACACGCAAACAGGCAGAAACACGGCTAACGGAACTGCGCAACAAGCGTAATGCGCTTGTCGACCAGATTGCCGATGTTGATGCGCAGTCCGGCAGCATCTCTGCCGCAGGTGGTTCGAAAAGCTACACAAACCGCAAGGTTGAAGAACTGCAACTGAAGTTGCGTATTCTCGAACGCGAAATCGGGAAACTTGAGGCCGCTCTTGGCCTTCGCCCTGATTCACCGTCAGCAATCAAGACTATCTATCCGAGGTATCACTAATGCGTTGGCCCTTCTCAAAACCGAAAGTTGAACTGTCGTGGAGTTCTCTCTCTGCCGCACAGAAGAAGGCCGTTGCGCGCAAGCTCGCCGGTGCTGCGCTTGGGCTAGCACGCCGTGCGCATTTTGGCAAGGGCTTTGAAGTCGTAACATACCCGTATGCCAACGGGCGGCGCCCGACGTATGTCGAACGCGGCGGCGAAGATTCGCAGATATCGTCAACCGACCGCGCGAAGATCGTAAACGCGCACCGCGATATGATGCGCAATTCGCCAACGCGCATAACGCAAGATCAGCAGCTGCGCGTCAATGTGGTTGGCTCATGCGGCGGGAAGATGTACGCATCATTCCCGCCGGAATACAAGGCGGCTGCCGACGAAGTGATGCACTACTTCAACCGGGTGTGGTTCACGCATGCCGAGTTCACCTTCCGCAAAAACTTCAATTGGATTCTGAAGACCGTTCTTACCGCGCAGGATGTCAACGGCAATGTTGTGCTTGTTTTCGATGATGGCGAACTTACCGGTGGCAACGGAACGGGCCGCGTTCGCGGGTTCGAGGGCGATGAAATAGCCAACATTTCTGATGCGGCCTTTGCGCGCGCATTCCCTAAAGGATGGTGCCAGCGCGGCGGATTCATCTACAACGAAAGCGGCATGTTCGCCGGTTGCTTTGTTTCAACCCGCCACCGCGGATGCGAAGCGTTCCCGGATGAAGCGGGGGCGTTCCACTGCCTGCGCCTTGATCCGTTCAACGATGGTGAAACGCCGAACTGGATTCTGCTTGGCGATATGCGCCGCTTCAATCAGGGCCGTGCCGTCTCGCCGCTCACGGCGGCGATTACGTGCCTGATTGACCTTCATGAAACGGTTGCCAGCGAAACGCAGGCGGCTAAGATGAATGCGCAGCTTGTCGGTCAGATTCTTTCCAATGCGTCCGCCGATGGCGATGCTGGCGAAGCACCGCAGGCGTTTGATGATGAAATCGAACGCGATACCGCCGCCAAGCCCGCCGAGGTAACGTTCTCCACGCGCGAACTTTCCGCTATCGGTGCGCACTTCGATCAGATGCCCGTTGGCATGAAGATTGATCTTCTTGATACCAAGCGGCCCAATGCCAACATACCCGCGTATATCGAATTTCTTACCGGGCTTGTCGGCGGCACCAAAGGCCTTGCGCGTGTCTACTCCACCCTGAAGGCGCAGACAAGCTATACGGCGTTTCGCGGCGAGCAGGCCATGACCAAGCCTTCATTCGATGAAGCGAAAACCGATCTTGAACGCGAAGTGTGCGATTGGATTGCCGTATGCGTCATATCACGCGCCGTCAAGCTCGGCCTTGTGAAGTCCGCGCTTCCAGATGGCTGGCGCGATATGATTGCATGGCGTTGGCCTGAAATGCCGGAGGTCGATCTTGTCAAGGCGGAAGATGCCCGCCGCAAGCGGCTCGAAAACGGCGTTACCTCTCTTGCGCGCGAACTGGGGCCCGGCGAACTTGAAAAGATCGTCGAGGAACGCAAGCGCGAAAAGCAGCTTTTTGAAGATGCGGGGCTTGACTATCCCGGCATGTCAGAAAACCAGGAAACAGAAACAACAACCGATGAAGGAGGCGACGATGCCTAACAAGTTCAATCCGATGAAGGCGCGGCTTCGCGCCACTTTTGCCGCAGGCGCAACAAAGGAGCCGCGCCTGGAACGTGTCGACCGTGAAAAGGAGGTGCTGCATGGTGTCCAAATCACACTTGAAGGCGAAGCCAGGGGGCATGGCGTATGGCTTGACCGGGCCTTTTGCGAGGCCGTTGCCGAAGCGGGAAACGCTATGGGTGATGCCGGAGTCAAAGTCCGCTTTGGTCATCCCTCGATGTGTTCGGATGCGCTTGGCACCTACCTTGGAAGGGCTAAAAATTTCCGTGTCGTCGATCTAGAGCGCAAAGAGGCACCCGGCGAAAAGGTTGCTGGCGTTCTGGCCGATGTGTACATTGCCGCCGAATCGCATTCTGCGCCTTCCGGCGATCTCGGCAAGTGGGTTCTTGATGCCGCCGAAAATTCGCCTGATACGTTCGGGCAGTCTATCGTTTTCACATACGCTGATTTGAAGTCCACCAACGCCGATGGCGAACCGATCATGCGCAGCGAATATGAGGACGACCGCGCCTTCAATCGGGCGCGCGGCGAAAACAAGGTGTTTGCGGTCCTTGGCAAGCTTCGGGGCACCGATTTCACCGACACGCCCGCCGCAACTGATGGCGTGTTTTCCGCTGGCGATCTTGCCGCTGAAGCGGAGGAAATGCTGGCGTCTCATCCGGCGGTGCTCTCCGCGATTGAAGGCAACCCCGAAAAGGTGATTGAGTTCCTTGATCGTGCCGGGCTGCTCTCGCTTATAGAAACGAAGCGGGTTGCCGGGCTTCAGGCCGCTAAGGACAAGCAGATTGCGGAACTGAACGAAATGCTTGCTGTCAGGGGCAAAGGCTTTGAGGAGGCCCTTGCCAAAGAGGCGGGGGCGCATCAGGCGGAAATCGCCGCGCTGAACGCCGAAATTGAAAGACTTAAAACCGGCAACGTCGAAACCACAAAGGCCCTTGATGCCGCCAACGCGGAAATCAAGCAGCTTAAGGAGGACGGCGAAAAGGCCGCAACGGCTCTTTCGGAAACGAAAGCGGCCCTGGCGGCTGAAACTGAACGCTACCGCAAGCAGGTCGGGCTTGCGCTGCAACCCGCTGAGGAACTGCCGACCCTTCAGGAAGGGCTTGCGAAATGCAGCACGCCCGCTGAAAAGTCTGCGTTCATTGCAAGCGGCAAGTACAAAAAAGATGAAAAAGAAAGGAAATCTTAAACATGAGTTCTTCCCTTACTTCTCCCGGTCTTATCAAGGCCGCCAACGACGCACTTGTTGGGGCAACTCCTGATCTCAATGTCGCGCGCCTTTTCGCGTTCGATATGAGTGATGAATTTGTCGAGCCCGGCACAACCGTCAAGGTGCCTGTTGCCGCCGCTGGCACCGTCAATGATTTCGATGAGTCAACCAACGACTTCGAAAACAATGATGGCACTGTCGGTTATGCGGCCGTAACGCTTAACAAGCGGCCAAAGTCTACGTTCAAGTTCGCTGGAAAGGACAAGCTTGAAGCGCCGAATGCGCCCTATTGGGCGAAGGTCCGCGAGGCTTCCGCAAACGGCGTCAAGACTTCTATCTCCACGGCGCTTGGCGGGCTTTTCACCGCTGCCGCATGCACCGGCGGCAAGGTTGTGCTGGCGTCCGTCACAAAGGCAACAATCTCTGGACTTCGCGCCTCCTGCGAAGGACGCTGCGCTGATACCGTGCTGGCGCTCGAGCCGGGCTACTACAACACGCTTCTTTCGCTTCTGGACGCCAATGTGCTTGGCACGCAGGATGCGATAAAGAACGGTTACATTGGCGGCCTTTATGGCTTCAAGGCTGTCGTTCAGATGAACGACCTGCCTGCGGGCATAAAGGGTGCGCTTATCCCGGCAAGCTCCGTCGCCGTCGCCTCTCGCGCGTTCCCGGTTGCGGATGAAGCCGCATACAGCGAATACGGAACCGTAACCGATGAGTACGGCTTCACGCTGACGGTTCTCCGCCACGGTTCGCCTGCAAAGGGCACGGGCTTCATCAATGTGGTTGCCCTCTGGGGCGCCGCACTGGTGCAGGCAAGCAAGATCAAGTATCTTGCCGCATCGTAACCAATACGGCCCGGCGGTCGGATTTTCGACCGCCGGGCCATTTTCCCAAAACCGAACCAAAAAGGAACCGCACAGATGAAAAAGATTCTTGCCGTCACATTCGCCGCGTTCGTGTTCGCCGCGTTCGCCACAACCTCGATAACGCTTGCGCCGGGGTTGAACGTCCTTCCCGGATGGCATGCGGGCGGCGGCAAGGTTCTTGCCGTCGAGGCTGTTACGCAAAACGCAGCAGCAACCGTTGCGCTTTCTTCCGTGCGATCCGTCACGACCTACACCAATCAGCTTTTTGAAGTCGTCACGCCGCATGATCTGTATTCGTTCTCAATCACAAACTACGACGGCAATGCCGCGATATCCACCAATACGGTTGATGTATTCAGCTACTCCGACTGGATGCGTGGAACCACCAACCTGATTGTTGGCGCGGTTACGCACACGCGATTTGCCGAAACGAACACAGTTGCAGCCGGACGCCTGCCGTCCACAACCTACACCGTTACGAATGCGCTTCTTTCCGTAACCACAAGCGGCCACTATGGAACCGCTACGCCTGAAAGCTCGAAGTTCGTTTTTGGCGGCGCAATCAACGTTAGCGGGGCAGCTGAGGATGATGTGATAACGCTGATTGTTGAATAACGCTTTAATAACCACCCCTGAAAAAAATGAGCGATTTCTTCCATAACGCCGCCGCGATGCGCCCGATGATCGAACCGGTCATGTGGCGTCAGGATAAAGCGCCGCACCGCAAAGGTGCGTTCGGCGCGGTCGTCCTGCATGGTGAATCGCAGAGCGAGACTGCGGGCGCGTCTCGCGGTGGATTCGCCGCCGATCCGTGGACGGTCATTGTGCCGGCGACGTCCGCGCTTTGCGCTGACGTCGCCGTCGGTGATACGCTTACGCGCCTTGGCGTCGATGGCGAAACCCTAACCGTCCAGCAGATCACGCGCGATGATACCGGCTGGACGCTCCGTTGCACTTCAGAAGAAAGGGCGCCGCGCTGATGGGCTATTCGGTCACAGATACAGCCGTAATGTTTTCGCAGGGCCGGGGCCGTGCGAAGGTGTCGCTTGCGCTATCCTTCCGCGACCTCGAACGTTGGGCGAAGCGGCAGAAGATTGATACTGCAAAGCTCATGAAGCGCAGCTTTGGTCGCGCGTGTTTCGCGCTGAAGCGAAAGTTTCAAAAGGTCATATCGAACGCAGGCGGTGTTGAAGGCGTGCCGAAGTTCAAGGATTTCGAGGCCTTCACAAAGGAACTGCGCGCCGTCGAGGGCCGCACCACTCCGATGGGGGGCGTTCTCGCGGATGCAAGCCGCATTGTGTCGTTCAAAAAGAACGGCTGGCAAATGATCGGCTGGCCTGATGAACTCGCAGACTGGGCCGTGAACTTTCAGGATGGCGTTGGCGGTCCAAGCTCCGAGCGTTACTTCACCGATCCGGACTACCGCCACCTGATGCACAAGCGCGGCATACGCGAAATACCGCGCGAATATGTGCACAATCCGCGCCGTGTGATTCCGGAGCCGTTCGGCGCATATGTTGAACAGCATCTTGAAACCTGGGCGCGCGGCACGTTCTACAAGGAGCTTGCCAAGCAGATGATGAAAACAAAGGGGGCTGCATGATCTCACACCGCACTGTTATGGCGAACGCGGCGCGCGCCGTGTGCGATTCGGCGGAGGTCCGCGCTTATTGCCTTGCCAATTTCGGGCGGGGTCTCGCCGTCCATGTTGGCGCATATGGCGATGCCGTGCCGGGCGTCAAGCAGGCACCGTTCTTCTGGCTCACGCCGGTTGAAGAAAACGATGCTGTGAACGCCGACGAAACCTTCACCGTGCGCATGGTGCTTGGCGGATGCGTCAAGGGCCCTAATGGTGAACGGGTTATCAACAATGTGGTACAGGAACGCACCGAAACCGAAAACGGGCTTACCATAAACGGCGGCAACGCGATTGTGGAAGATTTGCGCGACATGATAATTCCCATTATCCGCAACGCCAAGGCCGGTGCGCGGATATCCGCGATCCGGCGCGAAGAAAACGACATTTCCCATTTCCCGTTGGAATGGGCCGTTATCTTTGTTGAATACTTTGAACCAGAATCACTCACCTGATACGAAAGGAAAAAAACATGAGCGAACCAACATTCAACCGCTGGGGTGTGAAGTCTGCAACTCTCACATTCAACAGCACAACCTATGAAATGGACGCAGGGCCTGCCGGTCAAAGCGAAACGCGCGAAGCGATAGAGGTGACCTCGCTTGCTGATACAATCAAGCGCTTCATCAAGGGTGCGCTTAAAGAAATTGATGAGTTCACCGTAACGCTTTACCAGAAGAGTTCCGGCAACCTCACTTCTGATGCCGCGCCCGCCGCGCTTGCGCTGTCGGTCACGCTCGAAAACGGCATTGACTCCGACGCAACGGTCAGCGTTTCGATTGCCAAGGCGATTGTCACCAAGGTTGCCTATCCTAACCAAGAGGGTTCCGGCGAACGCAAGGCAACATATGATGTGACCTTCAAGCCGGACGGCTCTGTCTCCGCCTGATTCATGATGGGGGTTTGATTCTATGGCGGCAAAACCTGAAATGTTTACCGATGTGGCAACGGTGCGCCTTGGCGAGGTGTCCGTCAAGGTGCGCCGCCTTACGATCAAGGAAATACGCGAAGCAGGCCTTTCGTTCAAGGGGGGCAAAGAATGCCTTGGCGATGAATGCGAACGCTTGATCAAGGATCATGTAACGCTTGCGGACGGTTCGGACTTCGATCCGTCGCAACTGTCGATGCGGCAGATGCAGCGCCTTGTCACCGAGCTTGTTGGCGTTCCTGAAGGCGGCGGCATTTCGGATTTTATCGGGCTGCTATCCTGAGCCGGGGGGATAGCGGCGAAACTGCAACGGCGGCTTTTCTGGATGAAGGCGCGCGGACGCTTGGGGTTTGGCTCCCGCTTGCGCTCGCTGATATCTATGTTGCCGTTCTCGCGGGGGTACGGCCCTGGCTGAAGAACGGCGAAACGATGAAGCTGCCGACACGGTCTGAAGCGGTCGGCAGCTGGTGCCTGCCGATGCTGTCAAAGTCTCTTGCCGCCGATGAAAAGGAACGTGAAGCGCTTGCGCTTTTCCGATCTGTCGAAGCTCTAAAGAAAAGGTATGAAAACGCATGAGCAAATCAACGCACCAGGTTGCCGTCAAGGGTGTTGATCAGACGGCTAGCGCGTTCTCGTCCATTCAGGCGCGCGCCGCTGCCGCGTCCGCCAAGATGCGTTCGATGCTGGGCGGGGCCCTCGCCGCTGCCGGTGCATATCTTTCGCTTCGCGCCGTCAAGAGCGGCGTTGATGAACTTGGACGGCTTAGCGATGTGGCGCAGAAGGCGGGCGTTAGTGTTGATGAGCTAACGTCCGCAACGCAGGCGATGGGCGTTCTTGGAATCGGCGCCAACATGGATCAGCTTGCCAAGTCGTTTCAACTGATGGAAAAGAACACGGGCCGCACCGGGCTTCAGGGCTTCTATGATACCGTTGGCGAACTTGGCAAGATTCCCGATGTCTCCGACCGTGCCGCTGCCGCCATGAAGGTCTTTGGCAAATCCGGCATGGAATTTATGCCGCTGATAGATGCGGCCTATACATCGAACCTTGCCTTGCAGGATGTCGTCGAAGCGATGCCGCGCATTCCGCAAGCAGCCGCCGACGCGGGTGATGATGTCGCTGATGCAATGGGCAACATGGCAAGCGAGGCAAAGTCAATATGGCTTCAGGGTCTTGGCGCAATTTGCGGGTGGTTTTCCAAAAACTACGAGGGCGGTGTCCGCACCGCTTCGCTGAACGCAGGAAACCATTTGGCATATTACACGAAGATTGCCGTTGCAAAGTGCATAACGTACATCAAGAAGCTTAAAAGCGCATGGGACCTTTGGAGCGCTTCATGGTCGTATATCGGTGATGGTCTTGGCGCGATGTTCGGGGGCCGCACCTGGTCTGAGGCATGGGACTACGCGGCGCAGCAGTTTGAAATCGCCACAAATGCCATAGGCGAAGAATGGGCCGAAATCGACCGCATCGAAGAAAACCGCACAAGCCGCTTTCAGCAGGATTTCGAAAACCGCGAAATTGCGATAAAGAAATTTGCAAAGGCATATGATGCCGCTGCCGTCAGCATCAAGAAGCGTGAACTTGGCATGTCGGGCGGATCGGGCATGTTCGCGGGATCGGCGAAGTCTCCGCAGATTCGCAACGAGCTTGTGATGGGCGGCTCGAACGCTGCGTTGCGCACCGCCATGCTTGGCCCTCAGTGGCAAACGGAGGCGAAGAAGCAAACCGGCCTTCTTCAGAAGATTGCCGATGCCACCGCGAAGACCGCAAGCAACACCAAGGGCGTTGCAGCCGCTGAAAACTACATTGAGGAGAATGGCTGATGTCTGATGTAACACACCAAAAGGCGGGCCGCACGTGGACTGTTGCGTCCAACGGCATAACCGTGCTTAAGCGTCCGTATCAGGTCATATTGGATGGCAACAACCTAGCCGCAAACGGCGAATGCCTAACGTTTACCGATCTTCCGGCAATCGGCTCTGCGCATCCGAACCACCCCGGTCTTTACGTCGACAATTACGAAATTGAAGAAGGATCGGGCACCGACAAAAAGTGCGTGAATGTTGTTGTAACCTATTCGCCGCGCACTTACGAAACACAAACGATTGATCAAGCAACCGTTTCGAACCAGGTTGAAGAATGGGGCTGGGCCGGCGGCGAAGATGAACGCGAACTCACCACCGCCGTTGATGGCACGGCGGTACTCAATTCGGCTGGCGATGTGTTTGATGCTGTGCCGACGATTAAAAGCCCTGCGCCAATATTCCGCAAGGTCGTAAAATTCGAATCGCGGCAATCGGGCTGGGGCTCGTACATGTGTTGCTTAAACTCCGCCGCAGTAACCATTGGCGGCATATCGTTCGCGGCCCGCACCCTTCTTTGCATGGTCGGCGAGCAGCGCGTTATAGGCGACGCAAAGTGGCGGTATCGCTACACGATTGAACTGCGCTACCGCTCGAACAAGGTCAAGTTGGCGGGCTCCAGCAGCGCAACGGAAATCGGCTGGGACGTCGCAATAGCTGATGCGGGCATGCGCGAAAAGGACGACAGCGGCAAACTTGTTTTGATCCGCAGCCGCGATGCCGAAACGGGCGAAGCGTGCACCGTTACCACGCCGGAACTGCTAAACGGCAGCGGCAAGCGCGTTACAAGGAGCGGCGAAACGGCACCAACGCCGTACAATCTTCGCTTTCAGGCTTACGATACTGCAACATTTCCGGGCTGGTTCTATTCCGAGCCAACCGACGCGCAGGTAGGTTCCGGCACCAACGCAAATTCATGAAAGGGAATCCATGAAAATCAAACTGAATCTTCAGGCCACAGTTGATCAAACGCTCCCGCCGTTGCCGGTGAAAATCTTTACCGGCAGCGCGCTTCCGCTCGAACTTGAAGGCATACCCGGCGAATGGGCGGGCGGTGAGGTCGTCGGGGTGTCCGTCACGGTCAAGAATGCCGATGGCGTTGATGTTGCCGCCGAATGCGCCCTTGTCGGCAATGAATGGCAGTGCCTTTTCGCTGGCAGCAATTTCCCTTCATGGGGATTTGTCGAAAACGGCGTGCGCATAACAGTCGCCGTCAAGCGTTCGGATGATACGACGGCATATGTCATTGTTGGCGTTGCCGATTTCGATATCAAGCCCGCAACGACGTCCGCTTCGCCCGGAACGCCTGGCGCAATGGTGGCAATTAAGGGCGGCGATGTCTATCTAAAGACGCAGGTCCTCGATGGCGTCCAGCATTACACCAAACAGCAGATGGCGTTTGATTCCCGCGTTGGCTGGGGCGCAACGTGGACGGGCGACTATATCCTAACCGCCGACGGCGATTTCGTGCCCTTCTCACCCAATCCATGAAAGGTTAACCGATGAAATACCACACCAGGGGCATTCTTGCCGCCTTCGCACTTCTCGCGTTGCCAGTTGGCGCGATAACCACAACGCTTGAATATGAAGATGCGCGCCAGCTGGCGGATCGGCAGGCTGCCACAACCTACACCGATGCCGTTGCCCTCGAGCTGAGCTCCGGGATCGTTGGCCTGGAATCGTCCAAGGTTTCCACCAACGATTTTACAGCGGCAACCAACGAGCTGGCCGCCGTGCTTGCGCAGAAGGCCGATACCAACAAATACTTGCCGCCAACGCTCACAACCGCCGATCTTTGGCGTTGCGATTGGAGCGGCGAAGTGCTGCCGCTGCGTTTGGCAACGCCAAGGCCGATATGGCAGAAAGCCTACAACGAAACCCCTGCGCTGTTTTACAGCTCGTCGCCTGTGTTCTGGGGCCTCAACACAGAAAGCGCAACGGTTCTAACGATTACGACGACCAACGAAACCGCCACTGCGCTTGATTTTGGCAATGGCTATACCATGACGCGACTTGGTCCGCTTGTGCACGCGGTCTATTCCGATGAGCTCGCTACCGCCATAGCCGATGCTGAGCCGGGCGATTATGCCAACGTTAGTAATAAGGCGGTCACGGCGCTGCAAAGCTACGATGAAACCGACCCGAATGTGCCGAGCTGGGCAAAGGCCTCTGCCAAGCCTTCCTATACGCTTAACGAAGTTGCGCCAAACTCTGAAAACTGGATTGGCGTCCAGGGCAACGCGGGCCGCTATATCAAGATTCTTGCACAAACGATTGCAGGCATAATCCAGGGCGGCATTACGATTACGGCGTCAACCCAAAACGATAACAACAGAACCACTTATATGTATGGCGGCGTTGCAGTGCGGCGAAACGGAACGACAGCTGATTATCTTTGGGACACGACGTCGCAAAACGGCATTGTTCGCCGCAAAGACCTTGCGGGCGTCCAGCCGGGCAACTATTCTGCCGTGTCGAACGCCGCAATGTCCGCATCGGAATCAATAGCCGCCGTTGCCGCCTATCTGAATGGCGATGATGCGCGCGTTGTGATTACAAACTATGATTCGGTAGTGCATATGCCGTCGCTTTCGTTCGAGCAGAAGATAACCAACGTTTGGCATACGATCTGGGATGAACGCACGCGGTGGGATTGGCTTACCGGCCAATATCTGCCGATCAACTACTACAGCAAAGCGTTGGTTGATGCCTTGCTCGAAGAAAAGGCCGACCGTGCCTGGGGCTTTTACGATTCGCATACGGGGAACTATGCGCCGGATGGCTATACGTGGGTATCTTCGCCGAAGATCGCCATTGCCGGGGGGCTGGCCTATCAGCGCACGGTTACTGCCGAAGGTGCGGTTTGGGTGTTGGAGTCCAATGGCCTTGTTGCCGAAACCGGCGGCGTTGTAAGTAATGGCTTCTTCCGCATATCCGATGATGAAGGCAATGCGCTTCTGGAAATCGTAAAGGGCGACAAGCGCGTGGTTGGTGCGCAGGCCAATAGCGTCCGCACGTCCGCAAGCTATGCCATTACGCATTTGTACATAGACTACAACGTCGTAAGCGAACAGCACCCGGTGTTGCATATATGCAACGATCTAGCCGCGCCTGATTGGAAGGCGGAGACCGATTCCGGTTGCCTTGCAAACGTCACATGGACCGGCACTTCCGGGGCTTATACTGCGGAGGTCTGGGGCAAAACAGCACAAGCCGCTTTGTTCGTAAAGGCCGAATATGAAATTGGCGGCGAAACATACATAAAGAACGCTGCGCCGATTGGGTTTGAATATATCATGCTTGGCGGTCACAAGTATGCCGTTGGCACTGCGGTTATTTCCGGCAATACAGTCCTTACCCTTACACTGGTGAACTGAAATGCAGGCCGTTCATAATATCGTTGTATACGCGGCGCTGGCGCTGATGCTTTCGCTGTGGGTTGGCGTCGTGTGCTTTCGCGGCTGGCAGATTGCGCGCCGTCAAGGCGTGGCGTTCCTGCTGCTTGCCGCATGCTTTCTGCATGCGATGGCGAACAAACCGCCTGCGCCAACGACACGCCCGGTTGAGTTCCCGCGAACTGATCCAGAAGTCGCATACCTGACGGATGCCGGTTCTTACGTCAGCAACAATTTCGTGCATGTGGCGTTCACAACGCTGCTGGTGCCCAATGATGCTGATATCCAGGTTGCCTATTGTCCCCTTGATTCAACAAACGCGGCGGATGTCGTAACATACTACCAGGCCGCGCTTGGCGCTTTCCCGCGCCCCCTCGACTTTGAATTTGAAGGCGCAATTTCTAACAGGTGGTTTTGCTTCACAACATGGACGCCGGGGCCCGCCGTCTATACGAACGGCGTCTGGCGGTCAACGTGGATGACCGACCGTCGCCAGAACCGCTATCTGATACCGATTCGCACGCCGATAATTCTGGATGGCGCAACGATTGCGCCGCCTGCGCGGCGCGGCGGTAGCGAGAACCTTCTCACAACCCTTGCCAATGATCTGAATGGAGGTAACGCCAATGAATAAACTGATGTTGTTTTCGCTTGCGGTCGCAATGGCATTCGCCGTGCGTGCCGATGAACAGCCCGCGCCGGTCGACATGTCCGTTCCGGTGGCAACGACCCTTTTTTCGGATGGTTCAACGAACGTGTGGACACAGGCCGACTTGCTAGCGGCGCTTCAGCTTATGAATCGCAAGTACCACCGCGAAGTTGAAACGCCTTCAGGGCGTGTGGCGTGGCATGGCAGGCTTGTTTCGCAGATCGTCGATACCAACGCATGCGTAAAGACTGAAATCTACGCAGATGGCACGCGCTTTGAATTTCCGTTTGAACCAGTTGCGCCCGCGAAGAAGCCGAAAACCACTTTGAATGCGAACGGCGTTCCGCCGGCGCTTGCCGAGGCTCGCGCCCGCCGCGCTGCCGAGAAGGCAACCACCAACGTTGTAACGGTTATCAGCGGACCCGATGCCGCAACGCCTGTGAAATGAAGATACACGCAACCAAATCGAACGCTGGCGGCGAATCTACCGGCGGCAAGTTCCTGCGCGTTTTCGCTACCCTCGATGAAATACGCGAGCGGCTTGTAGTAATTGAAACGCGCGATGAAACGCAGCGCGCGGAGGTTGCGGAAATCAAGAAGCAACTTGGCGAAGTCCAGAAGATGTTGTATCAGATCATTGGCAAGGAGTCCGTTCGTTCGTCGATCTACGGCGTTGTTGGCGCAATCGTCGCAAGCGTCGTCACATGGATCATTTCGCTGTTTGGGAACTAAGAAAGGAAAAGGCAAAATGGAAGCTGGAAAGAACATATCAGAACTTGTCGACCGTACACTTGAATACGGCTTGGGCGGCGTTGAAATCTTCGCCCAATTCCCTGCTGGCAGGATCGCAAAGGAATACAACGGCATTGGCCCGGAATGGCTGCCGTCCGAGGAGCGCGATAAGATTACATCTTACCTCTCCATATTCGAACCGGCTGCGCTGATACATGATCTGCGCTTTGCAAAGTCTGATGGCAAGCGATTCGCGTTCAATTTCGCAAACATGGAGTTTCACGCAAACTGCATCAAGTGCGCCAAGGCGACTTATGGGCTATTGAACTGGCGGCGTTACCGCGCCTGTTTCGTCGCAGACCTGCTTTATCAGGCGGTAAAATGCGATTGGTGCTGGAAGCGCTGGCTTGAATGTGCGCCAAAAATTTCTTGTACTTGAAGCTTGAAACCACAAACCACAAAAAAGAAAGGACAAAACATGAAAGCAAAAACCAAAATCGCCGTTCTATTCGTCTGTATCGCTACCGCTTTGGTTCAAAGCGGATGCAAAAGCCCAAGAAAAATGCGGGATATTGAGCTAAAGGGCATGTATGTCAACGGCTACAGTGAAGTTCTTGCCATAGGCGCTGGCCGGTTGACGTCCATTCCCGGCGAACGTGAAGCGCTTGCGGCACATTACGAGGAAGATACGGCCTGGCTTTCGCCGTCCACCAAAACGCACAAGCTTGATATCTTCCTTGTCGGCACAAATTCCGTAGGAAGCTCCAAGGAGGTTATTGAGTCCGTCTGCCGAGCCTTCTCAGAAGTTGCGCCGGTCGTTTCTTCCAACAATGCTGCCGTTGCCAAGGGCGGTGTTACGGCATTCGATCTGCTGAAGGCGAACGCGGGAACGCGGCAGGCCGTGGAAACGGCGAAGCTTGCCGCGCAAAAGGCGTCGGCTGAAGCAACGGCGGCGGTGGCTAAGGCGGCTGCATCCGAAAAGGCTGCGCCACCGGAGGAGGGCTGCGCAGATTGCGTTGAAGGTGCCGCCGATTGCCCTGAATGCGAGGATAGGTAAAAATGGCGCGCTACGTGTTGGGTGAGGCGGGGGCGCGAAAGTTCCGTGCGCTCTTGGCAAGCAGGTCGGGCAGCGGTCGCAGGCCTGGCGGCGTGCCCGGCGTCGTCGACTCGTCGTCGCTTCCGGCACCCTTCACGGTCAGGTATGCCGCTTCCGTCGGCGATGGCGGCGCGTGGATAGTGTGGCTGCCTGATGGCGCATGTTGCGTTATTGACGGCGGCGAAGTAGATTTGCGCACCGGCCTGGAGGCGGCTGGCGGCGATTATCCAGAAGGCTGGTATATCGTTGATGCGCTGTCAGACACGGGCGGCAATCTCGTCTTGAAGGTAACGCGCGATGATGGCGAAACCACCGCCGAATTTGCGCTTGCCGAAGAATCCGGCGAAGAATCGGCGGAGCATGCCTTCTCGGTTCCGGTTGCGGTTTGCAGTCGCAACACCACAACCGGCGAGGTACGAATCCAGCAGCTAGCCGATGGCGCCATTGTCGTTGGATGCGCTACCGACGGCGACTCCGTCGACTCGCAGGGTGGCGAAGGTGGCGCGGCGCTTCAGATTGCGCATTTTGCCGATGATGAACGCGATAGCGGCAAGGGGCTCGCCGTTAGGCTTAAGGCCGATGTTCAAACGGGCGAAATCACGGCGGAGTCAGATGATACACTGATGCTTATTGCCCGAAAGGACGGCAAGATCGTTTATGTGCCGCTTTCCGGTGATGGCGAGGATCCCGCCGAAGAATCTGATGATGCCGCCGATCCGTGCGGGCACCCTGGCGATCCGGCAAAGGGAGGCGGTGTGTCCGCCGACGATTCGTCCGGCGGCGGTGGCGGTGGTGGATGGGGCCCCGGCAGTGCTGGCGGCGTGCCCGCCACTGATTCGGCTGATGGTGGCGGCGGCACTCACAAGGGTGACGATAACTGCAATTGCAACTGAAGGGAAACACAATGGCAAAATACAAACTCAAAGGTGCGCGTTTCCTGCGCAAGTACACGGCAACGGCGGCGACGCCTGTTTATGCGGCGGCAACGGATGCTGAAAACGTCGTTGATTCGATGTGTGATGTACCGTGGGAATCGGCGGGCGCGGATCAGGCGACAATGACTTCGCATTCCGATGATAAGGCAGATGGTGCCGAGAGAAGCGGCCTTGATCAGAATGTGATTGACCGCGACCTTTTTGATGCGGCGTTGTTCTGCGCGGGGCACTCCGGCGGCAAGCACCGCGCCTATGCGAATGCTGCTTGCTATCGCTACGAACTTCCGGCGGCTGCCATAGGCAAAACACTCACGGAGCTTGCCGCCAAGGTAACAAGCGACCCGTACAACTCGAAGGGCGCGCGGCTTCACATTTTCACGAACTCGACCGGCGTTATCCCGATGAACTGCCACACGTTGCGCGGCGAAGATGCTTCAGGCGATGTGGTTGAAGATGGCACTACAGCCGCCGAGGTTGCGCCGCGCACGGTCGAAACGGTCAACCGCTCGGACTACTGGTACCCAACCACCGAAACGGCTGCGCTTTCGCCAACCGGCGGCCTGGTGCTGCAAAAGTATCTTTTCCTTGTCGTGGCGCTCGAAAGCTACAGCACCGTTCGCGGCAACTGGCTTGAGGGGTGCTCTTTCATAAAGAACGCTGTCGAAGTCACGCTTTCTGCTGCCGTGGATGGATGGGACGCCGACGCCGTCAACGATGTTTCGGGCAGCGATAGCGCGGCGGAATATGCCGTTATGGTTGGCGGTGCCGTTCCTGAAGCAAGCGGCGAACAAAGCGCTGCGTTCCGCATCGTTCTTCAGCGGACGGGCGATGCCTTGCCGGATTCTGCAACGTCAACCGACGGGCTTTTCGATCCTGCCGCCTTGAAGACCTCTGCAACCGCTGCGCAGTCTGCAATCGGCTTGCGGCTCCTTTATGCTGCGCTCTTCGAAGGCCGCGTTTCTTCGATTGCGCCTGAAGCGTTCGCGGCCCGTCCTGGCGCGGCATTCTCCGTCGCGTCCACAACCGAAATGCGGCGCGCCAATCCGCTTGGGCTTGACGTCGCCGTGCCGGTGTGGAAGCTCACCGCGTCCGCGCTGCTTGTGCCGTTCGCAACGCCGACAACGTTCAAGGCGCGGCGTGTTCGGCTCTCTTGGTCCGGCTTCACCGGATCGCCTACAGCGGGCATGAAATGGCGCGTATGGCTGAAGCGTGGCGCGGCGGCTTACACGGTGCCTGATGTCACGGCGCGAAAGCTCTACCTCACCGATGGCGGCGATGTCGAGGGGTTCCAGCTCGTTGGCGAAATCGCGGCGGATGGCGAGGCCACATCCGCAACGTTCACGGTTGCGCCGATAACGGATTGCCTTGCCACAATCATGGTGACTGGTTATGTCTCAATGGATGCGGTGAATCCGTCCGCTGATTCGGCGCTCTGGGGTTGCGCGGTGGAATTTAAGCCGGATATTTCCCTTTTGGGCTAAGCCTTCTTTGGAGTCTGAACATGAAAGCTGAAACAATGATGAAACGAATGCTGGCCGCAACACTTGCGCTTGTGTCCGCAATTGCGGCGAACGCCGCCGAGGTGCGCTCCGTGCCGGTGCCTGTTTCCGTCTCGCGCGTCAACTGGCGCGGCAATGTGTCGCCGGTCGCACTATCCTTTCGCGCGCGCAAGATTGCCGCCACCAACGCCGTGCCCGTCGTGTGGGGCGACGCCGATCCGCGCGGGCGCTCCCTGTTTTCGGCTGTCACGCAGTCTTGGACGGTCAATACCGTGCGCGGGCTGCCTTATTCGGGCGAACTCGCGCCGTCCACCATGCCGATGCCGGTTGGTGATTATGTGATTGAATGCTGGATGGATGAAAACGGCGACGGCAAGTTCAATCCGGGCGAAGTCTACGGTTGCGCCCGCTACACGCTTCCGGCAACTGGGGATGTTTCGCGCGTTGAAATGGAAATTGCGGAAGTGTCGCCAAACTTCATGCGCGTTGATCTTGCAAAGGTTTTGGATGTGCAGCAAAGGTATGCGGGCGACCTTGAAGCCGGGCGAAACGAGGCGCTTCGCGCGGTGGATCGCGGCAAGTGGTGGGTTCCCTGGGCGCAGGTTGATGTAATATCGTCACCAAACGCAACCAATCTTGCGTTTGGCGTTTCCGGCACTGTGCCCGCTTGGCTGGTTTGTCGCAGAATAGGAGCGGCGGCTTATTACAAGGTGCTTGCGTCGCTTGGCTCCTACCGGCTTGCGGATTCGCCGATCATCACCGAGGCCGATCTGCTTGCCGCCGGGATCGTTGAACCCTGCGCGGTGAGCGGTGGCGGTTCCTCAACAGCAGCAATTGTGGTGTTTGCCATTGTCGTTGGTTCGCCGCCTGCCGAAAATTCCGAAAATGGGAACTCGTATTTGATGCTTGAATGTCTGAATGGCCTTGGGAAGGGGCTGCCTATTGTGTCCCCTCAATGTGCTCGCGCGGTCGAAACCTATTCTGGCCGCGTTGTGTTTTCGTGGAATGATTTAATGATGAACAAACTTAATGGTACGCTAGATCAGCCGAATTTCCTTCGTCCTGAACCGGCATATGCCGTTAAGGTTTGGGATACAAGCCCTGCAACAAATCTGGTGTATTCTTCTGGAGTGATTTCGCCGCCTCGTGATGCGGATGGTCTCTATCACTGGGTTGCGCCCGCCTCACTGCAATTAAATGCCAATTCGAATTATGTCTGGCAGGTGTTCGAGGCTGATAGCAGCAATGAATGGGCGTCGTTCGCGCCTCGGCGCGATATATGGCAAGAGTCGTTCAAGTTGGCGGATGCACCCGAGTTTGTGCCGCCGATGCCGCTTGTCGCGCCGTTGACCGTGCCGGTTGCCGTCTCTCACGTCGAATGGCGCGAGACATGGGCACCAAAGCTGATGTTCGGCGCAAGCGCGGTTTCGTCTTATGGCGGCAGGCTGGTGACATGCGATCCTGCGTATTGGGAGCCAAGCGGGCTTTCGTCGCCGTTGGTGTCATGGGCGCTTCAGCCCATTTGCGGACTGCCATACGCGGGGGTTCTCTCCGCGCCTGAATCGCCAATGCCGATTGGTGATTACATGCTGGAATGCTATAATGATGAAAATGGTGATGGCAAGTTCAATCCCGGCGAGGCCTATGGTTGTGCAAAGTTCGCGCTTACGCCGTCCGGCGTCGTCGAGCGTGTAGAAATCGAATTGACCGAAATATCGCCTGTGTTTCCGCGCTTTGATTGGCAGGATATGTTTGCCATTCAAAGCGGATGGGCCGCGTCCACAAATGCCGCATATGCGGCGGCGTTCGCCGCAACGGATCGTGGCGCGTGGGAAATGCCTTGGGCGGATGTGGAACGACCGGAATTTTACATCAGTACCAATGACTGCTGGCTTGCCGCGCATCCGGCAACGAATCTGGATTTTGTAGCGTCGGGCAATGTTGGCGCATGGGTGGTGCTGCGCGACATTAATGGGGCTGCCATATACTCGCTTCTGAGGCCGTACATGGAGACACGTTCGGGATTCAAGGTATATCCGGCGCGTCGGTTTGGGTCAATGGATATTGCGGGGCGTCGAATCTTAACCGAGGCCGACTTTGTTGCCGCCGGTGATTTGGATGTTGGCTGGGGGCTTTTGGGCGGTCGGTGGCAGGCTGTCGGCGGTTCGCGTGATGCAATAACGAACGCGACTTTTGTTGTCTTGCTTGGTGATAGGGCGCTTGAAGATGATTGGCCTGTGCATGTAGCGTATGACAATGGAATGCGTGACCGTTATGGCAAAAACGAAGCCAAGGCCGATCAGCTGATTGTCGCCGTGCGCAACAAGTATGAATATGGCAGCGCACCGACCGCCGTGTCCGATCTTGCTGTAACTAATGGCGTTGCTTCATGGTCGCATGCAAACACGATTGCCAAAGCATACCCGGCGGCGCAGGTCCGCATATGGTCCGATTCGGCAAAGACTTCACTTGTGTGGGATTCCGGCCCGATCAAGGCACCGGCGCGCGATTCGGGGGGCGTCTATCACTACAGGCTGCCGGGCTCGGCCCTGCCGCCTTCAGGCTCCACATGGTACATCGGTGTTTCGATGCTTGATGCCAAGTTCACCGAGCCTGCCGCCAACGAAACGGTTGCAGCCTTCACGCGCTAGCGGGCCGCCGCTTCCATAGCCGCCTTGACTTCCGCAAGGTGCGCATCATGGTCGTAGCGCTCGGCGTTCTCGTCCGTCGTATGGCCGAGAATGCGCTTGCGTGTTTCGATGCCCGCGCCAGTTTCGGCAAGGCGCGTGGCGGCGGTGTGCCGCCAGCTGTGGAACGTATAGCCTTCGTCAATGTCCGCTTCGTCCAGAACTTCGCGGAAGCTCAAAAGCGCCTGGACGGTCTTTCCGCGCATGCCGTAAAGATCGGCATGCAGCGGAAATAGGTACTCGCCTTTTCGCTTCAGGCCCGCAATAGCCTTCTTCACGGGTTCGATGATCGGCAGCGTCACCGCGATGCCGTAGCGTTTCGTTTTCGTCGGCTTCTTGTGGATAACGCCGCGCTGCAAGTCCACTTCATCCCATTTCATGCGGGCAATGTCGCCGTATCTGAGGCCGGTGTGCCGGGCTATGATGCAGATTGGTTCCCAATCCTTGCCGACCGTGCGCGCGGCGGAAATAATCGCTTCTTCCTGCTCTGGCGTGAACGCCGGTATGCGTTCGCCGTCGGTGTCGGTTGGCGCAAGCTTCGTCCAGGGGTTGCGTATGTCTGGCGAAGTCTTTTCAAGGAGCGCCCATATCGTAGCAAGGTGCCCAATGATGTTCTGGCGTGTTTTTGATTTGCGCCCGCTCTCGGCTAGCTCTTGCGCGTACTTGGCGGCGATTGCGCCGGTTACGGCTTCGACGGTGCGGATCGTTGCGGCCTTCTTCGCAACCCAATCGCAAAAGTTCCTGAAGATGTTGCGCCGGTCAGTGATTGTTCTGGTGGAAATGTTCAGCTTGCCGACAGCCTTTGCAAGTTCTTCGTACTTGGCCCAAGCCGCGTCCAGCGGCAGCATGCCTTCTACCGGCTTCTTGTAAAGCATCTTCAGTACGTTTACGGCCTGCTCGAACGTTGGCATGGTGCGCGCGGTCTTAATGGCCTTCATCCATGCTTCTGCTTCGTTGAACTTTCGCGTATGCGTGGACTCGCGGTGCTTCACGCCGTCTGTGATGTATTCTATCCACCAGACTCTGCCGCGCTTATACAAGTGCATCTGCGCACACTCCCTTCACGCGATTTGCGCCTGCTGCGGCGGTGCGGGGAAACTTCCGCCGCACACAGACCGCACACAGTTTCTGCAATGCACTTTGTGCGTTTGACCCAATGTTTTCAATGCTTTTCATACTGGTCGGACTGGCGGGGATCGGACCCGCGACCCCAACATTAAAAGTGTCGTGCTCTACCAACTGAGCTACAGTCCGAGGTCAAATTGGGGTTATTATATCATAACCGCCGCTTAAGCACAACTGCGGTGCGAGCAGGCAGATAGAGCTTGATCATCTGAACCAGTTCCGCGCCATGCTGCACAAGCTCCGGTATGTATTCGCCGCCCGCGGCAATGCGACCCTGTCCGCCAAAACGGACCTCGTCGGAATCGAAAAGATGGTCCCATGTTGAGGCCGGAGGCACGATTATGCCGTAGTCAGAGAACGATTGCGTCGGATTGAAGTTGAACGCAAAGAACAGGTTCCCTCGCACGAACGCAAGCACCTTGTCGGGTTCGTTAGCAAGGAGCCGAATAGGATAGGTCGAGAGCGCGGTAGAATTCGCGAGAGCGTTCAGCATAACCTCATCAAAGTCGCCAAGCCCCTTGAAGCGCAGGTTGGGATCGTCCCTGAGCGACCACTGACGGCGCGCATGCGAGTATGAGTTGCCGTTGCCTTCGCGCGGGAAGTCGATCCATTCCGGATGGCCGAACTCGTTGCCCATGAAGTTGAGGTACGCACCGCCGTTGAGCGCGGCGGTCGCCAATCGCGCCATCTTGTGAAGCGCTATGGCGCGGTTGACCTCAAGGCCATCCTGCCCCTGCGCCATTCCATAGTAGATCGCGGCATCGGCCAGCTGGAAAAAGAACGTCTTGCCGCCGACGAGCGCCTGGTCATGGCTCTCAACATAGCTTACGACCTTCTCCTCTGCGCGTTTGTTGGTGAGCTCCCAGTAGATGCCGCCCATGGGCCAGTTGTCGTCGGAAACCTTCTCTGCAAGCTTGAACCAGAAGTCCGGCTCGCCCATCGCCATGCGGTAGTCGAAACCGATGCCGCAGTCCTCTGCCGGCGCGGCGCAGCCCGGCATTCCGCTAACGTCCTCGGCGATCGTAATCGCACCAGGGTGCGACTCGTGTATGACCCGGTTCGCCATCTGAAGATACGCCCAAGCATCGTCGTCGACTGAGCCGTTGAAGTACATGCCATAGTTCGTGAATGCATCGCCAAGGCCATGATCCCAGAACAGCATTGACGTTACACCATCGAAGCGGTAGCCGTCAAAGCGGTATTCGTCCAGCCAGAAGCGACAGTTGGAGAGCAGGAAATGCAGCACGTCGGTTTTCCCGTAGTCGAAGCAACGGCTGTCCCACGCGGCGTGCCAGCCTTTCGGACCGGAGTGGAAGTACTGGTAGTCGGTGCCGTCGAAGCGGGAAAGTCCGTCACGCTCGTTCTTGACGGCGTGGGAGTGCACGAGGTCCATGATGACCCTGAGCCCCATGCCGTGGGCGGTATCGATAAGCGACTTGAGCTCGTCAGGCGTACCGAACCTGCTGGACGCCGCAAAGAACGAACTCACGTGATAGCCGAAACTGCCGTAATAGGGATGCTCCATTACGGCCATGAGCTGAACGGTGTTGTAGCCCGCCTTTTTTATGCGCGGCAGTATGTTGTCGCGGAACTCCGTGTAGCTTGCGACCTTCTCCTCCTCGCTAGCCATGCCGACATGCCCTTCGTAGATGAACGGCGTGAACCCCTTCTCGGGTTTGCCAGGCGATGGATTCTGCCACTTGTATGGATGCTCAGGGGCCCACACCTTGGCGCAGAAGAGGTTTGTCTTAGGGTCTTGAACCACGCGACGCGCATATGCAGGGATACGTTCGCCGTGTCCGCCATCCCAACGCATCTCCAACCTGTAGTTGTCGCCGTGATGTATCAGGTCCTTTGCGACCTTGCATTCCCACACATCAGTATTCGGCACGCGAAAGCACTCGAACCGAGGATCTATCTGCCACTTCGAAAAATCTCCCACAAGCCACATGCTAGTCGCGTTGGGAGCCCATTCGCGAAAAGTCCAGCCGCTACGCGGCTTTTTGTGGAGTCCATAATATTCATGCGCGCTCGCCCAGTCGGCCAACGAGCTCTTGCCCTGTGTGAGCTCCATCGCACGTGCGTAGGCATGTTCGGAACGTCCGCGAACAGCCGCTTCGAATGGCTTGAGATATTCGTCGTCAAGTAGATGTGACATGGATAATCTCCTTTGCAGTTGCTGCTTTAAAGTTTTGGTATTGCATATTATACATAATCCTCTTATTTGAGGTCAAGGCTTACGCGGCAATAATTTATTATTATTATTGAATGCAGAGCCAAAAGAGTTTTCAAAAAGGCAGGGAGCGGTCCATGGACCACTCCCTGCCTTTTGCGCCTTTGCTGGCGAATCTTTCCGTTAGGAGAGGACTGCGTCCTTGGCAGCCTTGGCGACGCGGAATTTAACCTTCGTGCGGGCGGGAATCTTGATGGTCTCGCCGGTGGCGGGATTGCGGCCAGTGCGGGCTTTGCTCTTTGCCTTGATGAGCTTGCCGAGACCGGGGATGAGGATGCCCTTCGGGGTCTTGGCGCCAGCATAGGCAATCTCGAGGAGCTTGTCGTATGCAGCTGCGGCCTGCTTCTTGGAGATTTCGGCAGCATCCGCGATGGCGGCCATGATCGCCGACTTAGTGGTAGGAACCTGGACTTTCTTAGCCATTGTTTTTGATCCTTTAGTTTGACCCGCAGGAACCATTCCCGCGTGTTCATTGCGTAATTTACCAAGTTTTTCGGTACAATGCAAGGGGGTATGCAAAAAAAGTTCAATAAAATCAAGCACAAGGAATGCTCAACATTAATGACACCCTTGATTTTATTGGGTGAAACGCGCTTTGCCTTGTGCAAATTATTTTTTAGAATTGTTGTGCAAAAACACTCGCTACACAACCTGTAGTGTCTACCGCGCCCGAAAACGGGCATCCGCACCCCATTATGTTGATTTGCGCGAACTGCGTTCGCACAACATGTTGACGTCCGTCACATGTTGTTCACGATACCTATTTCGACCTGGTTGAGGCTCTTCGAAATGTTGGCTATCATGTCGTATGACTGATCGCGTTTGCTAGTCGCCGATTGAAGCTCGATCATGGTCTGCTGATTGAGAGAATTGCGCTTGTCCATCGACTTCTCGATTGCGTTTATAAGATCCTTGCTGTCGGCGTTGGCGGTGGACGAGAGCAAAGATTCGATTTCGCTTTCGGTCATTCCATCCGCCACAAACATCGCCGTAAGGAAAGTTCTGTAGGTCTGATTCTCTCCGTTGTATGTGATTTCCTTCGTATCCAGATTTACCGACTCACCCTTCCTGGCATCCTTGGTGACGACCTCCGTCTCTATCTCCGTCAGTGCCTGCAGCTCGCTTGACGTCACATTGAGGGCTTGCATCGTGTCAATGATCTCCTTCTCCTTCGCCACGGCCCTCTCAAGGCAGATCGCCATAACCAGCTGCGCGATGGAAAGGTTGCGAAGCGTGGTTGTGGTCACGCCATCGGCGTCGGTCACTGTGACGTTGTACGTACGCGCAGTGAGATACGCGCCGGTGTCAACATCCGTCATCGAAAGATCGAACTCTACAGTCTCTATGCCCATTGCTGTTTACTCCAAATAATTCTAGATCTTTGAAGCCATGTTGCTCATCGAGCGCCCTAGTGCTCGCACGATGTTGGCTGAGCTTGTATATGAAACGTCGCGGCGACTGACATATGACTGCATGGCAACCATATCCTGTTGCTGCACCTGCATAAGAGCGTTAAGCTTCGTTGTTGCCGCAGTCGCGGCCTTAAGCCTGTTGTCGTAGGTCTTAAGATCGCTCGGAAGCTCCGACTCGGAAAGACCAAGCGTGCCTATGAGATACGCTTTAGCGCGCGACCAGCTTACTGAGCCATCGAGTATCTTCTGGATCCATTCCGTGGACTTCTCGAGAAGCTCGGCGCTCTTCGTCATGGTGTTCATCTTGTTCACGCTCTGAGCCTCGTACGACATAGCCGCACGAAGGCAGACCGCAATCACAAGCTGGCCAAGCGTAAGACCGCTCGCCGTGTCAGTCGAATACAGACAGATTTCCCCAGAGCCTACCGGGGCATACCTGTTTGTTCCAATTACTTCAGCTTCAATAGACATGTCTAATACCTAAATAAAGTACAATAATATTGTACCATATTTTCTTACATGTGGCTAGAGGCCGCGATCTGGCGGCGAGCCGGGCGGCGGACCAGGCGGCGGACCACCCCTCATGCCGGACGAACCATCTGTCGCTTCAATGATGTCATTTATAGTCGCCGCGAACTCTTCGGCATCTTCGCCGGAAAGTCCGAGAGCTTCCGCCGTCTGAGCAAACAGGTTGTCTCGCTCTGCACGACTGAGTCCACGCATCTCATGCTCGCTTTGCCTCATATCCTCGAAAAGCTCATTGCGTTCCTCATCTGACAGATCCGGGTTGTGCAAGCGATCCTCCAGTTCGTCGCGATGCGCTATGAGATCTTGAAGAGCGGTATGAATGTTTCTCGCCGACTCGCCCATCGTGGATGTATCTACAGAAGAAAGGAAATCTATCTTCATGGCCGCGCGCTCACGACGACGATTCCGCATCTGCGCAAAGTGGTTCGTCATCTGCGCAAAGCGCTGCGGATCCTCCTTTTCGAAACGGGCCATGCGCTCACGTATCTCGGCCGAGGTCGGCGGACCACGCCTGTCAACGACCACCGCTTCGCCGTCCGTTGGCTCCGTCTTGCTCTCCGTCTTGCTCTCGGTCGTCACGGCCTCGTCGCCGCGCGCAGCCAGTTGGCTTTCCAGCTCTGCTATACGTGCACGCAGCGCAGCCAGACTGGCTTCGCTGCCCTTGTCGGAGAACAGTTCCGCAACGGCAGAATTCTGCCGTTCCTCATGACTGAGCTCCTCCGCATCGGGCCTGACGAAATACCCTATCGCAACGCCTGAAAGCAAAGCGGCGGCAATGAAAAGTTGAGTCTTTACCATGGCACATTAACCTCCTATTATCTTCTTCGCCTCCGCAAGCGCAACGCCGCGATGCGAAATCGCGTTCTTTTCCGCTTCGGAAAGCTCCGCAAACGAACAGTGGCATCCGTCAGGATGGAACAGCGGATCGTATCCGAATCCAGCAAAGCCGCTCGGCGCGGCGGCGATACTGCCGTAGCACCGTCCCGTCACAACATGTTCCGTGCCGTCCGGCGCGACGAGAGCGATTGCGCACGTGAAGTTCGCCCTACGGTCGGCGACGCCGGCAAGGTTCTTCAGAAGAAGCGCGTTGTTAGCGGCCGTATCCGAAGGCTCGCCTGCATAGCGCGCACTCTTCACACCGGGCGCACCGCCAAGCGCGGCTACCTCGAGCCCCGAATCGTCGGCCATGCACCAGCTGCCGACATGCCGCGAGGCAATGGCGCGAACCTTTATGAGAGCGTTACCGGCAAAGTCTGTCGCGTCCTCAACAACGCCGACGGGATCATCCGGCACAATTTCGAAGGTCGGCAATATCTGTGATATCTCACGCAGCTTATGCGCATTGTGCGTAGCTACAAAAAGCTTCATTGCTGCGGAATCCTTCCCGCATCACGCAGGATGTCGTAGAATCCATCGACCCCTTTGTGATGCCAACCATCAAGCACGATTCTTGTTCCGTCGCCAGTCAAAAGGCGCAGTATGCCCTTCTTGCCCCACTGCGATGCGTCAACCTTTGAAATGTCCGCAATCGCATAGCGACGACCATGATAGGAGAATCCTCGCTCGCGGTACGTAAACCGGAAGCGCGACGCCCGCCATACGCCAAAGCCGACAATCGCCGCCCCGATGATGCAAAGCGCCATGAACTGCTTCTGGCGCGGGATGGCGTTCGCGTAGACCTTCTCCGCCGCTTCACGGGACGCCGGAGGCTGGTGCTCTATTTGCTCGTAGAGCGCTTCAGGTGTCATCGAAGGATATGCCACATAGCCATCGTAGGCGAACCACGCGCCCATGCCCGTGAGCAGTACAGCCACGAAAAGATGCCGTATGGCGAACTCTCTGTTGAGTTTCAGTTTCATTGGTTGTATTATACCAAAAATCCACAGCGGACTTTGGTATAATATGCACTCAAAAATATGAACATATGCTTCGACACATTTGGTTGCAGGCTCAACAGGGCCGAGGCGCTCGATGACGAGGCTCGCAGCCTGGCAAAAGGACATCGCGTCGTAGACTCGCACGCGGAGGCCGACCTTATCGTTCTGCGCGGGTGTTCGGTAACCGCCCGCGCCCAGCATGACTGCGAACGTCTGATTGCGCATCTGCGCGAGAAATATCCATCAAAACGGGTATTCATCACTGGCTGTCTCCCAAATGCGAAGAAGCTGGATATTTCATTCTTGCCAAAACCAGGCAGGGACAGTCCCTCTACCGTCTCCGTCCCTACCCGCACAGCCCGTGCGTACCTAAAGGTTCAGGATGGATGTTCATGCGGATGCACATTCTGCATAGTACCTAAGTTCCGAGGCGATCCTACATCCGTACCGCTAGGCGATGTCCTCGACAAGGCAAAGCGCTTCGTGGACGCTGGCTACAAAGAAATCGTTGTTACAGGCTGCAACCTCATGCTCTATTCTTCTGGCGGGCACCACCTGCCGGAACTTATTGCCGCGCTTGCCGAAGTTTCGCCCGACTGCCGCGTGCGGCTAGGGTCGGTAGAACCAGGCCCTGTAGCCGTTGAGCTAGTTCACGCCATGGCAGAGCGCAATAACATATGCCGATTCCTGCACCTGTCGGTGCAGTCCGGCAGCAATCGCATCCTAAGCGCTATGCGCCGTCCTTACTCAGTCAAGGACGTGGACTCAGTTGCCGACGAAGCAACCAGGCTTATGCCTCTCATTGGCCTTGGCTGCGACCTCATCGCCGGCTTCCCCGACGAAACCGAGACCGACTTCAGGCTGACCAAGGGCCTTCTCGCAAGGCATGTCTTTTCCAACGTGCACGCATTCCCGTTCTCCGAGCGCCCAGGCACAATTGCCGCAGCAATCATCCAAGGCAAAGTTTCCAAGGAGCTACGGCGATCGAGGGCTTTGGAGCTCGCAGCAATAGGGAATGAGGCAAGACGGAAGTTGGCGCAACGCTTCATCGGCAGGACAGTGGAAGTTGTCGTCGAAAGCGACAAACACGTCTCCGGCTGGACCAGCGAATACTTGTGGCTCGAAGCCAATCATGATTCAAACAGTCCAGCGGGCAGCCTGACAAAAAGCTCCATGCGAAAGCAATTGGTCAAGTTCAAGGTACGCTCCGCCCACGACGGAGTGCTTTACGGGGAACCTTGCCGCAATGTCGGGTGAGACGATACGCGCCGAGGCTATTTGCCTGGCGATAAGACCCTGGTCGCAAACAAGCCACATAGTATCATGGCTTACGCGCGCCGGACGCGTTTCCACGGCGGTAAAGGGAGCAGTGCGGCCGAAGAGCGCATTCCTTGGACAATACGACGTGAACTACACGTGCGAAATCCTATATTACGCGCGCGCACGAGGGGATATGCACGCGTTGCGGGAGTGCTCGCCAATTGTGCGACGCGACCGGCTGAGAGACGATTACAGGGCACTCGCCATCGCGGACTACTTCCGCAACACGGTCGGCAAGCTGGCTCCGACCGGACCGGAGGCTTCGGAATGGATGGATGTGCTCGGGTGCGCGCTGAGCACTCTTGAGGCGCGGCAGGATTCGTCTGCCTCAGACTCCATCAGGCGCATGCTTGACTTTGAAATGCGCGTTCTTGAGCTTTCCGGTCTCTCGCCAGACATTTCAGACGACGCTGATGACAAGGCTTTTCAGCTACGTGGCGAACGTCGCATACCAGTGACAAAAGAGATAATCAACTGCATCCAAAATCCGCTGCGCGAAAAAAATCCAAAAATTCTACTAGACGCGGCAAGGGTAATTGGTGTATTCTATGCATTCCACTTGGACTGTGCCTCCGATGTGCGGAGGACGGTCATGAGGATGATTTGCAACAACAACTAAAAAGGATGGAAACATAATGAAGAAGTTATACATGGCCGGCGCGGCAGTTCTCGCCGGTGCGATCATAGCGGGCTGCGGCAAGCAGGATACCGCACAGACCGATAGCAGCGGGCGCGATCCGAACGAGGTCGTCATAGAGGTCTGCGGCGAGAAGCTCACCAACGGCGAGCTTGACGGCGACGTGGACAAGATCGTCTCCGCCCAGGGCGACAAGCTTCCGGCGGACCAGGTCGAATACACGCGCCAGATGCTGCGCAACCAGATGGCGCAATCGTTTGTCGTCGAGAAGGCGCTCGTGGCAAAGGCCAAGGAGGATGGCTACGTAGTCACTGACGATGACCGCAATGAGAAGTCGGCAGAACTTATGAAGTCGCTTGCAGGTCGGCCGGACGCGCCAAAATCGTTCAACGAATTCCTCAGCAAGTTCCCGCTCGGCAAAGACCGCGCCCGCATGGAGTTCGAGAACGGAATCCTGATAGACAAGATGATAAAGTCCGAGACAGCGAAGATGCCTGGCGTCGACTATACGGCAAAGGCCCAGGGCATCATCGCAAACATCGTATCGAACAACAATGCGCAGGCAAGCTCTGAGGCAGAGGCCCTCGCGAAAATTACTTCGCTCAAGGCCGAGCTGTCCGTCCCGGATCTGGACGTTGCGGCAAAGTTTGCCGAGCTCGCAAAGGCCAACAGCGATTGCCCCTCCTCAGCCAAGGGCGGAGACCTCGGTGAATTCACGCACGGCCAGATGGTGCCTGAGTTCGACAAGGCGGCGTTCGAGCTTCCAATCGGACAGGTTTCCGCTCCGGTCAAGACCCAGTTCGGATACCATCTGATCCTTGTGACCGGCAAGACTCCTGCCGTGGAAGCGACGGATAGCACCCCTGCCGCACCAGAAAAGGTAAGGGCCAGCCACATCCTGATCAAGGCTGGCGCCTCGCAGCCCGTCCCGTCGGTCGAGGAGGTAGTCGAATACTTCAAGAAGCGCGACGACCGCAACAATGCCCAAAACTTCATACTGGAAGTATTGCGCAAGAGCGACATCAAGACCTCCGACGAGTTCAAGGACCTTCTTCCCCCTCCAGAAGAAGGCGCCCAGCCTGCGGTTGAAACGTCGGCCGAAAAATGATATACTATAATCTTTGAAAGGACAAAAAAGAAAATGAGCCAGCATCCATCTCTTAAAGGTTCCGGAAAAATCACCTCCAGGCGCAACGTTCTCAAGCGTTTCGAGCGGGTAAACCTGCTTCAGAAGCGTGGCGAGTGGAAGGAAGGTTGCCGTGGCCTTGGGCTTAAGAAAACCAAGCCCGAATAAAACCTATTACGTTTCTCGTACATGAAAAGCCAAGGGCGCGACCAATGGTCGCGCCCTTCTATTTAGCTCTGGAAAAGCTGAGGACTCTTAGTTGCCCCAGGCGTAATGCGCAAACGCCTTGTTGGCCTGAGCCATTTTGTGGACGTCGTCGCGCTTCTTGATCACATTGCCCTGACCCTGGAATGCGTCGATGATCTCTGCAGCAACGGCCGCAGGCATGCCCATTCCATGACGAGCGCCGGCGTACTGGGTGGTCCAGCGAAGCGCAAGAGACAGCTGACGATTTGCCGCGATCGGCACAGGCACCGGATATGTGGTACCGCCGACACGACGGGTCTTGACCTCTACCTGAGGCTTCATGTTGTCGATCGAAGCCGACACGACCTCAAGA
This sequence comes from uncultured Verrucomicrobiota bacterium, assembly GCA_947305775.1. Classification (GTDB taxonomy): domain Bacteria; phylum Verrucomicrobiota; class Kiritimatiellia; order RFP12; family UBA1067; genus UBA1067. The sequence goes on from CAMZEN010000003.1 coordinate 87,000, forward strand.
GGATCGGTGAAGGTCTTGTCTTCCTTGACGAACTTCGAAGGATCAGCCGCGAGGGCTTCCTTGATCTTGTCGATGGCTCCGTATACGATCTTCTCAGCGACGGACTTCTTGCCGTCCTTCATGATTACGCGAATCATGTGCGCGACGAGCTCCGAATTGTACTTCGGATCGAGACTGACGCGCTTTACGATCTTTCTTGCTCTGCGTGACATGGCTTACTTCTCTTCCTTCTTCTGACGCTTCATACCGTACTTAGAACGGCTACGATTACGGCCATTGACGCCAAGCGAGTCGAGCTTGCCGCGGATAATGTGGTAGCGGACGCCAGGAAGGTCCTTCACACGACCGCCACGCACGAGCACAACCGAGTGCTCCTGCAGGTTGTGACCCTCGCCGGGGATGTACGCGGTGACTTCGACACCAGTTGTAAGGCGCACACGTGCGACCTTACGAAGGGCCGAGTTAGGCTTCTTGGGCGTCATCGTCTTGACGATGAGGCACACGCCACGCCGCTGCGGACAAGCCTTCAGCGCGGGCGACTTCGAATGCGTGGCAAGGGGATGACGCCCCTTGCGGATCAGCTGATTGATAGTCGGCATTTGTTGTTGATTCCTTGCTTTTCCAGAATTGAGTATATAGTATACCAATTTACGCCGCTGTTTGGCAAGGGGGTAAATTGGCTTTCTCCCACGAGGCTCTAGTCCTTACGAACAGCCAGCATGTTACGGGCACCGTCAGGATGTAGAGCAGCCCAAGCACTCCTATGGTCATCCAGAAGTTGGATACCAGGAGCGCCACCAACAAGAGAAGGCACGCCATGACCGGCAACAGGAACTTCCTTTTGATGTGGAGAGCTTTAAGGGAAATGGTCGGCAGACGAGACGCCATGAGGGTACCCACGAACAGCAGCATGAATATGCCGGTCCAGGGATTCTGCAAAACCGTCGCCAAAACGGGCGCCGTGCCCTTTGCATCCAGCGCAAGCGACAATATCGCGGGCGAAAGCACCATCCAGCAGCCTCCGGGCGCGGGCACTCCCGTAAAGAAGTGCTTCCAATACGGAAGGGCCGGCTGCTCTAGCATCGTATTGAACCTTGCGAGGCGGAAGCAGTCGCACATGGCATAGTAGAGCGAGCAGCCAAGAACGATTCTTATGTAGGGGCTCGCAACAACCGTTCCGTCGGCCAGCAAATGGTCGGGTCCACCAGTCATCCAGAAATACATGAACATGGCCGGGGCGACGCCGAAATTGACGAAGTCAGCCAGCGAGTCCAGCTCTGCGCCAAGCTTGGAACTGGCGTTAAGGAGCCTCGCGACGCGTCCATCCATTCCATCGCATACACACGCAATGAGAATCGCGACCAACGCATGGGCGAAGCGTCCCTCCGACGAAAGCGATATGGACGTTATCCCTGCGCAAGCGGCAAACGAGGTCACAAGATTCGGAACAATCGCCCTCAGCGGCACCTGCTGCTGCTCGCCGAGGGATTCATCTAGCGTAGGCTCTTCCATGTCAACTTACCGAAATCTTGATTTCACCGCCTTTGGCCTCAGGCGGACGCTGTTGTGGCTTGGGGCCGTTCTTGCGCGGAGGCCCGATCAGCGCACCGTGCACACGCCCAAGTGTCTTCGGCGCCTGCTCGACGAAACACTCGTCGGCGAGAAGCTCGAGAACACGACTTATCACGTCTTCCCCGATTTCACGATGGGCGTTCTCGCGACCGCGGAACTGCAACGTCAGCTTGACCTTGCAGCCATCCGCCAGGAACCCACGTATCTGACGCATCTTGTAGTCGAAGTCGTTGGTGTCGGTGCCCGGGTGGAACTTGATTTCCTTTACCTTCTGCACCTTCTGCGCCTTGCGCGCCTGCTTCGCCTTGATGGACTCCTCGTACTTGAACTTCCCGTAGTCCATTATCTTGCATACGGGAGGATTGGCGTTCGGGGTTATCTCGACAAGATCAAGACCTCTCTGATCCGCCAATTTCTGGGCGTCGCGCACCTGCATGACGCCGAGCATGTTTCCAGACGCATCAAGAACCCGCACCTGTGGTGCACGGATCTTGAAGTTTACGCGAGTGAACTGAGCGATAAGTCACCTCTTTTGTTTGGGTTGTTTTTGTGATATTGTACCATAACCGCACTTGCAGTGCAAGCAGGTCCAGCTACCTCACAGCCGTAAGTCCATTGGTTCGTAGATTACTTCTCGACTTTTATCGTGTAGAATCCGCTTGCTCCACCCTTGACGGTGATATTCGGGGTCCACTTCTTGCCATCGCCCAACTTGCTGTCGCCGTCCTTCATATCCTCAAGCGTCGCGCCTTCGCGCAAGGTATAGGTAAGCCCTGGTTTAGTCTCGGCTGTTGTCAACTCTGGCGACTCTGGATCGGAAATATCGATCTCGGCACCTTTCTCCGTATCCAACGCCTCCTTTGCGACCTCGTCCCTCACCTTGGCTTCTGCGAGGTTGATGACTCCATCCTGCGTGACAGCCTCAAGGTCAAGATGCTCGGCAATATCATGCTCGCCCTTCATAACCCTGACATTCGCACCATTCGCAGTCACAGTCTCTACCTCCGCCGAAACCTCGACCGTCACCCTCTCCGAATCGACCCCTTCAGGAATAGTAACGACGACATACTTGTTGCCCTCACTAGGTTTGACCGTGTAGCCGCTCGTCGCATCCCCCTCCACCGTTGCTTCATCATCCCCCTCGATGGCAGGGCCTCTCGGCGTCCAGACAACCTCACCAATCCAACCGCAGTCTTCGCCCTCAGAAGTCGCGCTGTCCTTCACATAGAGCCATTCAAATTCGTGACTGCCAAGGCCGACGACCTCAAACGAAATGCTCGCCCAATCCGTCGTTCCGTAAATGCATGTACGCTCAACGCCGTCTATCGCGAAAGACAGATAGTCCATCCTGTAGATCACATCCTTTATGACAACTGGGTCTTCGCAACTGACCTTCCAGCGGAATGATATCGTTCCCTCTCCATGGGCCTCCATGCTGACCGAGTTTGTGGAGCTGTCCGACGTCTCGCCGCTCTGCCAGACACCTTCGCCTATATCGTTCCACACGCCGTCGTCGCCAAACGAGAATGCATAGCGCCATTCTGCCCTAAGCGGCATATCCTCGGTCACTACCGTGTCCTCCGCAACACGAGCACCCGCCGAAGTGTACCATCCAAGGAACTCCATGTGTTCATACTCCGGCATGGGCAATTCACCTATCGTGTCGCCGTATTCCACGACCCTGTCATCCGCTTCGACCTCGCCTCCGTTGGCGTCAAACGACACCGTGAACGTGTACTTTCTCCAATGCGCGAAGAGCGACACTGCGTCTGTGATCTGCAGCTCGTCATCCACCTGCTCGCCGCCATCCGCCGCAGTGAACCAGCCCAGGAACTCACGCCCCTCCCAAGTCGGCACTGGCAGTTCGCCCACCACATCTTCATACTCGACGCTGAAGCCTTCCGAATCCACAATACCGCCGCACGGCTCGAATGAAACCGTGAACGTAAACTTGCGCCAGTGGGCGAATAGGGCGACCGCATCCAAAACCTCTGTCTCTGCGGAAACCGCATCCCCGCCATCCGCCGCGGTGAACCAGCCGAGGAATTCGCGTCCTTCCCATGTCGGCGTCGGAAGCTCGCCTATCGCCGCGCCGTATTCGATCTGGCGATCATCGGCCTCCACCTCGCCGCCGTTGGCATCGAACGAGACCGCATACTTCGAAAGCGTCCAATGCGCATAAAGCGCAGTATCCTCGTAGAGTCTCGCGCCCGCCTCCACCTGTACGCCGCCAGCCGTCCACCAGCCCGCGAAATCGTGGTGCGCCCAAACCGGCACAGGCAGCTCGCCCACAGGATCATTGAGCCGCATCATGCGCTCTCCCTCTTCGACAGAACCATCGCCAGCGTCAAACGTAAGCGTTATCGCGCTCGTCGAAGTCCACGAGACCATTCCGAGCCATGCGCAGTCCTCTCCCGGATACTCCCCGTCGTCGGCGTCATCCTTGACATACTTCCATACAACCGTATGCTCGCCTTCGTCCTCAAATGTAAGCGAAACGTCCAACCATTCCGTAATGCCATCAAGCCACGCAACTTCCTCGCCATCGGCAACGCAGACCGCATGATCGAAATAGTAGTAGCCGGGCTCGTCTACCTCGCAGGAAGTCTTCCACTTGAACATCAGTATGCCCTTGCCGTTGAATGTCGCCGCAAGGACGCTTTCGCCGTTGTCCGAGACATCTGCGCTGGATCGCATGGCCGACCTGCCGTCCAGTCCCGAGACAGTATCGTCCAACACCCATTGAAGCGGCTTTTCGTTGGTGAATTCCACTGGATCGCTGCCGTCTTCGAGAATGATGGATGCAATAGTCGGATAGATGTGCGAAACCGAGATTTCGCTTATCCTAACGTCGCCTGAGAACGCCGCAACCTTGAGCCAAGTCTCACCAGTGATGATCGTAGCGAACTTGCCGGAATACACAGTACTTTCCGCCGTCGGGTCACTGCCGTCAAGCGTATAACGGACGACGAAATCCACACCTTCCACTCCGTCATAGTTGAGCGTGATTCCTGTGCGACCCTCGTAGATTCCGCTCTGCGGAGTAATCCGAACCTTCGGCAGGTTCTCCATGATATCTATCACATGGAAATTCAGCGTCTTGCTTCCGCAGTAATCACCAATGAACCTTACCTCAACCTCCGCAGTGCCGATGTTGACGTTGTTGCGGAAATTGAGTTCGTAGTCAACGCCTCTTGCAAGCGTCGTCCCAAGCCCACCGTCCACGACAGTTATCTCAGGCTCCAATCCGCCGCCAGTATGGAACATCACGCCAGGGCTAAGCGAGGCGTCGCAATTATCGCAACTTCTCGGCCGTATCTTCCATGTGCAAGAAACATTGTCAAGCACTGTCGTGTAATAGTAGTTGTAGAAGTCATCCGTCTTGAAGCCGGTTATCGTACCGTTCGCATACGCCGTGTATGTCCCGGCATGGACTGCATTGGTCACTCCTGTAATCTCGACCGCGACAACCTCGTTCGGCACCGCATCATCCGACGCGAACGCGACAGACTTGTTCTCGCCATCGAACGCGAAGCCCTCCGCGCCGATCCATTGCCAAGTAGACTCGTTGTTTATGCGAATAGTTCCCTTGACTATCTCAAAAGTTCCATCAAGCTCGTCCTTGTAGTTGCCGACGCCAACAACCTTTACGCCCGCATTGCCCACAACCTCGTTGTCGGAATACTCAAGCTCGTAATCTGCGCCATATTCAAGCTCGGCTCCCAAATCCTCATCAACGACCGATATGGCAGCCTGCATTGCGCGCCCGTCGTATGCCACAGGACTTTCGACCTCAACCCGACACCCTTCAATGCTCTTGGGCGAAATCACCACCTGGGCAAAGCCGGTGAACGAGTTGTAGTTGAGCGCACTAAGCTCCACCCAAACCGTCTGGTCGCAGACGTTGGTCAGAAGCAGGGAATCGACAAAGGGCCCCTCTTCTGAAAGCGCATACCTTACACCTATGTCTCCTATCGCGGAAACATCAACTGCAAGCCCGTGACCTTCGCCATCATACGCACCCTCATATCCGGCAATCGTTCCAGCTTCGCCGCTGGCGCCGCCACTCTCGCCATCACCCACAAGCCCGAAATCGGCGTTGGCAATCTCAAACGTCTTTGTGAACGTCCCGGTATAGTTGCCTTTGCAGGTTACAGTAACTGTCACAATGCCAGGGTTCACGTTGCCAGAGTAAGCGACATCATAATCAACCCCTTCTTGCAATACTGCGCCATTGTAGTCGTTTGTTATCGTCAGCCCAGCAAGAACCTTCTCGCATCCGTCATATGCAAGATTCTCCGGCAAGACAAACTCCGCCTGCGCAGCCACCACTGGCCGAGGCAAAATCCTACAAACGACATCACACACACCCGTATAATTCACACAGTATGTATATCCTATAAAACCATCGTCAGAACATACTTCATACGGAAGCATTGTCCAATCTACTACATCGGGCACTGATACCGATGGGTGCGAGTAACAATCATATTGAGGATCGCTAGCTCTTGAAAATTCCGCGCCGATCTGGAATTTATACTCACCAGCATCCGTAGCCTCGAAAAATGTGCCGACACACGGATAATTTATAGACGCCCAAGAAGGATCAAGATAATATACCGATGTAGAATATTTTCTTACAAGAGCACCTACTATACCAAAATACATTTCAGACATTTGAATGACACTACCTGTATATACAACATTGGTTACACAATGTTCGTTCTCAAACATGGATATATCTTTAGGTGCAACATTATATTTAATGTCAGCAGTAAAGGTATTCAAGTATTCATAACACCAATCATCCTCCCGTGACCAACCTGGGACTTCCATGCTAACGTCATAAAGGCCGCCGTTCAAGAAGCATACATATGTATTGCGCTTGCTATCCGTAAATCCTGTACCTGCCGTGTATACGACATAATCGACACCTTCAAGTGCTTCATGTCCATTCAATTTCACATACACAATAGGCAATGATCCAAAACTAGGATTTTCGTCATAATATGTCGTTATCTTTAGGCAGTTCGTCCGACAATCACCTAATTCACCATCAAATCTTATAGTTGAGTCGTAAGAATTGCAAGTCTGCACAGAACTATATTCCATATCCCAAAGGAATCCACCTTCTATGGTCTCTGGGTACGCATAGTGCGAATAATATACCATCTTATGAATCGTAAAAGCGCTAACAACTACTGGCGATTCCGCAGCAACACAAGCCCGAACGGAATATGTTCCAGCCTTGGGGTAATATGCATCAATCCCTTCGTAATAGAAGACATCTGGATAATCGATATACTGTATACGATCACTCAATATTTCTATAGAACAAAAATCATATGGTATTTCCTCACCATCTTGGTCATACACGCTTACCACAATATCATTCCATGTCTTTGCCCCGCCTGACGAAGATACTTCTGCGCAAACACTGCTATAGTATTCGTCTCCCACTGTTATTGAATCTGGTATCGACAGTGTAGCACTCACAGGGGTTGCATATCGTGCATAATACAGTTTTCCCGATTCAACCATTCCTTCCTGAGGTACAAGTTTTTCTCCACCAACGGCTTCCGTATACCAACCTTTGTGCAAACCACATCCCTCAATATGGGGTAGTTCGTGAACAACTTCATTTACTGCGGCAAAACGAATCTCTCGTGCGTTCTCACACCCATAAAAAGCGTTTTCACCTATAAAACCAACATTAGCGGAGAATACAATATCCGACAAAGCATTACAGTTGTAAAAAGCCGAATCTCCAATACTGGCCACGGCATCTGTCATATATATCTGCGTTAAATTCGTGCAACCGCTAAATGCCGATTCCCCTATTGAAGTAACTGTTTCCGGAAGCTGTACGCTACCAAGCGATGTTTGATCACTAAATGCATAATCTGCAATAGCGCGTATTTGGATTCCGTTATGGCTTTCTGGCACGACGATATCGACAGGGCATATGCCGCCATGCCCTGTTATGCACAAGCTCCCATCTTCCAAGGTGGAATATTTGAATGTTGCCTCGTATTGCGCTTCAAACACGCAATCATCTTCAACATATAACCCATCGACTGAAGGGAGGACTGTTCCTAAACTTATTGCCTGCGACGAATAGTCTGGCTTTACGCAGCCGGAAACAAGCTTCCATCCTATGAAACGCCAGCCATTGTCAATCGACCAACCAGGATAATGCGAATCAACACAAGACGCTCCATAACCTTGATAGGAAAAATTTGTGAAAACAATCGTTTCCCATGTTGAGACCCACGGATCTTGAATTGTAGTGTAACGCTCTTTCCTTTGCACAAGGCTAGTCTCACCCTCTGAATGCTGCCCTAATGCAAAAGTTGCAACCCTGGTTTCAACTTCTGGCAGTATCTCGTAAGTGATATCGGCTGTATATTGTTTCCATTGCCCATAAGAACACCCTGCATGTACCCAGTATCTTCGATATGGGGCTGCTGTGTCTAAAGTGCTGAGCGAGGTCACTCCGTTATAATAGTAAACACTGTCATTCGCCGATGGGACATGCCAGTAGTATACGCCATTGTGGCATGTACCCATTATATCCATGTAACCGTTGTAGACATTCCATAGATCATCAATTTCAAAACCTTCAATCACATCAAGTCCACCATAATAGTAATATCCACTTGGACCTTCAAACGCCACTATGTCACCAGGGTGTAAAACCGTTTGCGAACCGTTGACAATATTACCCCAAGCAATCTGAATGATCGGAGACCACGACCACTGGTCATCTGGCAGAAGAATCCCAGGATATATACGGCTTACCAAACCAATACTAACTGAAGACGGTCCAGCACATACAGCATCCAAAGGACATGGCACATGAATCGTCCAGCATCCAAAATGAGATGTGGAAATGTTATCTCTAGATACAGGAATCTCATACTCCCCGTTGTCACCGGCAATACGTAGACAAAGCGAAAATTCTTCGCCAATGCGGTCGACCCATCCTTCTAGATACGAATACCACTCGGTAAAAGTCTGACTATCGTAGTAACTTCCAGTGACTTGTAGCATTCCGAGCGCGTCAATGTACAGTGCCGTTTCTGCCCACGAAGACAATGCACTGGCATGATTTGAAATCTCATAAGTTTCATAGAACACCATGTTTGTGGGGAACGATATCATCAGGGCATCCATAATTCCCGAACTCGCATAATTATCAGGACATGGGCATTCAAGATTTACAACAAGATTAGTACATCCGGAAAACGCATTATCTCCTATGCTCGTTACTCTGTCAGGAATAATCACACTCGTAAGGGCACAGCAACCATCAAACGCCCAATCCCCGATATTCGTCACACTGTCAGGTATCGTCACGCTCGTCAAGCCACTACAATTACGGAACATGTAATTCCCAATGCTTGTTACACTATCTGGAATAATCACACTCGTAAGCCCCTTACAACCAGCAAACGCACAAGCACCAATGCTAGTCACGCCGTTGCCAATCGTCAAACTCGTCAAGCCGGTGCAAGAGCTAAACGCATAATAACCAATGTCCATCACGCTGTCTGGTATCGTCACACTTGTCAAGCCGCTACAACCATTGAACGCATAATCACCGATACTCGTCAGGCTACCAGACATCATCAAGTTCGTCAAGCCGCTACACATCAAGAACGCATCCGCCCCAATGCTCGTCACGCTGTCAGGTATCGTTACGCTCGTCATGCCACTGCAATGAGAAAACGCTCCTAGACCGATGCAAACCACGCTATCTGGTAGCTTCACGCTTGTCATGCTACTGCAATACTCGAACGCATAATCACCAATGCTAGTTACACCGTCAGGTATGATAACTTTTGTTGCTCCATTTAGCGAGCACCCAGTCACCATGCCATCGACAATTGTTAAATTTCCGCCCCAATATTCAACCTTCATCCCCTGCCATTTGCCGGCAACGACATATGTTTCATTCCCAAGTGGCAAATACACAACGCAATCGGCGGGAACGCCGTCGAAAGCATACCATCCAACGGTTGGGCAATCTCCCATCATCGTTACGCTTTTCAAGTTGCTGCAACCATCAAACGCCCAATGCCCAATGCTGGTCACGGAGTTGCACATCGTAACGCTCGTCAAGTTGCTGCAACCGTAAAATGCATCATCTCCGATACTCGTCACAGTATCTGACAACGTCACACTTGTGAGACCAGCGAAATTGGCAAACACAGAATTGCCAACCCCGCGAATTCCCGACAATTTCAGATCGCCTGTCAGCGTCCCATCATGGTCAAGCAACCATCCATCAACGAGCTTGGCACCCGGTATAGAGTTTGTATCGAACAACGCCGCATCGCAGCCGGAAAACGCATTCCGTGCGATACGGTTAACGGTGTTCGGTATCTTGACTCCCGTCAAGCCGCTGCAACCAGAAAATGCGTCAGCCTCAATGCTCGTCACGGAATATTCCGTGTCATTGTGCGAGATGACGGAGGGAATTTCAATAGCTCCTGTCGCTGGCGAGACGCCACAAATATGCGCGGTAGCATTTGCCTTATAGCTTATAGGGTCGGCATACCCGCTGATTTCATAAGACCATGTGCAACCATCTATCGTCACGCTAAAGGTGCCAGGAATGCCGACACCTGGAATACCGCCACCACAAAGGGCCGACAGCGCAGAGCATGTGATTAGAACCACAGAAATGAACGATCGTACTATTTTCATTTCGTTACTCCTTGTTCCTGACGCTTTCCATAATCGTTGGTATAGCTTCGCTCCTTACTTCGTTTTACGGCGACTATTATACCAAATTTGTGGCCTAACGCCTACCCTACAAACCCAAAAGTGCATGCACTTCCAAACAAAAGTGCATGCACTTTTTCCCGTGCCTGCGTGTGCTTTTAAAGGCGCAGAAAATCGCACTCCTCAATACGATCTCTCGGAGTTTTTGGAGAGATAGTTTGCGAGAGCCTTGCGCAGGACCTTGTATCCGCCTGGCGTCGGGTAGTCTCCCGTGAAGTACCAGTCCCCAGCGGAGTCTGGGCAGGCGGCATGGAGCGCATCCATCGTCTGGTAGACGACCTTCACCTCCGCCTTCATGCCGGGCGGCGTCAGGAGCCGCGCGATCTCGGCGGAATACTCGGCTTCCGAGCCTTTTGCGGGGTGTGTCCCCATCCGAGAGGCGTGAGGGACGCGATGGGCGGGAGACGAAAGGGGGCTTCCCATGCCGGAGGCTACTGGATCTGGATCGCCACCGAGCCGACCTTCTTGATGGTGGCCGTGCCGTAGCCGACGCCGTCGAGCAGGAAGCCAGTAACGTTCACGGTCGTAGACTTCAGCTTGCCCTTGTTCTCCGCGTAGACCTTGAAGGAGCCGCTGAACGAGCCGTCCTTCTCCTTGTACGTGAGCTTCAGGCCCGACGGGTTCTCGCCAGCCTTCGAGTCGTCGATGACGCCGTTCTTCATCGATATCTTGCCGGCCTTGGGAAGAGTCCACTTCGCGCCATTCTTCGTCACTGGGACATGGCTTGGCAGGTATTCGGTGAGGACCTTGCCGGGTATAGCCGACCAGAGCTTGGCGTCGGTCGGGACACGGAACGCCGCGCCGTCGGCAAGCTTTCCGGCACGGCCTACCATGACGTCCTCGCCAAGGCCCTCCACCTTCGCGGTCTTGCCGTCGCGCGAAAGCCATATGACGAACGAGAGGTTCGCCTTGGGCGCGGCGACGGAGGCGCAGCACCACTCCTCGCCTACGAGCAGCACCGTGCTTGCGGAGACCTTGGTGCCGCTGGTGAGGGTGCCGCTTACCTTCACCTTCCCCTTCGTAGCGATGCCGACGCTGAGGGACCCGTCGTCCCAGATCACCATCAGGGAACCGAGCCACTTGGAGATGGCGGCGTTGGCGTCCGCCGCTTCGCCCTTGTCCTTGGAGGCGAAGAAGTTGCGGGAGCCGTCGATGAGGTACTGGCCGTAGTAGCCGGAGATCCCGTCCGCGCCGAGCGTGACGGTACACGCCTCCGCGCCCTTGCCTACAAGCTCGATATCCGTAGGTCCGTCGGAAGCCATCACGGCCTTGCCCTTGTCGGACGCCTTCAGCGTCAACTTCTTGGCGCCGACGACAACCGTCGCCGAGACCGACGCCTTGCCGTCCTTCTTGCCGGGCTTGCCGACCTTGACCTGTATCGTCCCCTTCACTGCACCGCTCTTAGCGTCGTACAAGTAGCCGTTGTACTCGCTCGCCGCATCAGCAGGCGCCGCGCCGTCAACTTCATCGAACAACTCAGGCACTTCTTCTACCTCCGGCTCTGGATCGGGCGTCGGATCAGGGGTAGGTTCTGGATCAGGCGTAGGTTCCGGCGTCGGCTCGGGTTCAGGCGTCGGGTCTGGGTCTGGTGTCGGGTCTGGGTCTATATCAGGAAGCTTCGTCCATTGCGCGACACAAGTGATATTTCCAGCAGGGACAGTTGCAGGGACAGCCGGCGACCAACCCGCAAATTCATAGCCTTCGCGCGCTACCTCCGGCGCGACAACCGTCGTCCCATAGTCCTGTGTCACGCTAGTCCCGCCAGTCCCACCGTTCGCGTCGAACGTCACCGTATACTGGTTAACAGTCCAGAACGGATAGAGAGCGATCGCGGCATTCGCCGTGTAGGACGCGCCGAGGTCATACGCCTTTGTGCCACCGTCACTCGTGGCCCATCCAGTCTGCGTGTAGCCCGTGCGCGTGAAAAGCGCGCCCTTTAGGGTCAGAGCGACATCCTTCGTCTTCGTTGCCGTCTGCTGAGACCCTGCGCCATTTGCACCGGACATATACGTAACAGTGTAAGTATCCGCGGGTATAACTTCCTCAATGAAATTAATGCCGCCAACGTCAAAACTAGAATCGCCAAGCAGAGCCTTTACGCGATCGGCATCTCCAGCCGCAACATAAACTGTATCCACCACCGTCCCGTCGAACGCATAACCCCCGATGCTCGTCACGCTAACGGGAATCGTCACGCTCGCAAGACCGCTGCACCCTTCGAATGCGCGCTCACCGATACTTGTCACGCTGTCAGGTATCGTCACGCTCGTCAGCCCGCTGCAGTCGCAGAACGCATAATCCCCGATGCTCGTCACGCTGTTCGGTATTGTCACGCTAGTAAGCCCGCTGCCGCCGCAGAACGCAAAATCCCCGATGCTCGTCACACCGGCAGGGATTATCATATCAGTGAGCAAGGTCCCATTAAGGTAAAGCTTGTGCGCGAGGTCCAGCGGATAGTCATCAAACGAGATTCTGCACCATGCCGCCAAATCAGTGATGTATATGCCTACAAGGCTGTCACACTCGGCGAACGCAGCGTCCCCAATACTTGTCACACTGGCAGGAATCGTTACACTTGCAAGATTAATGCAACCCCTGAACAATTCGATCCCGATGCTCGTCACGCCGTCGGGGATCGTCACGCTCGTAAGCCCGCTGCAATCATAAAACGCACCCTCCCCGATGCCGCGCACCCCAGAAAGATTCAAGGAGCCGGCAAGGGCACCCGTGTACCCCACAGCCCACCCATCCACTAGTTTCACGCCAGGGATCGTTGACGTGTCAAAAAGCGCCTCATTACAGCCGGAAAACGCAGAAGAGTAGATGCTCGTGACGCTGTCCGGTATCGTCACGCTCGTAAGACCGCTGCAGTCATAGAACGCACAGTCCCCGATTCTCGTTACGCCGTCGGGTATCGTCACGCTCGTAAGCCCGCTGCAGCCATCGAACGCACAGTCCCCGATGCTCGTTACGCTGTTGGGTATCGTCACGCTCGTAAGACCAGTGCAGTCCTTGAACGCATACATCCCGATGTTCGTAACACTGCCCGGTATCGTCACGTTAGCAAGTCCGCTGCAGCCGGAGAAGACGGAATACCCGATGCTCGTCACACCGGCCGGAATGGCGACATCCGAGGCTCCGTTCAAATCCACCCCCGTCAAGACACCATTTGCGTCTATCATCCAAATCGGCTCCGCCGTCCAGTGTGCGTAGTATGTCGTACTAGTATTGACGACCGTAGATGCCGTCACCTGCGTTCCTCCGCTCGCCGACGTAAACCAGCCGTTGAACGTATATCCGCTACGTGTCGGCGTTGGCAACGAGCCAACAGCAGAACCGGACGTTACCGTCCGAGACGAGGGCGTAACGCTCCCTCCGTTCGCGTTAAACGTCACGACGCAGGTTGTGACCACGGGATCTGGCGTCTTACCTTCCACAAACGCGATGCCGCTAATGTCTCGTCCCGAACGCCCGATCAACGACTTTACGCGTTCCGTGTCACCTATAGAAACATAAATCGTTGTAAGTCTGCTGCAGTTGTAGAACGCATAAGACTCGATGCTCGTCACGCCGTCGGGGATCGTCACGCTCGTAAGTCCGCTGCAGTTATAGAACGCACGATACCCGATGTTCGTCACGCTGTTCGGTATCGTCACGCTCGTAAGCCCACTGCAGTAGGAGAACGCATCAGACCCGATGGTCGTCACGCTGTTCGGTATCGTAACGCTCGTCAGACCGCTGCAGTAGTAGAACGTCCCCTCCCCGATGCTCGTCACGCCGTTGCCAATCGTCACGCTCGTCAAGCCGCTGCAGCCAGAGAACGCAGAATACCCGATGCTGGTCACGCAGTCAGGTATCGTCACGCTCGTGAGCCCGCTGCAGCCAGAGAACGCTTCATATCCGATGCTCGTCACGCTGTCTGGTATCGTCACGCTCGTCAGCCCGCTACAATTGTAGAACGCCCCACCCCCGATGCTCGTCACGCTGTCGGGTATAGTCACGCTCGTAAGACCGCTGCAGCCGGAGAACGCACGATACCCGATGCTCGTCACGCTGTCGGGTATCGTCACGCTCGTAAGCCCGCTGCAGTTATAGAACGCATAAGAGCCGATGCTCGTCACACCCTCTTGGATAGTCACGCTCGTAAGTCCGCTGCAACCATAGAACGCACCATATCCCAGAACAGTTTCGTCGGTGATCACGACCTTCTTCAGCTTGGAAGGTATGTAGTAGTCGTCGTAGGAGGACAAATCGTATTGACGCGTCCTTGTGCCGCCAGTGTAAGACGAAGTACCGAAGATGTAGCCGAAGAGGGAATCGGACGACCCGCTGTTGCCTCGCCACGCGCCGACAAACGGTAACGTCATCTCCTTTAGCCCGCTGCAGCCGGAGAACGCACGATACCCGATGCGCGTCGCGCTGTCGGGTATCGTCACGCTCGTAAGCCCGCTGCAACCTCCGAACGCATAATCCCCGATGCTCGTCACGCTATCAGGTATCGTCACGCTTGTCAGTCCGCTGCAGCCGTAGAACGCATCATTCCCGATGCTCGTCACGCTGTTCGGTATCGTCACGCTCGTAAGCCTGCTGCAGTTGTAGAACGCCAAATCCCCGATGCTCGTCACGCCGGCGGGTATAGTCAAATCCTCAACCAACGATCCATTGAGAAACAGATTCTTCGCGTAATATAGCGGGTTAGCCGTTGAACCAACGAATGAAATCTCGCACCACTTCGCAATGTCGGTAATATTCACGCTCGTGAGCCCGCTGCAGCCAGAGAACGCTTCATATCCGATGCTCGTCACGCTGTCTGGTATCGTCACGCTCGTCAGCCCGCTACAATTGTAGAACGCCCCACCCCCGATGCTCGTCACGCTGTCGGGTATAGTCACGCTCGTAAGACCGCTGCAGTTATAGAACGCAGAAGATCCGATGCTCGTCACGCTGTCAGGTATCGTCACGCTCGTAAGACCGCTGCAGCCAGAGAACGCAGAAGATCCGATGCTCGTCACACCGTCGGGAATCGTTACCGAAGCAGGACAATTCCCTTTCATCTTATAAGCGACCTTGCCAAACACAATAAGGCCGTTAGGCTGGTTATTATAAAACGGCGTATTTTCAAATGCTCCTCCCCCGATACTCGTCACGCTGTCAGGTATCGTCACGCTCGTAAGACCAGTGCAGTAGGAGAATGCAAGAGACCCGATGTTCGTCACGCTGTCGGGGATAGTCACGCTCGTAAGCCCGCTGCAGTAGGAGAACGCAGAAGCCCCGATGTTCGTCACGCTGTTCGGAATCGTCACGCTCGTAAGCCTGCTGCAGTACTCGAACGCATAAGATCCGATGTCCGTCACGGGCTTGCCGCCTAATGTGGATGGAATCGTAATTGCACCTGTAGCTGGCGAGACGCCGGAAACCTCCGCCGTATCGTCGTTTATCCTATACGTCCACGTGTAGCCGCCGAACGGTTCCGTCTCGGCCCATGCGCCGCCTGCCGCCACCGCAACGGCGGCGAAGATAGATCTGATGATGCTCCTGTCCATGGTTAGATTTTCTCCTTCACGCAATCATCCCATATTTCTTCAGGGTCGATATCAATGTCATTTGGCCAGCAAAGCGTTCCGCAATCAACACGCACCTGACGAAAGAACGCCGGATTGGCGAGACTTGCCCAATATTTATCCTGCAAATAGGGCGTACAGTCGAAAACGCCCCCCATGCCATTCTCGAACGACACGCGAATCCGTCTGTCGTCCAAAGGCGTAGCCGCCACAACCTGATGCAGTACGTTCATTTCTTTCCTCAGCGCAATGGTTCGATCTTGAAGTACGTTCCCTCTTCGCTAAGCAGTTTCCAGTTGGCGAAAAGCTCTTCCCTATGAATGCTCATCCAGCCGCGCACCTTATCGACATCGTCCTTGTCAAGCTCCCCTGCAAGGATATCGCTCGTCTCAATGTCGAACGATGCCGCCCTTTCGGCGTGCTGAACATGGATGTGCGGGCGATGATGCTGGCCATCCCGCTCCTTGTACATCTTGACGATCAGTCCAAAGAACATTGACAAAGTAGCCATGTCTGTTTTTCTCCTGTAAAGTGCAATTATACCATAATCTCCGCCGTGTCGCCGTTGATGCGATACGTCCACGTGTAGCCGCCGACCGTCTCCGTCTCGGCCCACGCGCCGCCTGCACCCCGCATTGAGCCGCCTGCGGCGCTCGCTTCGCTCGGGGGATATTCCACCGCAGCGGCGGCGAAGATGGATTTGATGATGCTTGCATGTTTCATAAGTCGTTTTCCTTTCTCACTTCAGCAAATTGCGATTGTCCGCTTCCGATAGCACTCGCTTCTGATGGATGCGATGTTATTTGCGAAAACACACAGCGAATGGAGTACCTTTTCAGGATTCCAGCCCCTCTTGTATTCTATCCGCGCACCTTCCACCTTGCGCTGATGAATCAAGTCGTCTATGTCCAAAGGCAATGCCATTTCGCACCTTTCGCCTTCCGCTCATATTATACCACATCCAAAGCACAAAAGGGAAGACACTAAAAGGGCTGAAAGGAAGCGTAAGACAGGCAGGACTAGCAGGACAACTCAGTGCCAGTTCTTGGTTGCGCATCCTATGCGTCCTAGAAAACGCAGAAAAACGAGGCCATTCCCAACCTGAAACGAGGCTGTTTCCAACCCGAAACGAGGCTGTTTTCTTAACCATGCAGGAACACACCCCCACCCACACTAATATAGAGACAGCAATTAGAAAGTAGCCGCCCTCAACCATACTACTCGTTTGAGCAACACCAAAAAGAAAAACTATTTTATGCCCTCGCGCGTACGCGTGCGCGCTTTGGTATGTTATTTATTGTATTATATTGTACGGGTAGCCCTTAAAGGGCTACCCTTTACGTAACAACGTAAGGGTTGGGCTAAAGGATGGGAAAACGAGGCTGTTTCCGACCTGAAACGAGGCTGTTTCCGACCTGAAACGAGGCTGTTTCCGACCTGAAACGAGGCTG